>NZ_CP041360.1:1878750-2191875 GCF_006965485.1 Spirosoma sp. KCTC 42546
GTCCGCCAATACGCAGATGGACAAGACGATCGTGCTGGCGCTGCAACGTATGTAGTGTGCTGAGCGGATTTCGCAGAAAGGCAAGGGTATTGCCTAGTATGGGCAGACCGGGGTGTAGGGGTACGGGAAGAGGAGAATGGGCTGTTGTTTCCATCAATGAAAAGCCATTCCGAAACAACGTTCAGAATGGCTATAAAGATAATATTGGCTTGGTAGAATCGCTATGAATTAACGACCTCTCCGCCGTTTACATGGATAACCTGACCTGCAAAATAAGACGCATCCTCCGAAGCCAGAAATACGTAAGCTGGGGCCAATTCGGCAGGTTGACCAGCGCGTTCCATAGGGGTGTCTTTGCCAAACTCTTCCACTTCTTTAAGTGTTTTCGTCGCCACAATGAGGGGAGTCCAGATAGGGCCGGGCGCCACCGCATTGACCCGAATGTTACGTTCCAATAAATTCTGCGATAACGAGCGGGTGAAGGACGTAACAGCGCCTTTCGTCGAGGCATAGTCGATCAATGATTCAGTGCCTCGGTAGGATACAACCGACGTTGTATTGATGATACAATCGCCCGCTGTCATATACGGCAACAGGATTTTTGTGAATCGAAACATGGCCAGAATATTTAGCTCAAACGTTTCACGCATCTGTTGATCTGAGATTCTCGTAAACTCCGTTTGCTCGACATGGTTGGCGGCATTATTGACCAGAATATTGACGTGATCATACGTATCAACAATCAAATCGACAGCATCCTGAATAAAAGTCAGTTCTTTCAGATCGCCCGAAACCAGCAGGCAACGACGCCCTTCCGCTTCAACCAGGTCTTTTGTTTTCTGTGCATCCTCTTCTTCACGAGGATGATAGAGCAAGGCTAAATCGGCTCCTTCGCGGGCGAAGTGGATGGCTACTGCCCGGCCAATTCCCGAATCGCCACCGGTAATGACCGCGATTTTATGTTTCAGTTTATCCGACCCCTGATAATCATCCCGAATGTAGATCGGTTGTGGGTCCATTTTATATTCCAGGCCCGGCTGTGCGTTCTGATGCTGGGGCTTGGTTTCAATTTCCATTTGATCCATACTAGTTGATTTTTATAGAGACGCATACTTGCGTCTCCATATGCGGATGGTTTTAGCTGACGCGCGTGAGACGCAAGTATGCGTCTCTACATTATGCATTTACAATAGTACCGCCGTTGGGGTGCATGACCTGCCCGGTAATGTAAGAAGCATCTTCTGAAGCCAGAAATACGTAAGTAGGGGCTACTTCGCTGGGTTGACCAGGGCGTTTCATCGGTACATCTTTGCCAAACTCAGCTACTTCTTCTGCACTAACCGACGCCGGATTGAGCGGTGTCCAGATGGGGCCCGGTGCAACAGCGTTCACACGAATACCCTTGGTAATTAAGTTACTGGATAACGCTCTTGTGAAGGTCATAATGGCTCCCTTGGTGGATGAATATTCGAGCAAATCGGCCCGGCCCTGGTAGGCCGTAACGGAGGTTGTGTTGATAACGGTATCGCCCTTATGTAAGTGAGATACAGCGGCTTTCGTTACCCGGAAAAACGAATAGATATTGGTTTCGAACGTAGCTAACAAATCCTCATCGGTTTCCTCTTCGAGCGTCTGGTGTTGCAACTGCAACCCTGCATTGTTGACCAGAATGTTGAGCTTTCCGAATTGCTTTACCGTATCTTCTACGAGTTGCGTACAGTACGCTTCCTGGCGAATATCGCCCGGTAGCAACAGGCATTTACGTCCTTCGGCTTCAACTAACTGTTTGGTTTTTTGCGCATCTACGTCCTCTCGGGGGGTATATGAAATGGCAACATCGGCCCCTTCGCGGGCAAAGTGAACGGCTACTGCCCGTCCAATTCCTGAGTCGCCACCCGTAATAAGCGCGACTTTATCTTTTAGCTTGTTAGCGCCTTTGTAAGAAGGCCGTATTACCTGCGGCTGTGGGTCCAGTGTGGCTTCAATACCCGGTTGGACGTCCTGATGCTGTGGGGGAATGTCAAGTGTCATAACGTTGCTTTGGTTGTACTTTTTGGATAATCCCAAAGCAGCGAGGGTTGTTTACAAAATCTATTGAACTGGTGGATTTTGTTAGGGAAGTGGGCTTAAGCGTAGTCGATAGCCATTTGTGCCACTTCGGCCAGGATATCGTCAACGGTTTCTTTCAGTTCGGGTCCCATGCGCAGGTACTCGGTTGGGTATTCGTCTTTTAAGAAAAACAACGTAGCATAATAGAGCGGCTTAAAACGATCTTTTAGCTGCCATTCTTCCTGCTGGAAATAGTTGTAGGCAGTGTGGTATTGTTTTTTTGCTAGGAGGAGTTTTAGGTAAGAACTATATAGATCTATACGATTTAAATAAGAACTATTTGTAATGTCAAACCCTAAAAGATTATATTGATTATTCCATAAGTATATTATATTGATTGCGATAAGAACATTTGGTTCTATATCTAAAATAGAACTTATATTGTTTCTAGGTACAAGTATTTCTGTGAGAGAAAGTGCAAATTCTTTTCTGTTTCGGATCTCTTTGCTGAAATATATAATTAATAATTCAGCAATTAAAGTATAAGTTGATGAGGTAATATTTATTTTTTGAAGATTTTTAAAGTCTATTGAGAAACTAACAAATTCCCCATATATGGCATACGGGCCAAGTAATTTCTTCTTTTTGCTTCCCCTATTCAACGATCTTATTTTTAGATATATTATTAATTGTTGAATTAATTTATTCTTGTATTTCATTAACTCAATGAAAAAATACTCAGCAAGGTCTTTTCTATTTAAAAGAAGATAGCACCCAATTAGGTCAAGATATACGTTTAAGGTAATATTTTTGAACTTACTTAACAGTAATGCAGCCTCGTTATATTGTTGTTTTTTTAACATTTCTGTAACTTTCTCATGCCTAGAGTATCCTATTTCATTTGCTAATTCTTGCCTCCCTTTCGTAATTAAATAAAGCTTAGTTGTTTTGCTAAGTAAGTCTTCTAACTCTTCATCATTTACAATTCCTGCGAATGCTGTAGTTAAATATAAAGCGGCTTCTGGGTCTAAACTCCCAACTTCCATTGCCTGAAGGTGCATCTTGATTTTCTCTTGCATCCATTCATTATCCCATTTGAACATTATTTCAAAAAAACGCACTAACCATAAAACTCTTTGATCAGTTCTACGGCCATAACGCATTAAATACCATATATTGAAGAAGCGTTCTTCGAGCCGATATAGATGGTTTTTAGTTGGAGTTTCTTGTTTCTCTATTACTCCATTGTTAATGAGTTGTGTTAGTTGGGCGGATACAGCTTTGCTTTCCAGCCGAACAATTTGAGCTATTTCTTTTGTACTAGCGGCATCCCACGCCTGTGCTAGCGCAGCCACAATCTTTTGTTGTTGCGCCGATAAATCGTCAATACGGTGTTTATAGAGTGGAGTGACTCGATCAAGTAACGTTTCTAAATCTCGAAAAACGGAACCGGAATCATTTTCGACTAAAATTTCAAATAATAGCACCATTGTTCGAATTACTCCTCCTGTTAGTCGGCGAATAGCTTCAATACGTCCTGGCTGTCGTTCAATTAATTGCTTAACCGCTTCTGTATGATATGTGTCGCCCAGTTTTAAAAATAGGTCGATAGCTTCCTGCCGATTAAGCCCTTCTAGATAAAGAACTTTGAAAAACTCATAGAATGGTTTGGTGTAATCATGTACTTGTTCGATAGCTACTGATGTAGCGCCGATTAGTCGAAGCTCTGGTGTCGTAAGTAATATTTCACGTAAGCGTTTTTCTTCCTGCGTATCTAACTTTTTTAGCAGATCGCCGATATTGTCAATGAGTAGTAGTAATTTTTTATTCTGTTGCTGGAGTGCCGCAATAAGCGTTTGAAAAGCTTGTTGTTCATACTCTGCCTGGCCGTATTGTTTTGTTATGGTTTCATATAAGTCAACAAACGATGCGTCAGTTTCGCCGAGGTATTGGGCTGTACGTTCCCAGACATCAGCCAGTGAGCTAATGCCATATTCTTCCTCATTGAATACGATCGGTATTAGGCGCTGGCGTAATTCAGGTAGGTTGTCAATTTCATAGGCAATCCGTAATAGCAATGTTGTTTTTCCCATTCCCCGAATCCCCTGAATAAGGTAATGCTGCTCAGGTTTTATCATGGGCGCGTCACGAATATCCCGGAAAATCCGCTCGAATTTTTGCTTGCGGGCAATGAACCCGGCAATCAACGCTTCTTTACTCTGATTGTGAGGATTGTAGATGGTAGCAATTAGCGGTTGTGGATTAGCAGACATATTTTTTCCACCAGAATTTGAGAATGGATGAATTGAATCGGTACGCGTTGGTATCGTCGGTTTGGTGCAAGTAACCGTCATATTCCAGCGACTCAACCGTGGCTTTGTAATTATCGGCAAGCCCGTGCTTGACTGCCAGATCGTGAACTACGGATTTTTCTACTGGTAATTCTTCGGTAGCCCGGTTCAATACGTCATGCACAAACAGATATTCTGCACCAGGTTCGAGCCGTTTTTTCAGTCGCTCATAATACTGTTCAAAGTAGATTTTGTTTCGCTGATGAAACACCTGCTGAAAGGCTTTATCAGCCTTTGTATGGTCAATCGGATTGCCACTGCTTTCATAGACATCAATAACTTCCTGTACCAATAATTGTACATGAAACGGCATTAGCCAATCAATCTTTTGGAGGATAAAGCGAACAGTCTCATCGGCAATTTGAATACCTTCCCGTTCAGTGAGTTTTCGGAAGAGTGTACAAGCTTCTTCTTCAGTAAGTGGTGGAATATCGATGTATTGGAGTTGATTAACCAGATCACTAGCTTCGAGTTTCTTAACCAGGGGTTGCAAACCAATAGAGCCTGTCAGGAGAAATTGTACTTTGTTCGTCAACTTGCGGTTGTGCATCAGTTCACGGAATGTTTGCAGAAACCGCCGGGCTTCCTGCTTACTATGCTTTAACAGGATATTGTCGATTGTTTCGGTGAATTCATCGACCATGATAATGAGTTTTCCGCCGTCCAGGTCTAACTCTTCCAGTAGTTTCTCAAAATCTGTTTGAAAATTTACAGCTTCTCCTTTGTCGAGTGAAACGTCCAGGAACGGAATGGAGACTTTTAGGTTGATCCGTTGCAATAGTCCGCCCGCTACTTTTTTTAGCGTGTCTGTAATTTTCGACATTGTGCGGAAAGCTGGACTATCAATGACCTGCTTCGCTAATTCCTTGTAGAAATTATCTACCGAATCAATGGATTGCGTAATAACATACACATAATGATGGGCAGCATCTGGGTTATCCTGAAGAAAGTTCATCACGGATGTTTTGCCCACTCGTCGAGGGGCAGATAAATACACCGAGCTACCATTACGAATGGCCCGGCGTATTTTGTTGATTACCTGTGGGCGCTCAAAGAAATCGCTCCCAGCTACAGCTTGGCCGATGATATTTCTCATTTGACAATAATTTTATTGTCAAATATGGTAACAATAGAATTATTGTCAAATCTTTTAACAATAATTCTATTGTTAAAAGATCATGCTTTGTATATGGTATGGATAACTGGGATTAGTACTTTTATAACTTAAAGACCTGCTTATGAACATCAACATCGATGCTACCAAACAAAATACCTACGATGCCATCGTTATCGGTTCAGGCATCAGTGGAGGTTGGGCAGCTAAAGAGCTGTGTGAGAAGGGCCTGAAAACGCTTGTGTTGGAGCGTGGGCGGGATGTTCGGCACATTGTGGATTACCCGACGGCAACGCTCAATCCCTGGGAGTTTTCGCACCGAAACCGCATGCCCGAAACATTTGAACAGGCCAATCCGATTGCGACAAAATGCTATGCGCTCGATGAGGGGACGCAGCAGTTTTTTGTGAAAGATGCCGAGCATCCGTACGTCCAGGAAAAGCCCTTCGACTGGATTCGAGGTTACCAGGTAGGTGGGAAGTCATTGATTTGGGCGCGCCAGACCCAACGCTGGAGCAAATTCGATTTTGAAGCAAACGCCCGCGATGGAGCCGCCGTCGATTGGCCAATTCGCTATGAGGATATTGCTCCCTGGTACAGTCATGTCGAAAAATTTGTAGGCATTAGTGGCAATAAAGATGGGTTGGAAACCCTGCCTGATGGCGAATTTCTTAAACCCTGGGAGCTGAATTGTGTGGAAAAACACATTCAAAAACGGGTTGCCGAACACTACAAAGACCGCCATGTTATTATTGGCCGGTGTGCGCATTTGACCGAACCAAAGCAAGTTCATTTTGATCAGGGGAGGGCGCAATGTCAGGCACGGCATCTATGTTATCGCGGCTGCCCGTATGGCGGCTATTTTAGTTCAAATTCGTCAACGATCCCCTGGGCAGCTAAAACAGGAAAATTGACCCTCCGGCCTGATTCGGTCGTTCACTCCATTATCTATGATGAGGGTAAACAAAAGGCTACGGGCGTTCGGGTCATTGATGCCCATACGAAACAAATGACCGAGTATTTTGCCCGGATCATTTTTGTCAATGCGGCTTGCCTGAACACCAATCTACTACTACTCAATTCAACATCCCGCCGTTTCCCGAATGGTTTGGGAAATGATAGTGGCGTGCTTGGGCATTATGTAGCTTTTCACAATTACCGGGGTAATATTGTGGCCGATTATGAAGGATTCGACGATGGTTATTATTATGGTCGTCGGCCAACAACGGCATTTATGCCTAACTTTCGAAATGTCAGAAAGCAGGAAACTGACTTTCAGCGGGGCTATATGGTAGCCTTCAGTGCGGCACGATCGGGTTGGCAACGCGGCAACGGACAAGAAGGTTTTGGGGCTGATTTCAAAGATAAATTAAGTGCCCCTGGAGCCTGGCATGTGTTTATGATGATGCAGGCCGAAACCGTTCCGCGTTTCGAAAACCATGTTCGGCTCAGTCCTAATCAAAAAGATCCGTGGGGAATCCCACAACTTGTGACGGCTATCGATTATACGGAGAATGATGTAAAAGTGATGAAGGACTTTCTGGAACAGGGGGCCGATATGCTGGAAAAAGCGGGATGTAAGCATATTCATCCGTATGATGACCATCGCAATCCTGGCCTCGATATTCACGAAATGGGGGGAGTGCGCATGGGGCGCGATCCGAAAACATCCCTGCTGAATGCTCATAACCAGCTTCACAGCGTTAAAAATGTATTTGTAACAGATGGGGCTGCCATGACATCGACTGGCTCGCAGAACCCCTCTATCACCTTTATGGCCTTAACGGCCCGGGCCGCAAATTTTGCAGTAGGGGAGATGAAGAAACGAAATTTATAAGGTGCTAAATCAACAACAGGAAATTAAATCGGCTCTTTTCGCCCTATGCGAAGCCTATGTGCAACAGCGAATCAGCACCGCCCGACAGGCGATGGAAGACGCTCAGGAGGCTGCTAACTCAGAATCGAAAAGTAGCGCAGGCGACAAATACGAAACCGGGCGAGCTATGGCCCAACTTGAACGCGACCGAAACGCGCAACTTTTAGCAGAAGCCCAGAAACTTGGTCAGGAATTATCCCGGTTGAACATCGATAAAAACTATGAGACTGTTCAGCCCGGTTGCCTGGTTAGTACGAATCGGGGATCGTTTTTTGTCAGTATGAGTGCGGGTAAACTTACCGCCAACGGAAAGGATTATTTCGCCATTTCGGCCGCATCTCCCATTGCAGTGGCTTTGGCAGGGCGAAAGGTAGGTGATGTAGCAACGTTCAATAAAATGACCTATCAGGTACTGGACGTGTATTGACAGACTTTTCGACAGGATTGACAGGATTCACAAGATTTTTTCTGTGTTGTAATCTTGTGGATCCTGTAAATCCTGTCGAAAAACGTTAGAATACCCGCTCGCCACCGATCCAGGTTTGTTTCACTTTCGTCTGGCGAATTTTCTGATTCGGAACGGTCATAATGTCCTGGTCAAGCACCACGAAGTCAGCCTGTTTGCCTGGCGCGATACAGCCTCGTAGTTGATCTTCAAAGTTGGCATACGCGGCCCAGCGAGTCATGGCGAGTAGCGCCGACTTTCGATCAACAGCATTCTCCATTTGGTAGCCGCCTTCCGGAAAGTTTTTAGCATCCTGGCGAGCCACTGCCGAATGAAACCCAAATAAAGGATTAACCGCTTCTACCGGGAAGTCACTACCAAAGGCAATGAGGCTATTCTGTTTCATCAGATCATTAAACGCATAAGCTCCTTTTACGCGAATTGGCCCCAGCCTGTCGGCGGCCCAGTACATATCTGAGGTGGCATGTGTTGGCTGTACGGATGGAATAATTGAATACTGACCAAACTTCAAGACATCTTCGGGCGATACAACCTGGGCGTGCTCGATTCGCCACCGGCGGTCATTCTTGCCTTTTAGAAGCTTGCCATACAAATCGAGCATCAAATGGTTGGCAGAGTCACCAATGCAGTGGGTATTCGCCTGAAATTTAGACGCATAAAGGAGTTTTGTGACGCGTTCCAGCTCAGTGGGGGCAAGCAAGAGAAACCCTCCAGTTTCGGGGCGGTCGCTGTAAGGTTGGCGCAGGCAGGCTCCGCGTGAGCCTAAAGCGCCATCGGCATAGAGTTTAAATGCCCGAACAGTTAGTCGATCTGTCTGGAAAGGACCCCGTTTCAGGAAGTAATTCATGTTCGGTTCGCCGAGGCTAATCATCGCATAATCGCGAATCTTGAGTTTGCCGCTCTGTTGCAGGCTGTCGATCAGGTTGATTTCGTCGGGGCTAATGCCAGCATCGGATATAGTGGTAAGTCCCAGCGCAAAACAAGCCTTTTGGGCATTCAATAACATCCGGGCTTTATCGGCATTATCGGGCCTTGGAATCACACGCTTGATGAGCTGCATAGCATTATCTACCAATACACCTGTTGGCTGACCATTTTCCATGAGAACTTCGCCCCCCGGTAGTTTCGAACCGGCGGTTACATTGGCTAATCGAAGGGCTTTGGAGTTCACAAACAGCGCATGACCATCTACGCGCATCAATGCGACCGGTATAGTTGGGAACGCAGCATCTAGTTTTTCTTTGGTTGGGAAAGCCTGACCAGGCCAGTCATTCTGGTCCCAACCCCGCCCAGTAAGCCACAGTACGTTTGGGTGAGTTTTATAAAACGTTTTCAATCGTTCAATCACTTCATCATACGATTCTGCGCCAACCAGGTCAGCCTGATCGAGTACTTGGCCCAGTCCCAGAAAGTGAGAATGGGGATCGAAAAAGCCAGGGTAAACGGGTTTTCCGGCAAGGTCGACTGTTGTGGTGGCATCATATTGATCGGCAAACGCTTGCCCTTTCCCT
Organism: Spirosoma sp. KCTC 42546; assembly: GCF_006965485.1. NCBI lineage: Bacteria > Pseudomonadati > Bacteroidota > Cytophagia > Cytophagales > Cytophagaceae > Spirosoma > Spirosoma sp. KCTC 42546. The sequence continues at coordinate 1,888,118 of NZ_CP041360.1, forward strand.
ACTGCCAGAAATTTTCCATCACTAACCACAAACGCATCGGCAGTTGAAAAACTTGAATCTGCCGTATAAACGAGCGCATTCTTGACTAGTAAATCAGCTTTTTTTTTGAACGAACAGCCTGATAATAGGGCCGAAAGAGTAGAAAATAGCAGTAGAAGACGTTTCATGAGGATTACAAGGAAAGTATGCAAGATAAGGGAAAGGTGAATAAGCTGACGGGCCAATTGAAGATTCTCTTACTTTTGTCTTACTTGTTCTTCTCAACCTCGAATCAATGAAACTCAGCAGTTGGCTTCTTTTTGCTTGTCTTCCTCTTTCTGTCTTTGCTCAACAGCCCCAAAATGCCATCCAACGTGCTCAGCAACGCACTTTTACGCTCGCCACTCTTCCTCAACCGGGAGAGTTACTAACGCTTCCACAGGCGATTGAACAGGCAGTTGGCAAGAACTATCAAATCCATATTAACCGTTCGCTGGAGGAGATTGCCAAAAACAACTACACAAAAGGTAACGCAGGGTATTTGCCTTCCTTAACATTTAATGGTAATTCAAATGGCGGGGTTCAAAATTTTCGGCAAACATTCATTGGAGGATCGCCAGCGCCCAGAGAGGGGCGAGGTATTTTTAACCGTACGTCTAATTTGGGCCTAAACCTAAATTACACCATCTTCAATGGCTATTCTCGCCGGACAGTCTATACGCAGCTTCAACAGTTGCTACAGATAAGTACTGTGAATACCCGCGCGAACATAGAGGCTACCTTGGCCAGTGTAGCAACCAGCTATTACGATGTTGTTCGCCAATTGCAACGGCTGATAGCCTTTAGCCAGGCACTCGATATTTCACGTGAACGGCTGGAACTGGCCAAGGCGAATTACGAAGTTGGCACACGCTCGAAAGTTGATTTTTTGAGTGCTCAAGTTGATTATAATACCGATAGTGCGGCTCTACTTTCGCAGGAACAGGCGTTACGAAACGCAAAGATTGTTCTAAATAATGTGCTGATTCGTGATCCACAAACGGAGTTTGCCGTTCGGGACACAATCATTGCCCGGCCAAACTTGCAATTGCTTCCACTTCAACAATCGCTAACAACAAATAACCCATTACTTGCAGCGGCTGTCCTTAACCGCACAGTGGTTGGTCTTAATGTAGAATTAGCCAATGCAGCACAATTACCGCTCGTTACAGCCACGGCAGGATACAGTTACCAGTTCCAGGATAACCAGGGAGGATTTGGGGTGGAAACTGGCCGAACTAGTGCGCTTAACTATAACATAGTTGCCTCAATTCCGATTTTTAATGGCTATAACCTGAAACGCCAGATTCAGAATGCTCGTGTTAATACAATTATTGCTCAGGATCAGGAAGCCAACCAGCGACTCCAACTTCAAACGGCTCTGAGCCAGACCTATCAGGCTTATCAGAATAGTTTACAGCTGTTAAACCTGGAACTATTGAATAACCAATTAGCAAATCAGAACGTCGAGATTGCCTATGACCGTTACCGCATAGGCAATTCCACTTTTGTTGAGTTTCGCGATGTGCAACGTAATGCCATCAACGCACAAACCCGTCTGATTGAGGCCGAATTCAGTGCAAAAGCTGCTGAAATTGAATTGCTCCGTCTTAGTAGTACTATTACCCAGGATCTTGGACAGTAAGTAAGTGAAGTGGGTGAACTAAGTGAAGTAGTTGCTAGACGTGAACGCTATCTACTTCACTTAGTTCACCCACTTCACTTACTTCACCACCTTAATCTGGTCTTTCAGAAATTTCAGGAGCAATTTTTCAACGCCGTCAAGTCCAAAAGGGCTGCTTTGGCGGAATCTGGTTTTTTGTTTGATGTACGGATTCAAATCCTGGCATTCGTAGGCTTCCAGAATTTGCGGATGTACATAATGCTTTCGGCAAACAGTACGGGTGTTTCCTAATTGATGGGCTACTTCGTCCAGCACCGTGTTTACATTTTTCTTCAGATCTTTCTCCGTATCGCAAGGCTCCAGCTCAACTAGAAGCCGTAACGCGTTCACGGTTCCGGCCCATGTACGGAAATCTTTTGCCGAAAAATCATCGCCCATCGTATCGTGTAAATAATCATTCACCATACCCGAGTCGATAGAGTGGCGATCGCCGTTTGGATCGATATATTGAAATAACTCTTTTCCTGGAAGGTCTCTACAGGCTTTCACTAAGCGCGATAATCGCCGATCGTGGAGGGTAATGTCGTGGTAAATACCTTTTTTGCCTTTAAAGCTAAAGCGAGCCTCATTGCCCTCGAGCTTCACATGCCGGTTTTTAAGCGTTGTCAGGCCATAAGACCCATATTCTTTTTCGTAGGCGGCATTTCCTACCCTGATCAATGTTTGTTCCATCACGCTGAGCGCAATAGCAATTACTTTCTCCCGAGAAAGTGTACTGGTTTTCAGGTCTTTGGCCAGTCGTTCTCGAAGCAGCGGCAGTGCTTCACCAAAGGCCACCATTCGGAAAAATTTTGTTTCACTCCGAATGGCGTTCCACTTTGTATGGTAGCGGTATTGCTTCCGATTTTTGGTGTCGATGCCCGTTGCCTGTAAATGCCCATTGGCTTTGGGGCTGATCCAGACGCTTTCCCAAGCCGGTGGCAAGGTCATGCTTCGGATACGGGCTAATGTTGTTTCATCCTCAAGCGGGTTGCCTTTGGGATCGACGTAAGTAAAATGATTACCCACGCGCTGACGATGAATACCCGGCATTGTGTCGCTCATGTACACAAGCCGGGCGGCTCGGGCGGTCTGGACCGGATCGTGTGCTAATTCCAGTAAATTCACGTTCGTTGAGTAATTAATCGCTTCTTTTTTTTCCTATATGGAAAAGATAGAGTGAGTAACTGATTGCGGAAAGGATTGGTTAGGATAACGCTCCTTTTTTTCGGTGTAATGATAAGTTACACGATGCCAACGCGCCAGTCTGATGCTTTTCCGAAAAACCAGAGGGCAACTGTTGTAGCGTAATGGTAAAAATCGGTGGGATGAATAAGTGAGCCAAAGGCATCTGCTTTCGTAGCTAAGCCCATCATCATTGTCGCCATGACTACCCAGAGGCCACGTTTGTTACGTTGAAGTAAGGAAAATACGGCCATCAGCATCAGAACTAAAATACCTAATGAAGGAACAATAGGTGTAAAAACACGTACGTCGGGTAGTAATAGACTGATAAATAAACACAGCCCAATAAGTATAGTCGTTGTGAACGTTGTCAGGGACAGTTTTCGCTGATTCAGGAGGGCGTATACGGCGGTTACGACGCACACAACTCCCAGACTATCAGACAGTATAATCATAGATTGATGGAGCGGTTCGAGCGATTCATTACCAGCGAAATAAATTACTCCAATCAAAGCTGCCAGCGATGTTAATAGCAAAAAGAAACCCCATAACAGGCGGTTGAATAAGGAAATGCGTCCGAAAAAGTGCCAGAACACGCCGACGCCCGCCCCGGCCAGAATGGAGCCGGAAAGGATATGCGAAAAAATCATCACGTAATTTACGAAGTTTCGGCTACTTTTGCCCAACTTTTAAAGACGCAAGAAGGATAGATGAACCAGCAGGAAATCCCGCATCCCTTTATCTATTCGTCTTTTCTTACATAACCGTATCGCCAACGATTTCTAAAACCTGTCATGTCTGTTTTAGTCAACAAAGATTCTAAAGTTATCGTCCAGGGCTTTACTGGCTCGGAAGGCAGTTTTCATGCCCAGCAGATGATCGAATATGGTACCAGCGTTGTTGGGGGCGTAACACCTGGGAAAGGTGGCCAAACGCACCTCGACCGGCCCGTATTCAACACCGTTCAGCAGGCTGTTGAACAGGCTGGAGCCAATGTTTCCATCATTTTCGTGCCGCCTGCCTTTGCAGCTGACGCCATTATGGAAGCTGCTGAAGCCGGTATTAAGGTAATCATCTGTATTACTGAAGGTATTCCGACAGAAGACATGGTAGCTGTAAAAAACTACTTAGCCGATAAGGATGTACGGCTCATTGGGCCAAACTGCCCCGGTGTTATGACTGCCGAAGAATGTAAGGTGGGTATCATGCCTGGCTTTATCTTTAAGAAAGGCCGTATTGGTATCGTTTCCAAGTCGGGAACGCTTACCTACGAAGCTGTTGATCAGTTAACCAAAGCAGGTCTTGGGCAATCGACGGCTATTGGTATTGGGGGTGACCCAATCATCGGTACAACAACCAAACAGGCTGTTGAACTGCTCATGAACGACCCAGATACCGATGCAATTGTTATGATTGGCGAAATTGGTGGTGGCATGGAGGCTGAAGCCGCTCGCTGGATTAAAGCTGATGGCAATCGTAAACCTGTGGTTGGCTTCATTGCTGGTCAGACTGCCCCAAAAGGCCGCCGGATGGGGCACGCTGGTGCTATTGTTGGCGGAGCCGATGATACAGCAGCCGCTAAAATGGCCATTATGCGTGAATGTGGTATCCATGTTGTTGAGTCTCCTGCCCTTATTGGCGACACAATGCTGAAAGCGTTGGGAAAAAATTAATGAGTGAATGAGCGAATGAGTGAATTAGTGACGGTCCGACGCTTCGGTAATCGAATTCAAGATGAGTCAAGAGCGCTCCATGCGTTTTTTAGTGCACTCATTTACTCACCGAAGCGTTGGACCTTCATTCATTCACTCATTCTTCTTTTAATAGCTGACATCGTTATTGCCCAGCCTCGTACAACGGGCATTGGACCGGGGGGAGGTTATTATCCGGTCCACGATTTCCACGATGATTTTCAGGTATACGACGAACGGGCAAAAGCTTATGTTCCTTACATCATTGAACAACATGCCGATCAGACGGCCGTAAGCGTTTACGTAGATCTGGAAAGTAATCGACATTATCATTTGCTAATATCTACCCGGCAAGACGGGTATCTATTTCTCAATGCAGCGCTTAAGCGAAAACTCCGTGCTGGTAGTTGGCAGGTATTAAGTATTGATAGCCTATACCGAATCTATCGTCAGCCTGAACTATTTCTGACTATTTACGGAAGTCCAGGGCTTGCCGATAAGGAATTATTCATTGGTTACCCCAAATCTGCTACGCAGAAACCCGTTGTTCTTCGCGATGATAACCTAAGCGTACGGCCCCGTCCCCGAACTATATACGAAAATTTTCTGGGCCTGGGATTACTGTTTCTACTGGCTTCGCATGCTTTTTTGTTTACGTTTTACAACCGCGCTTTTCAGCGCTTTTATAGTTTACGTGATTTAGTCTCCATGCGGGCTCAGGATGACTCATTTCTCATCAATAGGCCCCTGAGCAGTACCAATACGTTGTTCGCTCTTAATTTAAGCTTTGTTATTGCCTATCTGATTGTTTTTGTTCAAAGTCGTAATTTAGATGTATTTGCTTCGCGAACATTGTTGCAGGGTGAACAACACCTGGGTTGGCTGGTAGGTGAGTTCTTTTTATTAAGCGGAGTAGCCTTTCTGAGCCTGATCGGTAAATACGTTGCTTTAGAAATAATGGGTGGGCTCTATAAATTACAGGAGGTTGTTAACGTTCATTATTTTAAAATATTACAGTCGTCTTTGTTGTTTTTTACGGCTCTAACCCTTCTTCTGGCCGTATTCGCTTACAATACATCAGCTACTACATGGTCGCAGAATGCACTATTATTACCATTGATCGGATTTTATGCTGCCCGCTTAACACTTTTATACTTCGTCATACGTAGTGTAGACCCTATCAAGAATCTTTATTTATTTTCGTACCTTTGTATCGTTGAATTGATTCCCCTCATCATCGGTTTGCGTTTTGCGCTGTGATGAATGAGTTTTCAGTCATCAGGATGCTGTTGACAGTCAGCAAATAAGTAAAGACTGTCGGCAGAAAACTGTTAGCTGCCAACTGACTATTGACCCGAGTAGAGATTCAATGAACGAGACTAGTATGCAATCCACAGAGGCCCGGCTTACGAAAGTAAACCGGATGTTAGTAACCCAATCCCGACCCGCCGACGAGAAATCTCCGTATTTTGATTTAGTTAGCAAGTACAATCTTCAAATCGACTTTCGCCCTTTCATTCAGATTGAAGGCGTGTCATTTAAAGATTTTCGGCGGCAGAAGATTAATATCCTGGCACACACGGCTATTATCTTTACCAGCCGAAATGCGATCGACCACTTTTTTCGGATTTGCCAGGAAGGCCGGGTTGATGTTCCTGCCGATATGAAATACTTCTGTATTTCGGAGCAGACTGCTAACTATTTGCAGAAATACATCGTCATTCGGAAGCGTAAAATCTTTAACGGGACAAAAACGGCTACCGAACTGTTCGATCTGATCAAGAAACACAAGAATGAAAAATTCCTGTTTCCCTGTTCGAACATCCGGCGGAATGATATTCCTGAATTTATGGATACGAGTAGCCTGCATTTTACGGAAGCCGTTATGTATGAGACTGTTCCAACGGATTTATCGGATCTGGATATAAAAAGCTATGACATAATTGCTTTTTTCAGCCCATCAGGTGTTAGTTCGTTATTAAGCAACTTTCCGGATTTTAATCAAAATGGAACCCGGATGGCGGCTTTTGGCCCTACCACTGCCAAAGCAATTACTGAGGCTGGTTTAACCCTTGATATTGAAGCGCCACTACCCAATGCACCTTCTATGACAGGAGCTTTAGATTTGTATCTAAAAAAGGCTAACAATTAATAAATAATTGCCGTTATAGAAAACTGAATGCCGGAACCGAGAAATAACCTCATTTCCGGCATTTAGCCTTTATTAACAGGCCAATAATTTGTCTTTACACGCGTTTAGTTGTAAACTGTGATGTTGTTTAAGAGAACGCTGTCATCGTTGATCAATAGCCGTTCTGAATTTTGTTTAGGCCGTATGATTCGCACACTCTACGTTTACGCCTTGTTATTGCTGACGATTGTTGTTCCAACCGCCCAGGCGCAGCAGGACCCTCAATTTAGTTTGTACATGTACAACCCACTCTACTACAATCCGGCTGCCGCCGGGTCGGAGGGCGTAACCCGATTACAACTTACACACCGAACGCAGTATCTGGGTTATCAGACAATTGGTAATGGAGATGGAAGTGCTGCGCAAAGCAGCCAGTTACTTTCGTTCAATATGCCATTGGCAAAAATTAAGAGCGGAATTGGTATTTATGCGCTGAATGATAAATATGGCCCTTCCATTAATCAGGCCGTGCAAGTTTCATACGCTTACCGGTTGGCACTGAAAAATGGAACACTGGCGTTGGGTGTGCAGGCAGGCATGTTTAATCGTGGGCTAGACTTTAGCCAGTTTCGAGCTACAGATCCTAATGATCCTCTTATCCCTACCGGACGTATTAACCAGTTTAAACCTGATATTGGTGCAGGGGTCTATTATAACACAACTGATTATTGGATAGGTGTAAGCATGACGCACTTGAATCAGGCTACATACAGCTATGTTAGCGGGTACTCGACTGACGTTTCTGAACCTAAAGCGTATATATCGGCAGGATACCGTTTGGGATTAGGGTATAATATTGATATACAGCCCTCTGTGCTCGTTCAATATAGTACGAAACAGGGGATGACAGGGTCGGTAGCATCAGTTAATATCGTTGGAACCTATGATAACCGGATATGGGCAGGCATTGGCTATCGCTTAAAGGATGCTGCTATGGCTACTGTTGGTATTAATCTGATGCGTAACAACGCCCTGCGTGTTGGCTATTCATTAGATGTAACAACCAGTGGAACACAAATAAAAAGCCCGACCTCGCATGAAATTATAGTAGGCTATGCATTGCCAGCACCTGATGCCCGTAAAAAACCAATTGTGAGGACACCACGGTTTCGCTATTGATTTTAGACCGGGAAATAGGTTAATTTTAAGTATTCAGATCGTTTTGGCAATATTCTTGTTAGGCAGTTTGCAGCTAGTACCTTATTTTTGGGGAATAGCCTGATCTGATGGTAAGTCAGTTTGTGCAAAATAGGAATACAGTTGAGTAAGAATACGGATAGAAAATAATTCTGAACTCGATTTTACATACAATAACCAAACAGATTTTCGTTTTTAGTCTGGTCTCGCACAAGAAGAAGAAGAAAAGGTCTACGATGATGAAGTATAACTGGTTAACAGTCAACGCAACCCGGGTAGTGATGGTCGCAGCAGTGGTACTGCTTATGCAAGGTTGTGGCTTTCTGAAGTCAAAATTTGGAGGCAAAGGCGGCAAAGGAGGAGAAGTCGGCGTTACAAACGGGGAAATTACAGCCACCGGGCGTAAAGGCTGGAAACAACCTACCCCCTATGGCATGGTTTTAGTTCCTTCAGGTTCATTTATTATGGGGCAGGCTGATGAAGATGTAGCTGCTACTCAAATTAACATGAATCGGCAGGTAACAATCAGCTCATTCTATATGGATGATGCCGAAATTTCAAACCACGAGTATCGCCAGTATGTCAATGCCTTACTGGCGGATTCGGTGTCGACATTGGGTGAAGAGGAAATTATGTCCAAATATTATCCAGACACAACTGTTTGGAAAAACGATTTCACCTATCACAACGGTGACCCAATGCTGGAGCATTACTATGCACACCCCGCTTTTGATACCTACCCTGTAGTAGGCGTAAGCTGGATTGCAGCCAAGCACTTCTGCAAGTGGCGTACAAATACGCTTGACGATTTTCGTACTAAAGATGGCGCTTATCGTTCGTTCGGTTTCCGTCTCCCATCGGAGGCCGAATGGGAATGGGCGGCCCGTGGCGGTAAAAACGGGGCTAAGTATCCATGGGGAAATCCATACGTGGCTAACGGCAAAGGTTGTTACCTGGCTAATTTCAAACCACAACGTGGTAACTTCGATGCAGATGGCTATCCATATACAGCCCCAGCAACTGCGTATAGTCCAAACGATTATGGTCTGTATAACATGGCTGGAAACGTTGCTGAATGGTGCCGCGACGCTTACGCCGATAATACAAACGCTATTGTATGGGATATGAACCCCGATAACCAGAATGCAGATGAACCTCGTAAAGTGGTTCGCGGAGGTTCCTGGAAGGATATCGCTTACTACCTGGAAACGGGTACACGCTCTTATGAATATGAAGACCAGAAACGCTCTTATATTGGATTCCGTTGTGTAATGGATAATCTGGAAGGACGCACTGCATCGGCTCGTGGAGGTAAGGTAGGAGGTAGCAGCAAGAGTAAAACCAGCAAAAAAGCAGCTAAAAAAGTATAACCAAAGTCAATTACCTATTCCATCCAACAATCGCTTATCATGGCAGCAGAAAAATCCACAAGTTTCTTTTGGGATCGTTTAGTACCAACCATTTATAGTGCCGGGGCGGCAGTCGTTATTTTCGGCGCCTGGGCTAAAATTACGCACAACGAGCAATTTGGCTTTATGTTAACGCTCGGTCTGCTAACGGAAGTAGTTATTTTTGCCTTGTACGCAGTTCAGAGTTTTACAATGCCAGCAACAGCAGGTGATGGATATGCCTGGGAAAAAGTTTATCCTGAGCTGGCTGATGATTTTAAAGGTGAAGCCCGTAAACCAGCTCCACAAGCTAACGGTCTGACGGGTAATATGGATCAAATGTTAGCGCAGGCAAAAGTAACGCCTGACGTATTCGAACGCTTAGGATCGGGTTTCCGGAACCTGAACGAAACCGTCTCGAAGCTATCTGATCTGACAGAAGCAACAGTGGCTACAAACGACTATGCCCGGAATGTGAAGTCGGCATCGACTTCAATCTCCGAAATGAACAAATCGTATGGTACAGCAATCACGGCGATGAATTCAATGGCTGATGCAACTACTGAAGCGAAAGATTATCGGGATCAGTTCCAGAAAGTGACCAAAAATATGGGTGCTTTGAATGCAGTTTATGAACTGGAACTGCAGGACACAAACAAGCATTTGAAAGCTATGAACGCTTTCTATGGTAGCCTAACCGCTGCCATGGAAAATATGAGCGATGCCAGCCGCGATACACAGCAGTTTAAAAATGAACTGGCTAAGCTAACGGGTAATCTAGCGTCCCTCAATGGTGTTTATGGCAGCATGCTAACAGCCATGCGCGGCAATTAAAACCGGTTTACGATTGTAGCATAAGATTTTGTAATTCAGAATCTTATGCTATTCTCAGAATGTAAACTTTTCTCTTCTTAATACGATAACCGCTACGGCGGCCTGTTCCACTTTTTTTATTCTCACTACCATAGTTTATGGCAGGCACAAAAGAGACACCCCGTCAGAAAATGATCGGGATGATGTATCTGGTTTTGACCGCTTTACTGGCTCTGCAAGTCACGTCGGCCATTCTGGAGAAATTCGTTTTAATTAATAATAGCTTAGAGCAATCTACGGGAGCCGTTGGTAAAATTAATCAGGGCACATTTGACAATATTCGGGCTACGGTTGAAAAATCAGGCAATCGGGCTACTGACTTAGCCATTGTTAAACAAGCTGATGAAGTACGGAAGATAACGTCGGATGTAATTGGTGAAATTGATAAGCTCAAAGAGCAATTAGTTGTAGCTGGTGGTGGTCGCGATGAGTCGGGCAATATTAAGAACCTGAGCGAAGAAGAAAAAGTAGCTCAGCTCATGATCGGTACAAACCGTAATGGAGCTGCCTTTAAGCTGAAAGATCAACTGAATGGTTATGTTGATAATCTTTCAAAGTACTCAGGCATAAAATATAGCCCTATGGCTCTTGATGGGAAAGATGATCCCATTGCTAGTAACTCACCAGATCAAAAAAGAAAGGATTTTGCTGAACTGAACTTTGCTCAAACGCCTGTACCTGCAGCACTGGCCGTATTAAGTCAGAAACAAGCAGATGTACGCCGTATTGAAGGTGAAGTCCTTGATGTACTAGCTAGTAAAGTGGGTGCACAAGACGTGAAATTCGATAAAATCATTGCCATGCTTAGCATGGACTCTAAAGTCGTTGTAGCGGGCACGAAGTTTAAAGGACAAATGTTCCTGGCTGCTTCATCGTCAGGTATTCAACCTCGTATGAGCTTGAACGGTGGTGCCGTTCGGATGCAGGATGGTCAGGGTATTGTTGAATTTACAGCACAGGGTGGTGCTTATGACAAAAACGGTCTGGCTCGTCGGGTACTAACCGGCTCGATTGCTTACCAAACTCCAGCGGGTTTGAAAACAGTGCCTTTATCGGCCGAGTATTTCGTTGCGAAGCCTTCCTATCAAATTGAAACAGGTACGTTACCGCCTTTGTATCTTGGTTGCGCTAATAAACTGAGCATTCAAAGCCCACAACTAGGTGCCTTATGGAACCCAACGATTACAGCTAATGGTGCTGCGGTAATTGCATCGGGAGAAAAAGGGAAAGTAACGGTTGTGCCGAATTCAGCTAGTGTTGCTTTAAATATTAGTAACGCTGGTAGTCTGTTAGGTACAGAGCCATTCCGAGTGAATAAAGTACCACGTCCAACTTTGCAGATTTCGGTTGGCGGAACACCAACAACGGATCCCCGTGGTGTACCGGCGTCGTCAGCACGTAGCGTGAAGATCCAGGCGGTTCCTGATCCTAGTTTTGCTGCATTCTCACCCGAGGATGCTAACTTCCGGACAACAGGGGCTACCATATCGTTAGTACGCGGTACCAGACGGGTTAAAACTGCCGAAGTAGGAGCTGGCGGAGGTTCTATTGGGGAGATTGCTGCCGAAGCGCAGCCCGGTGATCGACTAGTTATTGAAGTAAATGGAGTACAGCGCCGAAATTTCAAGGGGGATATAAGTGACGTACCCATGGGTAATACGCTAGCACAGATTTCGCTCTATTGATGTACTAAAGCGGTTTCTTAACCGTTAACTTACTGAATTGACAACAAGTAGTAGCCATGACACAGATTAAAACGATACGATTTGCTGGTGTGCTAGCTGTAGCTGCGCTGGCATTGGCAGGGGGGAAAGCCTTGGCCCAGGAGAAGGCGAGCAGTGGCGTAAATGCAAATTCGGTTCGTGGAATCAATGAGAATGATATTATGATGAAGAAGACCCTTTGGCGTCGAATCGACCTGAAGGAGAAACAGAATCAGTCTATGTTCTCAAAGAACAATGAGATTTCAAAATATTTGATGGAAGCTGTGAAAGCTGGCCTTATTGACGCCTACACCAATGATTCGTGTACGACGAAGATAACACCTGAGAAATTTCACGAAAACCTGCTGATTCCGAATACAGGTGGTGGCCTATCTGCAGAAGAAAAAGCGGCTGGTTTTACAGAAGATGGTAAAGGCGGAGCTAAGAATGATGGCTGGGATACACCGAAAAAGGATGACAAGAAAAAGCCTGATGACGGTTGGGGAACGCCTAAGAAAGCCGCTGAGCCTGTTGATGATGGCTGGGGAGCACCTAAGAAAAAATCAGCAGTTGCTAAAAATGCAAAGGGTAAAAAAGGAAAGAAAGTAGTTGAGCCCGTTGTAGAGCCTAAAAAGGATACGGTAGCCGTTGCTCAGGCACCTGTTTTGTCTGGCGATGAGTATTTCCCTAAAGAGTTAAATATCCTTGAAGTTAAAGAAGATTGGATTTTTGACAAAAAACGCTCGCGTCTTTACTATGATATGCAGACAATAACGCTTCTCCTGCCAGCTGATAAGAATGCTGCTGGCTATGAAAAACCTATTGCTTCATTCAAGTATAAAGATTTAGATAAGTTATTCCGTAGTGATCCGAAGAAATTTATCTGGTATAACCCACAAAATCAGGCTCAGCACAAAAACCTGGCTGACGCATTTGATCTACGGTTATTCTATGGACGGATTACGAAAGTAGCTAATCCAGGAGATACAGACTTAGTGGGTATGTATGGCGACCGTGAAGGTTTGCTAAAATCCTATCAAACAGAATACGAATTGATGGAAACCGAACACGGTCTCTGGGAATATTAAGAATATCTTTATATCATAAAAAAAGCGGCTTTTAAGCCGCTTTTTTTATGATATAAAGATATGGTGGATAATATGAGCCATACCGGTAAAGTATAAGAAAAAGAAAGCAATCTCAGGTCAATTACTGACGAAGATCAGCCCTACTTATTGCCCCTGAGGTAGCTTTACGACGAATTAGTCAGTACTCGGTAAAATCATGAAAACAATTTTAGTCCCAGTCGATTTTTCGAAAACCGCAGAAAACGCACTGATTTTTGCCATCAACTTATCGCAAAAACTCCAAGCCCATATTATTCTTTTTCACTCTTTCCACACCTATCATACGAACGCCTATGTATCTGCCAAAGCACTAGAGAAAGAATCACTTACAGCAAAGCTGCATGCTGACCAGAAACTAAAAGAACTTTACGATAACATCAGTGTCAGCGCCTTTTCTCCGCCTGAATATATCAGCAGTAAAAACGAGTTGCGCGAGGAACTATTGCAACTGCTGGCAGAAAGAAGTGTTGAGCTTATTGTGATGGGAACCCAGGGCTTAGGTAATAAACTGGAAGGACGGCTCTTTGGTACAAATACCTCCTGGGTAGTAGAAAAAGCCACGTGCCCCGTAATAGTCATCCCTGAGAATCTGCAACTGGAAACGCTCGAAGAAATCGTGTATGCCAGCGATTATATGCCAGACGATATTGTCAATCTGGAAAACCTGTCGAAAATTGCTCAATCTTTCCAGGCAAACATCACAGTTATCCATGTAATAAAAAAAGAATCGACTGCTGCTGTAAATGCACTAAAGAGTTTTGAGCAACAAGTAAAAGTAAGAACTCAGCTTTCCGGGATTAATTTCAGACTACTAACAGGCAACAACGTAGAAAATAGGTTGGAACAGTATCTGGAAGAGAATAAAGTTAATCTATTGGTAATGTCTGCTCATTACCGCAGCTTACCCGACAAACTCTTTGGCAAAAGCCTTACAAAAAGTATGACGCTATATGCCGGCATCCCCCTGATGATCTTCCACCATAAACTCCACTAAAACAGGAGAATGGTATGAACTGTTTCATATTTGAATAAGGAGTATTGCACTGACGAGAACACTACTTTAGTAAGCATGGAATTACCCCGGTCGATTTATAGATTACGATTAGCTATTGCCAATGCCCTGTGCCCTGTTGAGCGCTTTTTGTTCTGGCTCAAAATTCGGGATGGCTCATGTTTATGAGATAATGGTATTGGTTTCTAAGCGGCTGAAAAGCCACTTTACTGTTATCCATTTTCAATAGTATCAAAATATTCCTTCAATTTATGTGCTCTGTCCTGTCCCACTACTTCAGCGACTTCGTCAAATGAAGCCTCTCGAATTTTTGTTACACCTTTAAAGTGTTTCAGAAGTTTAGCTGCTGTTTTTTTACCAACACCTTCCACATTTTCCAGTTCACTGATAAGGCTATTACGACTACGTTTGTCACGGTGATACGTAATCGCAAAGCGGTGGGCTTCGTCGCGAATACGCTGGATTAGCTTGAGCGATTCTGATTTCTTATCGATGTAAAGGGGCAGATTATCTTCGGGGAAATAAATCTCTTCCAGGCGTTTAGCAATACCAATAATGGGTACTTTACCATAGAGGTCGAGGGCTTTTAAGGCATCGCATGCTGCGCTAAGTTGCCCTTTGCCACCATCAATAACAATCAAATCAGGCATGTCGCTACCCTCTGTAAGTACACGTGTATACCGGCGGGTAACAACCTCAAACATACTGGCAAAATCATTCGGACCGATAACGGTTTTGATGGAAAAATGCCTGTATTCTTTATTCGCAGGCTTACCGCCAATAAAACACACCATAGCCGATACGGGATTGGTACCCTGAATGTTCGAGTTATCGAAACACTCGATGCGATTTGGCAGGGATTTTAGTTGTAAATCTTGCTTTAATCGAATTAAAACACGGTCTTTTTTACTAGCACTGGCCGTAGCTTCAGCGGCTGCCCGTTCCTGTCGTTCTCGCCGGAAATACAGTACGTTCTTCAGCGACATGTCCAGCAATTTTTTCTTATCGCCAATTTGCGGAACTGTCACTTCAGCTTTCAAATCTACATCCAGCGGAATGTTTGAAATTATCTCTTTCGCCTGGCTACCGTATTGCTCCCGAAACTCGATAATCATCATAGCCAGAAGATCAGTATCAGCTTCATCGAGTTTCTTTTTGACTTCTACTGTATGCGTTTGAACAATCGTGCCATTCACAACCTTCATGAAGTTGATGTAAGCAGATACTTCATCGGAAGCGATCGAAAATACATCCGCATCAGCAATCTTGGGGTTTACAACGGTTGATTTACTCTGGAACCGCTGTAAAATATCCATCTTTTCCTTGTGCTTGTGAGCCTGCTCAAATGCCAGATCGTTGGCGGCCTCCACCATCCGAGCTTTAAAATAGTCCTGCGCTGGCTTCAGGTTTCCTTTCAAAATGTGATGAACCTGTTCAATATCGTTGTTGTAATCGGCTTCGCTTTGTTTGCCCTCACAAGGGCCTTTACAATTGCCGATATGGTATTCCAGGCAAACTTTATATTTACCCGCTTCAATGTTTTCCTGAGCGAGATTAAAATTACAGGTCCGAATCGTAAACAGCTGACTAAACATGTCAAGCACTGTGTACATAGGTTTTAGATTGGCGAAAGGGCCGTAAAACGTACCTAATTTACGATCAATACGTCGGGTTGTTAATACACGAGGAAAATGCTCATTCGTAACGCAGACGAAGGGATACGTTTTATCATCGCGCAAGAGAATGTTGAACTTTGGCTGGTATCGCTTGATGAGCTGATTCTCCAGTAAAAGCGCGTCGAATTCGGTATGAACAATGGTGAACTCAATCTTCCGAATCTGACTTACTAAGCGCAGAGTTTTTCGGTCGTGTCCTTTGGAATTGGTGAAATAGCTGCTGACCCGGTTTTTTAGATCTTTTGCTTTCCCAACATAAATGACCTCGCCCGTATGATCGAAGTAGCGATAAACTCCCGGCTCGTGCGGTACTTTGGCTAGTTCTTGTTTGTAGTCGAATTCAGGCATAGTATAGGATCGATCGGCTTGGTCAGGTTCTTACCATTTATCCAACCGGGAAGGTCGGTATTACAAAACAACCAATATTCGTGAAAGGTTGCTTATAATTTATCGACTAAAAAGGCCAGCATGTTTGCTGGCCCAGGTGAGTTACTGTAATATCTCATCTTCATCTTCTGGTACCACTTTAGGTGGAATATACCGTTGCGACGAATCTATATTGTAGCCACCACAATCAATTTTAAAGTTATTGGGTTTTCGGAAAGGTTCAGGACGATACGTTGTTAAGGTTGGGTCTTTGTAAATTTTCTGCATGTACATCCCCCAGGCAGGCATGGCCACTCGGCCACCCTGACCCAATTCGATAGTACGAAAGTGAATAGACCGATCGTCGCCACCTACCCACAAGCCCGATACAAGGTGCTGGGTCATGCCCATGAACCAACCATCTGAATAGTTCGAGGTGGTACCCGTTTTTGCAGCAATCTCATTACCACCTTCCAGTAGTTTATATTGCGTTTCCAGACGTTTAGCTGTACCATTTGGCTCTTCAACAGCTCCACGCATCAGGTGCAGCATTTCATAAGCTCGATTAGCACTAATTACCTGCTTGGCATCGGGCGTAAAGTTCTTTAACACATTGCCATTCTTATCCTGAATCTGGACCAGCATCATGGGCCGGACACGCATGCCGCCATTGGCAAATGCACAGTAAGCCGCTACCATTTCATAGACGGCAACATCGCCCGTTCCCAGGCAAAGTGTGGGATTTTCGGGCAAATCGGTACTTTCGATCCCCATATCATGGGCATATTTAATAACCTCAGCAGCGCGCGTTTTCTTGATCAATTGGGCACTGACTGTGTTTATCGACTGACCTAGTGCTTCCCGTAGCGAGAGGCTCTGATAACTATATTTCCCATTCGAATTATGAGGAGTCCAGGCTGGTCCGCCGTTGTTATCTTCACCATGCGCAAACGTAGTTGGCTGGTCGGTGATATGGCTACAGGGTGTTACAAAGCCTTGATCCATAGCTGTGAGGTACACAAATGGCTTAAAGGTCGAACCAGGCTGGCGACGGCTCTGGCGAACGTGGTCGAACTTCATATGTTTAAAACTGACGCCACCTACCCATGCTTTCACATACCCATTACGTGGGTCCATTGACATAAATCCAGTGCTAAGCAGCCGTTTATAGTAGCGAATAGAATCCAGTGGACTCATGGTCGTGTCTTTCTCATTGCGTTTACCTCCATAGACGAATACTTTCATCTTGATAGGTTTTCGCATGTTCTCCCAGATCGCTTTCTCATCGTTTCCATAGGCCGCTTTGAGCTGCTTATACCGTGTAGTTCGTTTGGCTCGCTCTTCAATAAAGCCTGGAATTTCAATGTATTTTTTGGTTCGGGGATCTTTTTTTACCCAGGGATTCCGGCCACGCCAGTGTTCGTAGAACTTCTTTTGCTGATCGCGCATGTTAGTCATGATAGCCTCTTCGGCATAGGCCTGCATGCGTGAGTCGATAGTAGTGAAGATTTTCAGACCACTCGTGTAGAGATCTAGGTCTGCGCCGGGGTTTTCTTCATTGTATTGTCTAATCCATTTTTTGATATCGTCTTTGATGACCGAGCGGAAATAGGCAGCCATACCTGTATTCTGATTCTCAACGCTAAAGTCAAGCTTTAGTGGCTTACGTTTGTAGGTGAAATACTGCTCGTCGGTCAGGAACTTGTATTTTTTCATCTGCCCCAACACCACGTTTCGGCGCTCTTTGGTGCGTTCTTCTGACAAACGGGGATTATAAAACGTAGGGTTTTTGAGCATACCAACCAACATAGCGGCTTCCTCAACATTCAGATTCCAGGGTTCCTTACTGAAATAGGTTTTGGCTGCGGTTTTTATGCCATAGGTATTATTTCCGAATGATACCGTGTTGAGGTACATCATCATGACCTCCTGCTTGGTATAATTACGTTCCAGACGCACTGCCAAAATCCATTCTTTCGTTTTAGCGATCACCAGACCAATTACAGGAATATTGCCTAGTAAGCCCCGTAATTCTTCCTGACGGGTATCGAAGAGATTCTTAGCCGTTTGTTGGGTGAGTGTGCTGCCCCCTCCTGAACTCGACGCGTCCTTGAACGTAAGGAACCCACTTACAGCCCGGAAAAGTGAGCGAGGGTCAATGCCAGAGTGCTTAATAAAACGGGCATCTTCAGTTGCCAATAAGGCAGATGTAACATTGGGCGACACCTGTGAGATTTCTATGGGAGTACGGTTTTCAACATAGTACTTACCCAGTAGCTGATGGTCGTATGTGTACACTTCTGATGCTTCCTCGCTTTTGGGGTTTTCGAGCGTTTTTAAGCTCGGCATACCACCAAAAAGCCATAGAAAGTTATAACTGACTGCAAGCACGTATAAAATTAACAGTACTATGCCAATCAGCGAGTATCGCCAGAGATTTCGGATTATAGTCCGGTAAGGTCCGGGTGCAAATTGAATCATTCGTATTTTGGTTTGCGGGTTACGGTTTACCGTTTACAGTAGCGCGAAGCATTTGTGCGTCTGCCACCGAAAACAGTAAACGGTAAACTTTCTTATTTTCGTTTTACGGATGCCTGTTCGGCAGCGGTCTGCATTTCCTTCACACGAGGCAGCAATTGACTGCCCGGATAATCGCGAATAAATTCGTTGAGTGCCTGTCGGTAAGCATCTATCGTCTTTGTCCGGCCAACCAGAATAACCCGAAGTAACGCTAGTTTGTCTTCCAGTTGAGTCCCAGAAAAGCTTCCCATGGCTGTTTCTGCACGGGCTAATGCCTCCGTGGGGTTCGTTTGGTAGAGTTCATAAATAGCCGTGTAAGCTTTCAGCGCCTGAGCCTCGGAGTCACTAGTCTGAACGGCAGCTTTTCCAGTTAGACGAGCGTAAGAGGTGTTCGGGTACTCTGCCAGTAATTTGTCTTTCCAGGGCGAGGCTTTTCCTAACTGATCGTTTGATAAATACAGTAAATAATACACCTCTGGTTTCTGAAGTGTATTTGGGTAACGGGTCAATAATTGTTCAAACGTTGGAATGGCGTCGGCAGGCTGATTAAGTTGAAACTTATACAGTTTTCCTAGCTTGTACAGTGCATTTTCAACCCGTTGGTTCGCTGCGAGCTGTGCTTCCTTTGCGAACGGAATCTTGGTCATCATAGCATCTTTCTTCGCTTTCCGGCCAGCTGCCGGGCTGGTTAGGTTGGCCGCTGGATTCGATGCATCGACGGGAAGCAAGGGCGCGTTTGGATTCACTGAATTCGCGGGTGAGCTACCAACAACGGGGCTATTTGTAGAGGCAATTGCTACTGATGCTTCTTTGTTCGTGCGTCGCCAGTTATCTTCAAGAGGTCGGTTTCCCCAACGTATCGAAAACTCCTGTCGACCCTGACTTAGCGTAATGGGATTATATAAAGCCCAGCGTTCGCCAGGTTGCAGATTGGAGTTGGTAGCTCCTGGTACAGAGCCCCCAGTGCCATTAGTTGCCTTATCTATAATTTGTTGGGCCAATGCAGCTTGAGCTTTGTCTTCTTTTTCCTGTTGGGCAATGGTATTATCCAGCAGTTTATCGAGAGCAGCAGGCTCCATTTGGGCTAAATGCAATAGACTGTCGTCGGTGCGGATGGTTGTTTGGTAAAGAACAAACTCATCAAGCGTCTTTTTTCGATTCAGCAGAGCCGCATAATCGGCTGATTGTTTGGGCAGTAGTGCCAATGCGCTATCGTAATATACTTTTGCATGGGCGTAGTCGGCTTTCTTCTCAAAATAGAGTTTACCGATTTCCAGATAGGTGTAAGGCACCTGCAACGTATTGGAACCTGCCGCCTGAATCGATTGACTATACAACTTAATGGCTTTGTCGATTCGGCCACTACGAGCTTCAAGCAGCCCCATCGTGAAATAAATTTTGTCTTTCAGATCAGTATTTTTTCGGTCATTCAGCAATTGCTCAAACGTTTCGGTCGACTGCGCCATTCGCTTTTGGTCGCCCGTAAGGCCATTGCTCTGAATGGCGTACAGATTCGCATAGAAAGACTGATCATAACTAGGCCGTGATTTGAGCACCTGCCTGTAGTGGTCAACAGCTTTGGTCGGTTGACCAATGAGATCGTACAATTGTCCTGCTATAAGATGAAGGCGGGCTGTTGACTC
Organism: Spirosoma sp. KCTC 42546; assembly: GCF_006965485.1. Lineage (NCBI taxonomy): Bacteria > Pseudomonadati > Bacteroidota > Cytophagia > Cytophagales > Cytophagaceae > Spirosoma > Spirosoma sp. KCTC 42546. Next base: position 1,908,311 of record NZ_CP041360.1, read on the forward strand.
TCCTTTCTTCAAGACTGGAAACGTTGCATCCAGAATACCTGATGCGGTGGCATACTCGCCTTGCCGTTCGTGGAGATAAGCTTTCGTCAGGTAAAAATCTCGGGTGTTGACTTTGTTAAGGGGTTGATTCCTTAGGAATTCAGCTACGTTTAAGGCGTTAGTATAATCACTAGCTTCTGTATAAGCTCGCATAAGCCCTACTAATGCTGTATGTTTATCATCCTCATTCGTACCTTTTGTATTCACATACTTGAACACCTCAATAGCATTTGGTAAATCCTGTTTTAGCAACCGTGCCCGACCAATTAATATATAGGCGTTATCAAGCCATTTACTGTTCTGATGGCGTTCGGGAATAAGTGATGCTTTTTTGATGGCATCATCCAACTGTGGTTTTACCGGTTGAATTAGTATCGAGTCAACTGGCAACAAGATGGGCAATAACTGGTTATAATTTTCCTGCCTCTTTTTGAACAACTCTTGTTCAGCCTGAGCAATCTCATCGCGGGCAATCACGTAGGCGTTGAAATGGGAGGTCAGGTTATGATACCCTTTGCTGATTGGCTTCGTGCTATATTGCGAACACGAAACCAGTCCGCCGGTCAGTACAGTAAGGACCGTTATTACTAAAAAAAGGTGATTACGAAAATAGCGGGACATTCGAAAATAACACGTGGTCACTCGTATTAAAACGTTGCAGGACGTTTAGTCAATATGGAACGTTAGGCCAAATTAACGAATTTTGTACGGCATATTGTGTTTCAACCTTAATTCTATGGAAAACCACCCCGAACAACCCAATCCGAATGACTTACATAAGCCAGTTCGGGGCAATGAGCCACTGAAGAAAGCCACTGAAAAAACGACATCGTTTGTGCAATTTAGTGGTATTGCCTTTCAAATGCTTGGCACGATCGGGCTGGGCGTTTGGGTTGGCATGAAACTAGATGCCTGGCAGCAAAATCATCGGCCCATCTGGACAATTGTACTGTCTTTAACCGCTATTGGTGCTTCTCTCTATTTATTTATTCGCCAATTGACAAATAAGTAGTAGCATGGGGCGTGGTGCATAGAGCAGGGAATAAATGTCATCTGCTTTTTGTTTAAACTACCCAGCTCCCTGCGCCTTCCTCCTTGCCCATGCTCCGCACAATCCTATTTACCATCATATTAGCAATTGTATTTTTCATAGCCGAACGATATTCTGTTTCGCCTTGGCTACACCCTAACTGGAAAATGCTGCTAGTCTTTTTTCTAAGTGTATCCTTCCTAACTCACCGGCTGGTAGAGACTGGTTTACAAGGTAATCAGGAGCGATTGATACCACTTTACTTAGCGGCAACCGTTGCGCGTCTTATACTGGGACTTGCCTTTGTTGGTTTTTTTCTATTCCAGCATATCGAGCAACGTCGAGCCTTTGTTTTGGACTTTCTTGTACTATATATATGTTACACAGGCTTTGAGATTTGGACGCTTACTCGTAACTTGCGACGCGATTCGTAAAAAGGATCTGTCACATCATATGATGCGTTTGTCAATTAATAAGTTCTTGTTAGCAACGGCTCTCATTTTGAGTTCGTTAGTAGGCGCTAAGGCGCAGGAGCATAATCAGGAGGGTGAGGCACACGCTCAGCATGAAGGCGAAGCACCCGCTCCTAAAGGGAAATTTAATGTGGGTGAAATGATCATGCACCACATTAAAGATGATCACGGCTGGGAGTTTGCTCACGGCGTCACATTGCCATTACCCGTAATTCTTTACTCGAAAGATCGGGGCCTGGAAGTATTTTCTTCGTCACGGCTGGCTCACGGGCAAGTGTATGAGGGCTATAAAAATGAGCACGGTAAAATCCACCGCGTTGAGGCCGACGGGAAAGTCGATCACGAAGCTAAATTCTACAACTTCTCGATCACCAAGAACGTAGCGTCGTTATTATTAAGCGCGGTTATCATGATACTGGTGTTTTCGGCAGTGAGTAGTGGCTACGCAAAGAACAAGGGTAAGGCCCCAAAAGGTCTTCAATCGTTTCTGGAGCCAATCATCCTGTTTGTACGCGATGAAATAGCCAAGCCGAGCATTGGTCCTAAATACACCAAGTTTTTGCCTTACCTGCTGACGCTGTTTTTCTTTATTCTGATCAACAATTTGCTGGGTCTGCTGCCAGGTGCTGCTAACCTGACGGGTAACATAGCTGTCACGCTGGTATTATCTGTTATTACATTCCTGATTGTTACCTTTAGTGGTAACAAACACTACTGGCTACACATTCTGAAGCCAACTGGTGTTCCGGTTGCGTTGTTACCCATTATGATTCCGGTTGAGATCGTAGGCGTGTTCATGAAGCCGTTATCGCTCATGATCCGGTTATTTGCCAACATTACCGCCGGTCACATTATCATCCTGAGTTTGCTGGGGCTGATTTTCATGGCCAATCACATGGGTGGTATGGGTACTAGCCTTGCCATCAGCCCGGTTGTACTGTTTTTTACCCTGTTTTTGAATTTAATCGAATTGCTGGTAGCCTTCCTGCAAGCGTTCATCTTCACACTGCTGACGGCTATGTACATCGGTAGTGCGGTAGAAGAACACCATGAGGCCGACCACGGTATCGGTTACGAAGGCGCGGAAGCGCACTAGTTAATAATGAATAATGTAAAATGAGTAATGGCAGCCATTGAGTCATTATCAACTGTTCAGTTTACATTATCCATTTTATAAATAGCAATCTTTTGTTTCACTAATAAATCTGTTGTAAGGTTATGTTCGCAATGTTGTTTTCAATGCTGTTAGAAGCTACGGGTAGTGTTTCGGTTATGGGTGCTGCTATTGGTGCTGGTCTGGCCGCTATTGGTGCTGGTCTTGGTATCGGTAAAATTGGTGGTAGTGCTATGGAAGGTATTGCTCGTCAGCCAGAAGCGGCTGGTCGTATCCAAACCGCCATGCTGATCATTGCCGCTCTGATCGAGGCCGTTGCTCTGTTCGCAGCCGTTATTTGTCTTCTGGTTGCTACAGCCTAATTCGGTTGAGCCCAGTAGACACCAAGTTTGAGTAGGCTGGTTGCATTAGGCACTGGCACAACTGCTCACCAATTCCTCAGAGAACATTTGCCCGTTTGGGATTGCCGACGGGCGAATGTTCTCTAACAAAAGATTGATTACACGATTACTAACATTGACTTTCCATAATTAACACTCATGGATTTACTGACTCCCGATCTCGGTCTTTTATTCTGGCAGGTAGTGGTTTTCCTCGGCCTGTTTCTGATTCTTCGCGCCTTTGCCTGGAAACCCATTACGGAAAGCCTAAACGAGCGCGAAAACAATATTCAAAGTGCACTTGATCTGGCCGAGAAAACTCGCCTGGAAATGACTGCACTGAAAGCTGATAACGAAAAATTATTAGCCCAAGCCCGCTCTGAGCGGGAAGCTATTCTGCGCGGTGCTAAAGAAACCGCCGACAAAATGATGGCCGATACTCGTGAAAAAGCGGAGTCGGAAGGAAAGCGGATTCTGGAACAGGCTCGTGAGTCGATGCAGAACGAGCGTCAGGCGTTGGTTATGCAGATGAAAAAGGAAGTCGTTACACTGTCGCTTGATATTGCGGAGAAAGTTCTTCGGAAAGAACTCAGCGATAAATCGGCTCAGGAGAAATTGGTGACCGATCTGGTATCAAACTCACGCTTAAACTAATTCGATTATGGCAGTCGCTACTGTAGCCGCCCGCTATGCTAAATCGTTATTAGATTTGGCTCGGGAAAATGGCCTGACGGAGACAATGTACAAAGACATGCTGTTCTTTAAGAACACCGTGGCGCAAAGTCGGCCGCTGTTGCTGATGTTGAAGAATCCCATTGTTCGGGCTGAAAAGAAAAATGCTATTCTGAAAGCTGTTTTCGCCACCCGAGTTGATCCGGTGACGATGTCATTTTTTGAAATCATTGCGAAAAAGAACCGGGAGCCTATTATGGATGCCATAGCTGATGAGTTCATCAATCAATATGATCGTCAGAAAGGTGTAGATCGGGCCACTGTAATTACAACAGTACCCCTCACCGATGCATTACGTGAGAAGTTCAAGGCAATGGTTATGAAAACAACGGGTAGTAAACTGGTTGAACTGGAAGAAAAAATTGATCCAAGACTGATTGGTGGCTACGTTTTACGCGTTGGTGACCAGCAAGTTGATGGTTCTATCCGTAGTCAGTTGAATGACTTGCGGTTGCAGTTTCTGAATTAAGCTTTTAACTTTTGGATATAAAAAAGCCACTTCTCTTTACGGGAGGTGGCTTTTTCTTGTTTAATAAAACCGAATACCTAGTCGCTAGCCAGAGATATACCTTCGTAAATGACTTTTAGTGATAAGGTTATTGCTAATAGTGGTAAGTTAACAATGGCATCAGCCCCCTCAATGACCTGATATTTCCAGAAGTCAACATTACGCTCAAATACTTCCACCCGATAGTCGGTTTGAGAGACAAGTAAGTAGTAAAGCAATGAAGGGAGTTTTGTGTAGTGAGGCCGTTTTTCGTGAAAATCCTTACTCTGCGTTGAATTGGAGACTACTTCAACCAGCAAACTCGGTGAACTGACCCAAACGCCCATGTCATTTTCCAGATCGGCAGAATCGCAGGTATAAATAATGTCAGGATATACGTATCGCTGACCTGTTTTAAGCTTCTGACGGACGTTTTCGGTGTAGACATCACACCCGTTTCGCTGTGCAAATGGATAAAGAATTCTCGACAAAGATTGTACAATACGGTTATGCCGTTTAGTTGTTCCGGCCATTGCGATAACCTGGCCATCCCAATATTCATAACGAATACCCTCTGATTGTTCCAGCGCTACATACTCATCGAATGTATAGGTCTTAAGAATAGGTTGGGAAGCAGTCATTATTTTATAAGGTCATGTTATCTATATCAAAGTTACTTGTTCTCGGGCAAATTGTTATGCTGATGCTACCACCATTTTTCATACCCTTCTGCCGGTTTCCAAGTCGATTTGGGCTCGAAATGATGCCACAAAGTTGCCGCCACTGCACGTAAAAGCGTATATCCTTCATTTGTGCGCGTCCAGCTTTCGTCTTTCTGATTCTTGGTCATAACGCAATACACGTACTCTCCGTGTGGAGCGTGGACGAACACAACTTCTGAACGAGCCTGATTGACAGCCCCATTTTTGCTGGCTATCTTGACATCGGGCGGTACTTGCGATAACCCATCATTGTCCCAATGCTGGCGACCCAGATTCCGGTACATTTCTTCACTGGCATCGGGACTAATGGCCTTGCCTTGGCGGATATAAGTGAGTAGCTCCGCCATTTCCCGTGGACTAGTCTGTCCCCAGCCGTATTGGGTCCGGTTAGCTTCCCGGCCTGGTGTTCGGGAGTTGACCCGGGTTTGATGAAACCCATTCGTTTCGAGCCATGTGTTGATGCTCGTTCCTCCGCCAGCTAAGGCCTGACACCACAAACTACCTGTGTTATCGCTGACTGTTTCCATCAGCATAACAACCTTACTAAGCGTAATTTTAGCGCCGTCTTTCAGTGAGCCAATAATGCCATCGTCGTAATGGAGAGAGTCTTTGTAAATTAATTCCTGGTCATACGTCAACTCGCCTTTATAGATTTTGTCGAATAAGCCGCATTGAATCGGAATCTTCACCATACTCGCCGTTGGAAACAAAGTGTCGGCGTTGATGGCAACGGTTTTACCCGTGCGAAGATTACGGACATAGATACCCGCATCGCCCTGAAAGTTAGCCATAGCAGCCCGGAGCTTTCGTTCAAGAACGGCATCGTTCCGTATAGATATTTGACTAAATGTGGTTAGCGTATGGATAATGAACAGCAACGAGAAGAAGGTAAATCTCATTAGATTTGAATCGGTTTGACCAGTTTGACGTGTGTTTTTTGGAAGGACTCGCGTTCGTAAAAGCGAACCGTATCCAGCCGTTTCTGATTGGTCGTCACTTCCAGATTGACAAAATTTTCCTGAATAGCCAGTGCCCCCAACTCAGCTACAAGCTTTTGCCCGATATGTTGATTTCGGACGTCAGGCCGGACATATAACTCCTGAATTTCACCTACTTTTCCAGAGTGGTGTAGCAGGTACTGAACATGGCAACTCACAAAACCGATGACTTCATCTCGTGATTCAGCTACCAGATAATAGATGAATGGGTTGCTCAGATTTTGCTGGTAAACAGTTTGGAAAGCAGTTGTGTCCAACTTCGTTTGCTCTAAATCGCATAGGAAATCATACACAACTGCTTCGTCGGCTGGAGTCGCAGATCTGATTTGTATTGTATCTGCAAAAGTAGATTGGGATGCCACGGTAATTTATAGAGCTATATGTAGCTGCGAAAATGATTGTTTAAGTTCAGTATTTTTCAGATTGTTCGTTGACTTTCTCATGAATAAAATCATAGCCTTGGTTTTTAGTGGTTTACTAATTGCCTGTTCAAGCCGGAAAGCGGCAACAACTGAAGAACAAACGTCGACCAGCGATTCCTCAGAAGCTTCCCCCATGAACATGTACGCCAAAGACCGCCTTTTTTTACAGCAGCATCATGCCGATTTAGTTGAGTTAGAACTGGGAAATGCCCGTGCCCTGATTTGTCCCGCTTATCAGGGGCGTGTAATGACGACCACTGCCGACGGCCAGACCAGCTATGGTTGGATTAACTATGAGCTGATAAAATCCGGAAAGCTTCTGCCCCATATGAATGCGTTCGGGGGCGAAGATCGTTTCTGGTTAGGCCCGGAAGGAGGCCAGTACGCGCTCTATTTCAAAAAAGGCGACCCATTTGATGGCGATCATTGGCAGACACCAGCCGCTATTGATTCAGAACCATTTGACATCACCGATACGTCTAGAACGTCTGCCACATTTGCCCGCACCGTATCGCTGACTAACTACAGCGGTACCCACTTCGACATTGGCATCGAACGAACGGTTAAATTGCTCGACAAGGCAGAAATTGAGCACCAACTGGCCGTTGATACCCATTCCCTCAAGGTAGTTGGGATTCAATCTGATAACGTGATTACGAACAAAGGGAAACAAGCTTGGGTTGCCCAAACAGGCATGCCGTCTATCTGGATTCTGGGCATGATGAACGCATCGCCCGAATCCAAGATCATTGTGCCGTACCGGGAAGGGGATGGCCAGCCGGTCAACGATGCCTATTTCGGTAAAGTCCCGGCCGATCGATTGCAGATGGGGAAAACGGCTGCGTTATTTAAAGCCGATGCGAAGTATCGCAGCAAGATCGGGGTTTCGCCAGCACGGGCTACCAATTGGATTGGCAGTTACGACTCCGCTACTAAAACCCTGACCCTTGTTACCTATGACTTTGATCCGAAGGATCATCAATATGTCAATTCGGCCTGGGAACATCAAAAAGATCCCTTTTCGGGCGATGTTATTAATGCCTATAACGACGGCCCAATGAAACCGGGTCAACCGCAAATGGGTCATTTTTATGAATTAGAATCGTCATCGCCAGCCGCAAATCTGGTCCCCGGAGCCAAACGCCAGCATCGGCATACAACGTTTCACCTGCAAGGTTCAGAACAGCAGCTAAATGAGTTATCAAAACGATTGTTATTCAAAGACTTAGCGTCGATAAACTAAGCAGATAAAATTTGTTTAACCACAGAGGCACGGAGACCACAGAGAATATATAGGATAAACTCTCTGTGGCTTCCGTGCCTCTGTGGTTAAATTAGTCATAGCCTTCTCCTGTTTAACCCAGTGGATCCAAACAACGCGTATGAAAACGGAACTGAAAACGAAAATTGTCCTGGCCTGCAAACTAACCGACCATGATCAGATTGCGCGCATGAATGAACTGCATCAAACCATTTTTAAGAAAGTCGATCGGGTTATAGAGCGCGCCAACAGTTATGAGTTGGTCTTTCAACAACCTGATAGTCTTCTTAGTAATGAACTGGCAGAGTTTATCAAGTTTGAACGGCTGTGTTGCCCCTGGTTACTATTCCAACTGACATACCAACCCGAAAACGGGCCAATCTCGTTGACGATGGGGAATTCACCCGAAACCCGCGACATGGTCAAACTGGTTATGGAACTGGATAAGCTGGGTAAGTCAAACTGATACAGCTCAATAAACAAGCCTAAAACTCCTGCAAGACATCAGATTCAAAAACGTGTTTGCCAATTAACCCCTGTTGCATCGTTTCCAGCATGGACTTGGCTACTTTATCCGCTTTAATCCCTTTATATTTAGCAGGAATAAGGGGGCTAAAGAGCCGCATGGCTCCAGAGGCAATCCGTTCGCCCAGGCGGTTTTCGGAGCGGTTGCCGAGTAGGAGAGAGGGACGGAAAATGAGCAGAGTTGGGTAGTTCAGTGCCGTTAGGTCGCGCTCTACTTCGCCTTTCACGCGGTTGTAGAAAATGGATGAGTCCTCATTGGCACCCATAGCTGTAACGATCGCAAATTGTCTGGCACCATTAGCCAGACTCAGCCGGGCAATATCGATTGGATAGTGATAATCTACTTGTCGGAAAGCCTCTTTTGAACCCGCTTTTTTTATGGTTGTCCCCAAACAGCAAAATATATCGTCGGCCTGTGTCAATAAGCCATTGGGATGGTCGAAATCAAACTGAACTTCCTGTAAACGAGGGTGCTGCCAGCTTAACGATTTGCGTACTAACACTTTCACATTGTTATAGAATGGTGAATCAACAAGTCGATGCGTGAGCAGTTCACCAATTAGACCCGTAGCACCGAGCACTAAGGCCGTTTTATGAGTTGGGTTAGTCATGCTAAAAAGAGGGTATTTCTGCTAATTTAGTTGCTTCGTAGACAAACGAAGGCAGCTAATTCAGAAATCTATTCTATGCGTCTTACTTTTTTTCACCGAGTCAGGCTTATTACTCTCCTTACCATTGGGTCACTATCGGCGATTCACTTTGTTGACGATCCTGATTTTAGTAAACTAGTGATCGAACGATTCCGTGCTTATAACCAGCAGCGGCCTACCGAGAAAGTGTATGTCCATACGGATCGGGACGCTTATCTCATAGGTGAAACCATCTGGTTAAAAGGCTACCTGATGAACGGTACTACGCACGAAGCGGATAGTGCCAGTCGGGTAGTATATGTCGATTTGGTAGACCCCATTGCCCGGCGGGTTCGGTTGCGGACGCAGCTACGGGCAACGGCTGGGTATGCACCTGGTCAGCTTTTCCTGCCCGATTCATTGGCGGCAGGCACCTATCAACTCCGGGCATATACCAATTTCATGCGGAACTACCCCGATGCCTATTTCTTTTCTAAACCGGTAACAATCCTTGGAAACAACGGAGCCAACGTTGGGACAAATAAGGGATTAACAACTAGCCCAGAGCCACAAAAGGGTGTAGTGAACCGACCAGATGTGCAATTTTTACCCGAAGGTGGTCAGTTGGTTGAGGGAATCGAGAGCCGGGTGGCGTTTAAGGCCGTTAATGCTGCTGGGCGAAGTATACCCGTAGAAGGCTTTATCCTGAATACGAAAAAAGATACAATTGTTGGGTTCACCAGCACCCATTTGGGCATGGGTTATTTTACCATTACCCCCGAAGCAGGCCAGTCGTATACCGCTACTATACGGCTCGGCGATGGCACCAGCTTAGCCTACCCGTTGCCCGCCGTGCAACCACAGGGTGTTGTAATGCAGATAGATAATCTGAGCCATAAAGACAATATGAAAGTCTATGTGCGGCATAATAAAACCAGTTCGGATGCAGCCGCTAAACTGACACTCATTGCGCAGACGCGAGGGCAAATCAATCATGTGGTGAGCATTCCGATGGCCAAAAAAACGTCGTTGATTCAGATCCCGAGAAACACTTTTCCTGAAGGTATTTCGCAATTGACCTTATTTGATGAGACGCAGAAGCCGGTGAGTGAGCGACTGGTTTTTATCAATAGGAACGAGCAGATTTCGATTGCGCTTACACCCGATAAGAAGACCTATAAGAATCGTGAGAAACTGGATTTGACCATTACCACGACCAATGCGCAGGGTAAACCCGTTGCCGCTAATGTATCGCTGGCGGCTGTGGATGCACGGCTGGCACCCGAAGCAGACTCAAGAGGTTCTACGATTGTATCCCAGGTATTGCTTTCGTCCGATCTGATCGGCACGGTTGAGCAACCCAGCTACTATTTCGATCCAGCACATGACGATCGCTTGTTAAAGCTAGATCTTTTGCTAATGACGCAGGGCTGGCGACGATTCGCCTGGACCGACGTTCTGGGTGGTACTATCCCACCGATCAATCACTTTGTGGAGCGGGGGCTATCGCTAACGGGGTGGGTCGTACGGCCGAATCAGAAAGATATTGGAGGCAAAGTAAAACTGACCTTTTTACTGGCGAAGCGGGACAGTACGAGAGACTTTTTAATGGGCGAAACGGATGAGGCTGGTAATTTTGGTGCCTACGACCTCGATTTTACGGATACCACCACCGTGCTAATTCAGGGCATAAAAGGCAGAGCGAACCGTTCGCTGGCTATCTCGCTCGATCAACTGCTGATGCCAACCGTAACCATTACGAAGGTTCCCTATAACCCGCTGGAGTTCCGCCAGGATGAGCTGGCCGAATTCATTCGTAGAACCAAAGAATATCAGGAGATTGAACGCCAGATCCGGCGGAATGGCGAGGTATTATTGCAAGCCGTTACGGTAAAGGCAAAAAAATATCAGGAAAGGGATTCCCGAGTGATTTATGGGACACCTGATGCCAGTGTTAAGTTTACTGCACAGAATACATCTGGTCGAATGACAATTCTGGATGTAATTCAAGGGCAAGTTGCCGGTGTTCAGGTAATTGGCAATGGATTTAATGCGCGCGTGCAGATTCGGGGAGCGGCTAATTTTAATGGACCCGTTGATCCGTTATTTGTGCTGGATGGCATGCCGATGGATTTGCAGGCTATAATGGGTATTTCGGTGCAGGATGTAGACCGGGTCGATGTGCTAAAAGGAGCATCGGCAGCTATTTATGGCTCGCGGGCATCGGGAGGGGTTATTTCCATTCTAACAAAACGGGGTGGCCCCAATTATGATTTGACCAAGGAGGTTGTGCCGGGAACGCTGGTGGCCAAACTGCCGGGCTATGCGCCCCTGCGGGAGTTTTATGCCCCCCGATACGATGTTAAAAAGCCAGAGCACGTAAGACCCGACTACCGCACAACCTTGTTCTGGGCACCAATGATTCAGACCGATGCGGAGGGGAAAGCGACCGTGACATTCTTTACGTCGGATGCCAAAACCGATATTCGACTACGGGCCGAAGGAATAACTGTTGGCGGGATGCCGGGTACCGCGAAGGCAATTGTGCGTGTAGACTAAAAAAAGGGTCAGGTTTGAGAACCTGACCCCACGAATATTCACCCTACAACGTCACTTACCCCAGGATCTTCATATTGATCGGGTCCCAGCTTACTGCTTTTTTCTGGAAATAACTCATGTTGCCACACTGGGTTGGTCCACAAGCGCGCAGGCCGAATGTAGCATCTTCAATGTTCGGGGTATTCTGACGTACCGAGCTAAAGAAATTGACAAAGTGCTCGTAGCGGTCGCCTTTATACTCTTTCGGGAAGCTGTATTTAAACTCCTTCGGGCCAACCAATTCAGGGACTTGTGGATATAGCTTGTTGTACTCGGCTATATACAACTCCTTCTGGTCTTTCGGGAAGTTGTCGATCGACATACCGGGTGCCTTGGGGAATTTGTTCCGGTGAACGGTTAGGGAGTCGAAACCCAGCGATAAATCGCCTTCGGTACCAACAATACGAACCAGGTAATTACCACCGCCACCATCAACGAAGTTTGACCGGGTGGTTAAATTAAACTCTGGGTGTTCAGCTGTTTTTCCGTAATCATAGATACTAAGCTGAATATCGGGTACATCGCGGCCATCTTTCCAGTAACGCGTACCCCCGCTTGAATACACCCGATTTGGTCCTTTCGAACCCGTGATGCAGTGTAAGGAGGTAAGTAAGTGAACATACAGGTCACCAGCAATGCCGGTTCCGTAGTCCTGATAATTCCGCCACCGGAAAAAGCGCAGTGGGTCCCAGGGACGTTTTGGAGCGCTGCCCAAATACGTATCCCAGTCAACCGTTTGGGGCGATGCATCGGGTGGAATCGAATACTGCCAGGCACCCATAGCGCTGTGACGATCGTAGATGGCTTCCGCAAACACAAGTTCGCCAATGTCACCGGCTTTCATCAACTCACGAGCTTTGGCAATAAGCAACGAACTGGCAAACTGACTACCTACCTGAAACACTTTGCCCGTTTCTTTCGATACTTTTATCAGCGTATGGCCATCCTCAACCTTCTGAACCATCGGCTTTTCGCAATACACGTGCTTGCCTTTGCGCATAGCATCCGACGAAATTTTTTCGTGCCAGTGATCGGTCGTTGCGTTAATGACGGCATCGACATCTTTCCGTTCCAGAATTTCCCGATAATCCTTCGTTACCGGAAGCTGATCACCCCAAAGTTCTTTGGCACGGCGTAATCGTCCATCATACAAATCACAGGCGGCTACCATTTCGACACCATCGACCATGAGGGCCGTTTGCATATCGCCAATACCCATGCCACCCGTACCAATCAGCGCAATCCGGACTTTATCGTTGGCCGCTGTGCTGGAATGACTACGAACCAGATTTAGGTATTGAGGAATAGCAACCGGCGTTTCGGCAAGGGCGGCAGGCGCAGCAGCAGCGGCAGTACCGGCAATGCCCAGGGTCTTCAAAAATGATCGGCGGGAACTGTTTTCAGCATTCTTAGGGGAAGTGGCCCCTTTTTTGTTTTTCATGTACGATTAAGAATTGGGGGAGAAAGAAAAATCGTCTAAAAATAAGCGAATAATTGTTATATCGTCTGCCAGCCCATAAACGGTTTTACCGTTCCGCAGTTGGGGCCTGTATCTTTTCCTGTTCCAGGAACCTGTGTTTCAAGAACCTGGCCTTCCTGTATCGATAGTTGGTTGACCAGTTCCCAGGTAATTCCCGCTAACGGTACTTTTAATCGCCGACTCCATACGGAAGCCATCTGACCGGCACATCTGCCAATATCGAGGTAAACAAAGCGGGCACTCGGAGGGCCTTGCACAAAGGGCCCAAGAATAGTAGGTTGTGGGTCTTTATCCTGATTTCCTTTTACCCGCACGGTAAAATCGAACTCTAAATCCTGAGAATCGAATTGTTGTATTTGGACTGTCTCGTAATGATTGCCACTCCCTTTTTGCAAGCCAAAGTCGACACCTGCCGGTGGATTTTTCAGGATAATTCGCAGAGGTAACTCTTGATCCATTTTACAATTTTTTAACGTAGTGAGCTTCTAATGACTCAACGCTTTCTGTACATAAGGTACGTTAAAAATAGTTGTTAATTCACTTTCTCTTAGTTGTTACGTCCCACAATTCATCGTACCATTGAGGTAAATTCCTGACATTCACCATGAACCTAAAATCCTTACTACTGTCGGGCTGGCTAGCCTTCGTACTTCGTCCAGCCATTGCCCAAACAACCCCTTTTCCTACCATCGGTCAGATTGTTAAGGCTGATGCCCGATTGGATAAACTGGTTCCGCCTGATGCCAAAATAGAGGTGTTGGCTAGCGGATTTGATTGGACGGAGGGTCCGATCTGGGTGAAAAATGAAGCCTTCCTGCTTTTTTCCGACGTACCGAAGAATACCATTTTCAAATGGACTGATAAAGAAGGCGTCACCCCATTTTTGAAACCCTCAGGTTATACAGGTCTGGGCCCTTATAGCGATGAGCCCGGTTCCAACGGCCTGACCATCGACCGGCAGGGGCGCTTGATTGCCTGCGAACACGGCGACCGACGCGTTACAGCCATGTCGCTGACCGGTGGTGGAGGTAAACGTACCTTAGCCGATAACTATAATGGCAAGCGCTTTAATAGTCCGAACGATGTGGTGGCCCACTCCAGCGGCAGCTATTATTTTACGGATCCGCCCTATGGAATGCCTAAAAAGGAAAAAGATCCGGGTCGGGAAACCGACGGCTGGGGTGTTTACCGTATTGCCCCTGAACGGGCTGGCGTACCAGGAACCGTCTCTATCGTGGTTGGTGATTTGACGCGTCCCAATGGTATCGCACTCTCGCCCGATGAAAAAATACTTTTTGTTGCCCAATCTGATCCGATGCGCCCGGTCGTGATGGCCTACCCACTACAACCCGATGGTTCGGTGGGTAAGGGACGGATTGTGTTCGGGCCGGAGCAGATGAAGAAGCAGAATCTTGACGGCGGTTTCGATGGAATGAAGGTAGACCGCGACGGTAACCTCTGGGTAACGGGTGGGGGAGGGGTTCTGGTCCTGGCACCAACGCAGGGAATGGGCCCGTATGATTTTCTGGGTCACCTCAAAATTGGTGGCGCTACCGCCAACTGCGCCTGGGGCGACGATGGCTCAACCCTATACATAACCGCCGATATGTACCTCTGCCGAATCCGAACGTTCGCAAAGGGTTGGTGATCGTTAATGGAAAATGTATAATGAACAATGTATAATGACGAGTGGATATTAAAAGTATGGCATTTGCTTTTATTCTTCAGTATACATTGTTCATTATGCATTATAATTCGCCTAACTTTGTATAGAGTACTTCGCTTGATTGAACGGAATTTATTCTCATGTTGGAGAATCGGAAGTGGGTCATCATTGGCCTTTTTTGTATAGTCGGATTAACGTATCTGGCTCGGTTATTTTATCTACAGGTTTTAGACGATACCTACTCGCTGGGGGCATCGAAAAACTCCATTAAGCGGGTTGTCGAAATACCGTATCGCGGTCAGATTTACGACCGAAACAAACAGCTAATCGTTTACAATACACCCGTTTACGATCTTTACGTCACGCCCAAGCAGGTTCGTATTCCAGATACGGCGGCTTTCTGTCGGATGATGGCCATTACGCCCTCTGATTTCGATAGTATCATGGGGCTGGCTAAAAATTATTCGGCCGTGAAACCATCACTGTTCTTGCGCCAACTTTCTAAGGAAGATTTCGCCCGGATTCAGGACGCACTGGTCGATTACCGGGGTTTTGAGCCCGTAATCAGCTCCATGCGCACCTATCCGGCTCATACCATGGCGAATGCACTGGGCTATGTGAGCGAAATCAGCAAAAAGCAGTTGGAGAATCAGGATATCATCTATTACCGACAAGGCGATTACATTGGCCATAACGGGCTAGAAGAACAGTACGAAGAGCAGTTACGGGGTCGACGGGGCGTTAAATTTATGATGCAGAACGTTCGGGGGGTCAACAAAGGCTCCTGGAAAAATGGCGAGTTCGACACACTGGCGGTAGCGGGGCAAAACCTGATTACGGGTATTGATGTCGAGGTGCAAAAATATGCTGATAGCCTGATGCAGAATAAAGTAGGAGCTGTACTGGCGGTAGAACCTTCGTCGGGTGAAATTCTGGTTTCAGTATCGGCACCTACTTATGACCCTAATTTATTATCGAGCCGATTCTTCTCTAAAAACTATCGGGCTTTAATAAAGAACCCCTATAAGCCACTCATCAACCGGCCGGTTATGGCCAGCTATCGGCCCGGATCAACCTTCAAGCTGATTCAGGCGCTGATTGCCCAACAACAGGGCTCTCTTTTTCCCAACACTGTGTATGGACATGGGGGCTCACCCATGCGTTGCCACTGCCGCGGAGGTAATAACTTACGAGGAGCGGTGCAAAACTCCTGTAACCCCTATTTCTATTACGTATTTCGTAAATTTCTCTACTTCAACGGAGATAATAATACATTTAAGGCCTCGGCAATCGGCTTGAAACAGTGGCACGATATGGCGGAGAAATTTGGGATCGGAAGCCGCCTTGGCGTTGATTTGCCCAGTGAATTAAAAGGTAACCTGCCCACGCCCGAATATTACGACAAAGCCTATCATGGGGCATTACGCTGGAAATTCTCGAACGTTTATTCGCTGAGTATCGGCGAAGGCGAGTTGCTGATTAGTCCGCTTAAGTTAGTCAACCTGGCTGCTACGATTGCCAATCGAGGCTGGTACATTACTCCGCATTATATCAAGGGCTTTGGTAAGCCGGGCGCTGGATTACCGGCCGAGTATCTTGAACACCACGAAACGGGGATCGATTACAAATACTACTTACCCGTTATTGATGGTATGCGGGGCGCTGTTGCCCACGGTACTGTAACACCATTAGCCAATATTGACGGCATTGACTTGTGTGGCAAAACGGGGACCTCGCAGAATTCCAAATATGGACACAAATATGACCACTCGATTTTCATTGGCTTCGCACCCATGAACAACCCCAAAATTGCGGTTGCCGTGTTTGTTGAAAACGCAGGATGGGGTGGTAAAGCAGCCGCATCGGTGGCTGCTTTAGTGGCTGAACGTTATCTAAAACGTAAAACTGAAGCCCTAAAATTAGATGCACAAGTAAAAGCATCGAATTACCTGCCGCCTGCCCAATTCCTCCCTGGCGCAAAGAAGCCAGTTACTCCTAAAAAAGACACAACGCAAAAAACGCCTGCTCCAAAAGCTCTGATGACGGCTGCCAAGCCTAAGTCGGTAGTTGTTCCAGCGGTAAGCGGAAACTAACAATAAGTTTGAGGTTTGTAGTTTGAGGTTTGTAGTTGGCTGACGCACCAACAATTCGCGTGTCAGCCAACTACAAACCTCAAACTACAAACCTCAAACTACAAACTATAACAAACTTGGCTCGCCAAAACGACCCCTTTGCTCAAAATATTGACTGGCTCACACTGCTGCTGTACCTCGGCTGTGTAACAATGGGCTGGCTCAATGTCTATGCCGCTGTATACAGCCCGGAAGACCATACCAGTCTGTTCGACATGTCGACCAATGCCGGGAAACAGCTAATGTGGATCGGTACAACCGTGATACTGATCATTTGTGTTCTGGTTATCAATCATACGTTTTTCGATACGTTTGCCTTTGTCTTCTATGGCTTTATGATTTTGCTGTTGATTCTGGTACTTTTTCTCGGAAGCAACATCAATGGGTCGAGGTCGTGGTTTAAGTTCGGATCATTTACCCTTCAACCTGCCGAGTTTGCCAAAGTGGCAACGGCGCTGGCGCTGGCCAAATACCTGGATGTACCGGGTATCAATCTTACCAAACAAAAAGATCTGCTCTACATCGGCGGAATCATTGTGCTGCCCTGTATTCTGATTCTGGCTTCGAACGAAACCGGCTCAACGCTTGTGTTTGCCTCGTTTGCCATTATGCTTTATCGGGAAGGGTTGCCAGGCTGGATTCCGGCAGTAGGGTTGGCCGCAGCTACTTTATTTATTTTGGCTCTGGTATTTGCGAAGTTGTACATCTTCCTGGGTATTGTTGTTTTGTTGCTACTGGTGATTCTGCTGATGCCGCGCTACAACCGTACTCTACCTAATCTGCTCGGTATGGGGCTGGTTGGATTGATGATGATGGGGTATGTGGCGGGGGTTGATTTTTTTGTGAACAACGTCCTGCAAAAACACCAGCGCAACCGGATTAAAGTACTGGTTGATCCAACGATTGATCCGCTTGGTGTAGGCTGGAATGTGACGCAGGCCAAAATTGCCATTGGCTCCGGGCGGCTTCAGGGAAAAGGTTTTCTGGAAGGGACCCAAACTAAATTCGATTTCGTGCCCGAGCAAAGCACCGACTTTATCTTCTGTACCATTGGCGAGGAACACGGCTTTATCGGTAGCCTTGTCGTTGTCGCGTTATTTATCGGGTTGCTGGCCCGCATCGTGATTCTGGCCGAAAAGCAACGCACCAAATTTGCCAGAGTTTACGGTTACTGCGTGGCCGGGATTATCTTCTTCCACGTCATGGTCAATATCGGTATGACCATTGGGTTAATGCCTGTTATTGGTATCCCACTGCCGTTCTTTAGTTATGGCGGCTCCTCACTCTGGTCATTTTCCATACTTCTGTTTATTTTCCTCAAACTCGATTCCCGTCGGGCGGGCGCCATGTGGCGGTAGTGGTTATTGAGTTACTGGTTATTCAACATAATCCAATAACTCAATAACGAATAACCAATTTCCGACCGTTTACGAAAACTCCTTGCCCAGGTGAGATAAAAAGGTTTATTTTTAGATAATTGATTTACAGTTGCTTATGTGAGTAGCTACCCTCAATTATAAACCTAACTCTCTTGACGGATGGAGTCTACCGTTACTTTGCCTAGTGGGCCTAACAGTCTACTTAGTGAATTGCCCCAACCCATAGCCCTCAGCGAACGGATACAAACCATCGATGTCATTCGGGGTATGGCCTTGCTGGGTATTCTGCTGATGAATATTCCGTTTTTCGGGCGGTCATTTCAGTTGGAAGCCGAACCACTACTGCATCCGGGGACTACCGATCATACGGTCTTCACCTTCATTACCATTCTGTTCGAAGGGAAGATGCGGGCCTTGTTTTCGATGCTGTTTGGGGCGGGCATCCTGATCTTCATAGGCCGCAAAGAAGCCTCCGGAAGTAGTGGGTTCGCTGATTTGTATTACCGCCGACTCCTTTGGATGGTGTTATTTGGGGTAATTCATGAGTATGTGCTCATGTGGGTAGGCGATATCCTGTTCGATTATGCGATCTCTGCCCTGTTTTTGTTTCCCTTCCGAAATCTGAAACCCCGGCAGCTATTGATTTTTGCGCTGGTTTGTATTGCCATTGGGGGAATAAAACAGGAACGTCGCCAACTCGAATTGCGCGATAAACGGGAGAAATACCTGCAAACGGTCGCGCTTGAGAAAACGCATAAAAAACTGACAGACGCCCAAAAGAAAGATAAAGAAGCTTGGGAAAAGGTGGTTAAAAACTCTCGTCCTGATCCTAAGGAGGTTGCCGAGTTTAATCAGAATATGCGCTCGGGCTATGGCACTGTGTATAAAACCCTGGAGCCCGAGAACATTCGCTTTCACTCGATGTATCTTTATCTGGGTATCTGGGATATGCTATCGATGATGCTACTGGGCATGGTTTTGTTTAAATGGGGCTTCTTTTCCAATAAACTACCCACCCGAACTTACTGGCTGACCTTATTGGCTGGCTACGGCATTGGTATACCGTTAAGTGCTGTTGATTTGTCCTTGCTTCAACAAGTGGTAACCAACCCAGCTCTCTATGCCGATACTCAATGGATTGCGCCCGGATTGGGATATGACCTTCAGCGAGCGCTGGTCGGAATAGGTCATGCCAGTTTATTGCTACTCCTTTACCGCTCCGGACTCGTATCGTGGTTGATGAAGGCTTTATCGAATGTGGGGCAAATGGCTTTTAGTAATTACGTGTTACAAACGCTCTGCTGCACGCTGTATTTTAATGGCTATGGACTGGGGAATTTTGGCAAGCTGCCCTATCATCAGTTGTATTACGTTGTTGGTGTTGTCTGGATTATCAATATGGTATTCAGTGCTATCTGGCTTCAGTTCTTTCGCTTTGGCCCGTTAGAGTGGATCTGGCGAAGCCTGACCTACTGGAAACAACAACCTATGCGTAAACAAGCTTTATCTGCCTGAATAATGCCTGCTCACAATGAGCGAGATGGGTAGCCCAACCATGACCATAATAATTACCATACCGATAGC
Organism: Spirosoma sp. KCTC 42546; assembly: GCF_006965485.1. Taxonomy (NCBI): domain Bacteria; kingdom Pseudomonadati; phylum Bacteroidota; class Cytophagia; order Cytophagales; family Cytophagaceae; genus Spirosoma; species Spirosoma sp. KCTC 42546. The sequence goes on from NZ_CP041360.1 coordinate 1,927,962, forward strand.
TGCTCTGGCTGGGTCGAATGGCTGAGCGGGAGCCTTACTTAAGGGGAGCACAATCCGGTTCATGACCAGCCAAATTAATATACCATAGAGTAAACCGATGGCAACTGGGCGGCTGATGTACCGATGGAGTTGCGGATAAATCAGAAAGAAAAAGGCCGCGAACGACAACGCAATAAAGAAATGGAAAGCCAGGCCCCAGGCAACCATATCGGTTCCGCCTGTAAGAGCCTCTTTCCCGAAAACCCCACTGGCAACATACCGCCAAACAGCCGCCGGATCTTTACCTCCCCGGATGATAAGCATCGTCATGGCGGCAACGGCATCTAGTAGACCCGCTACTAAACCAGCATAGATAATGGTACGAACAGATTTGTTAACGGCAGAAGATGAGGCCGGTTGGTTCATGGGATGTAGTTTTTTTAGAGGTTTAGGAGGCTTATGATCAGGTTGTTAAGATAGATATAATTTTAGTCAACCACACAGAGTGCCGACGTCTAAAAACGAAGGTCGAAGAGGAACAGCCTTAGCGGCTCATCTTCGACCTTTGTTTCTTAATTTCTGCCCTATTTAAAGAGTAGCCGATCTATTAAACTCGCTGATAAATAAGGGCCATTCGCTTCGCTTTGGTTGGATTAGGGGCTTTCGGGTTGTCACTAAAGTTAAAGACCCACGTCATTGTATCCCCCGTAAAACTAACATCATACGTTGCCGGTGGAATATCCTTCATGGTTGTTGTAATCGTCACTTTTTGACCGCTCATTGACCATTTACCGTTGACACTCATGTCTTCAATGGTTTTTTTCATAGCGCCACAGGCATCGGGAACAATTGTTTTCATCTGGCCATCGCCCAGAAATGTATAGGTAATGTCCTTTGAGCAGGGCATGGAACTGTTCATCAGGGCCATCATATCCGTAGTTTTGCCCGTGGCTTCAACGAGAGACATGCCGGTCCGTTTCCAGGTGCCTGCAATACTGGCAAATTTGGGTGAAAGCGTTGGTCGGAAGGCGGTTCCAATGAGGGTAATCAGGGTGACGAAAAGGAATGAGCGAATCATAAAAAGACGTATTTGTTTGTTTAGGCTCGCAAACTAAACTGCCGTTCAACAGGAAGGACAAACCTTTGATTGAACGGCAGTTAGTAGTTAGGGAAAGGCAATTTGGTAGAGTTGCTTTAGGTATATGAGGCAATGCGTTTAACTCACGCCCTGCGCTTCTACCACGGCAATGGCTACCATATTCACAATCTCCCGTTCTGAGGAGCCAAGCTGCAACACATAAACCGGCTTGCGCAAGCCCAGCAGAATAGGTCCGATGGCATCGAAACCAACCGAACGAGGCCCCGCGGCTTCGCGCATGAGGTTGTAGGCAATATTAGCGGCCGACAAATTGGGGAAAATAAGCGTGTTAGCACCTTCGTCGACCAGTTTGCTGAGCGGGTAATTCTGGCGTAATAGATCCGTATTGAAGGCCAGATGCGCCTGCATGGACCCATCAACCACCATATCTGGGTGTTTCTGCTGGAGGATTTCCGTTGCTTGCTGCATTTTATCGGCATCTTCGCCCTTAGCACTGCCAAAATTGGAATAGGTGACCAGCGCTATCCGGGGCTTGATGTTGAAACGCTCAACAGCACGGGCTGTCAATTCTGTAATCTCGACAATCTCCTCAGCTGTTGGATTCACATTGACGGTTGTGTCGGAAAAAAACAGCGGGCCACGGTTCGTGAGCAGGATGTACATACCCGCCACTTTTTTTACACCCGACTCTTTGCCAATGATCTGTAACGCCGGCCGAATTGTGTCAGGGTAGTTATGGCTCAAGCCCGAAATCAAGGCATCGGCCTGACCCGTTTCCACCATCATGGCACCGAAGTAAGTACGCGAATACATGCGCTTGCGGGCATCGGAAGCACTAACCCCTTTACGGTAGCGCTTTTGGTAGAATAACTCACCAAACTGCTCAATCAACCCCTGTTGTTCGGGCGCATGTGGGTTAATAATCACCACGTCGCCCAAATCCAGATTGTTCTGGGTAATCATCGCCTGAACTCGATCCTGGTCGCCCAGTAAAATGGGGTAAGCAATGCCACTGTCTTTTACCTGTTGAGCGGCTTTCAGCACCTTCAGATTTTCGGCGTCGGCAAAAACGACCCGTTTTGGGTTGGTGCGCGCTTTGTTATTAATGACCCGTGAGATGCGGGTATCCTGCCCCAGCCGACGGGCCAGTTGGCTTTCATAGGCTTCCCAGTCGGTAATTGGGTATTTAGCCACACCAGAATCCATGGCGGCTTTCGCTACGGCGGGTGCTACCGTTTCGAGCAGGCGGGGATCAACCGGTTTGGGAATGATATAACCCTTGCCAAACATCAGATTGTCCGTACCATAGGCCATGTTTACCAAGTCAGGAACTGGCTTTTTAGCCATGTCGGCCAATGCCCGAACAGCCGCTAGTTTCATGGCTTCGTTGATTTCGGTAGCCCGCACATCAAGCGCACCCCGGAAAATATAGGGGAAGCCTAATACATTGTTCACCTGGTTCGGATAGTCCGACCGGCCCGTTGCCATGATGATATCGGGGCGGGCAGCCAGGGCGTCCTCATAGCTGATTTCGGGAGTAGGGTTCGCCATCGCAAACACAATCGGGTTGTCGGCCATAGAGCGGACCATAGCCTGACTTACCGTGTTTCCTTTCGATAAACCGACAAATACATCAGTATCTACAAACGCTTCTTCGAGCGTGTACAAATCGCGGGATGTAGCAAACAGGCTCTTTCGCTCATCGAGATCGGTACGGTCGGCCCGGATTACGCCCTTGCTATCGCACATGACGATGTTTTCGACGTTTGCGCCCAGCGACACGTATAATTTGGTACACGAAATAGCGGATGCCCCCGCGCCATTAACCAGAATTTTTGCCTCCTGAATCGATTTGCCAACGATTTCGAGGGCATTCAGTAGCGCAGCGGCTGAGATAATGGCCGTACCGTGCTGATCGTCGTGCATGATCGGAATATTGAGTTCAGCCTTGAGCCGTTCCTCAATCTCGAAACATTCCGGTGCTTTGATGTCTTCCAGATTAACACCGCCAAAGGTGGGTTCCAGAATTTTCACCATCCGCACAAACTCATCGACGTTTTTGGTATCCAGTTCAATATCGAACACGTCGATATCGGCGTAAATTTTAAACAGTAGCCCTTTACCTTCCATAACCGGCTTGCTGGCTTCAGGGCCAATATCACCTAAGCCCAAAACGGCGGTTCCGTTGCTGATTACGGCGACCAGATTGCCTTTGGCCGTGTATTTATAAACGTCTTCGCGGTTTTCGTAGATGGCCATACAAGGCTCGGCTACACCCGGCGAGTAGGCCAGCGATAGGTCGGCCTGGGTACTATGATCTTTAGTCGGAATGACTTCGAGTTTACCGGGACGGCCCTTGGCGTGATACTCAAGGGCGTCTTCACGACGTATTTTTTGTTGCATAAATTCGTGTTTGAATTAGCTTATTCTGTTGGCAATTTAGGGAGAGTTCCTTAATAACCGCAGGGCTAATTCCAACACGCATTTATTTCATAGGCAAAGGGGCTTGAGTGTGTACCTTAACTATACTCCTTGGGCCGAAGTGAAAAGTAAGTCGGCTACTTTACGCACCAACTTGGTCATTGATCTGTAACTGCCGAAACCGATTGATGCCAACGGATGCCGGTTTCGTATGGGCAGTGAGTGTCCCAACAGATTGTTTAGCCTGGGTGTCTGTAATTCTGGCAACAGTTGTCTCAGAGGCAGTCAGGGCAAGCAAAGTGGCAACTTCGGCATTCAGGTGTTCCAGCTTTTGTTGTACGGAAATCAGGTGTTTTTCTAACGCAGTCATGTTGATGATTTTTATCATGTTTAGAGGAGCCCCGGTAAACGTACCCAGGCTCGCAGAATTGATAGTCTAGTAAATTTGAGGGCGTATACTGCCTCCAAATGGAGCCGAAAGGCGAGAATAACTTTCGAAGGCTAACGCATTTTGGCGAATAAAGCTAAGAACGCTTAAACGAGAAAAAGTACAAATACTGATCCACGTCGCCTTAGCGTTGTTGTCGTGTTTTAGCGCGTGTGATAGTTTCATAATTCTATTAATTTATTACTAATCAATACCTAAAAGAGAGGACCTATACTGGTTCTTCTCAACTATATAACAGATTTGTACGTGAGAATAGTTTAGTTTTATTAGTATAGTACGAATAGTGCTTCTGATTTTTCATCGAAACGGTAAATTGTTCAAGCGATTCTTTAGGAAATAATATGGGTTTTGGCCCCCGATGGCGCCAGGCTCCAGCCTGGTGCCGACTATTCCCCGGCCTCTGGCCGAAATATGAAAAGCTATACAGATTACATCGGCCAGAGGCCGGGGAATAGATGACACCAGGCTGGAGCCTGGCGCCATCAAACCTTGCTTTTGCATTCAATTTCTTATACATTATCTTTGGTCAGTACCCAAACTTTGTCTCCAGCCTGCCTCATGAATGATTTCCGCACTTGGCTAACAACCATTCGTTCAGTGATGGGGCGTATAGATGTAACTGAGAAATTGAAACGAATCTGCCTGTTCGCATTCCTAACGGGATTGCTGCTCGCCAGTTGTCAGACTGCACCTGAGAAAAAGACTTACCAGATTGGCTTTTCGCAACGTACCGGAACCGACACCTGGCGGAAAACCATGCTGGAGGATATGAATCGGGAGTTATCGTTTAGTCCCGAAATTGATTTTCTGGTAAAGGACGCGGGTGGGCAGAGTGATAAACAGGTTGAGCAAATTCAGGAATTAATCAATCAGCATGTCGATCTGCTCATTGTATCGCCGAACGCGGCCCGGCCCATTACACCCATCGTTGAGAAAGCATACCAGCAGGGCATTCCGGTTATTATTCTGGACCGACGGACCGACTCCGATCAATACATGGCCTACGTGGGAGCCGACAATGTTGAGGTTGGCCGTACCGCCGGAGCCTACGCCAATACGCTCCTGAATGGGGTGGGTAATGTTATTGAAATCGGCGAGTCACCGGGCTCATCGGCCGATATTGATCGGCACCGTGGCTTTGTCGAAGCCATTAGCCGCCATCCGGGCATTCGGTTGGTGAAAAAGCTGGAAGGCGATTGGGATAAGCAATCGTTTGCCGGAGAACTCACCCAGTTACTGAAGTCCCAGCCTACGATTCAGCTTATTTTCGCCCAAAACGACCGAACAGCCTTAAAAGCGCATGCGATCTGTCAGCAATTGGGGCTTGAACAACGGGTGAAAATTATTGGGGTTGATGGGTTGCCCGGTAAAAATGAAGGCATTGATCTTGTAGAGCGGGGAATTTTGAAAGCTACGGTATTATACCCAACGGGCGGTAAGGAAGCCATTCGGACGGCGCTGGCTATCCTGCAAAAGCAACCCTTCAAACGCGAGAACCGCCTACCCACCACGCTCATCGATTCGTCGAATGTGCGAATTATGAAACTCCAGAACGATAAGGTAACGGAGCAACAGGCTGATATTGAGAAGCAAAGTCGGCGTATCGATGACTTGAATCAGACGTATACGTCGCAGAAAAACACCTTATACTTCACGCTGGGTAGCCTGATTGTTGCCATTTTACTCGGTGGTTGGGCCTTGTATCTGTTCCGAACGAAGCAGGGGGCTTATCAACTGCTCGAAAAGCAGAACGGAGAGATTCGTGAACAGAAAGATGAAATTGAACGGGTATCGCAACAGGCTCGTTTGGCTACAGAAGAAAAACTGCGGTTCTACTCGTACATCTCTCATGAATTCAATACACCCCTGAGCCTGATCCTGACCCCGACTGAAGATTTGTTGAGCAAGAAGAACGTTAGTCAGCACGACCTTCGGAATAACTTGTCGCTGGTGCAGAAAAATGCCTACCGACTGTTACGACTGGTTGATCAGATGCTTGACCTGCGGAAATCGGATGCCGGGAAACAGCGGTTACGAACAGCGGAGCAGGATATTGTTACGTTTGTGCGTGACATCGTTCTGGACTTCCGACGGAAAGCTGAGAAGCAACGGATAGACTTACAACTACTCACGAATCTATCTACTCAACCGGTTTGGTTCGATGCCGAGAAGCTCGATAAGGTGTTGTTCAATCTATTATCGAATGCGTTTAAGTACACGCCCAGAGGTGGACTGATTCATGTCCGGCTTGATCGGCTCGATAATCAGGTGCGTATTCAGGTGCAGGACAACGGGCAGGGAATGGCACCTGACGAACAGGCTCACGCGTTTGATTTGTTTTATAGCGGTACCAAGTCGTTTAATCTGGCTAAAGGCGTGGGTCTGGCGCTGTCGATGGAGTTTATACAACTGCATCGGGGCGATATCAGTGTTCAATCGGTGCAGGACAAAGGAACCACCTTTACGATTCTGCTGCCTTTGGGTAATCAGCATCTGGAAACGGAGGAAATGGTTGGCTCAACCAGTCGGAATCCCCTATTCCAGCACCAGTTTCTGGTAGAAGCAGACGAAGACGTGGAAGCTCAGAAACCCGTTTCATTACCTGCCAAACAGATGGGTACCCTGCTGATTGTTGAAGACAACGATGAGCTGCGAAACTTTCTGGTGAATCGCCTGGGAGCTGAATACGACGTCGTTGCCGAAAGTACTGGCGAAAAAGGATGGGAGCGGATACTGGAAATTATTCCTGACCTGATTATTAGTGATGTTATGTTGTCGGGTACGTCTGTCGATGCGCTGGATGGTTTGGAATTAACGCAACGGATCAAAACCGATTTGCGAACGTCGCACATTCCGGTTGTACTGCTAACGGCCAACGCACAGATGGAAAATCGAATTGAAGGCACCCGCGCCGGTGCCGATGTCTACCTGACCAAGCCATTCAATACGACTCATCTGCTGGAAACCCTCCGCACTACCCTGATCAATCGCCAAAAATGGCAACAGCGGTTTGCGTCCGATTTCTCGCCACAATCGGGGAATCGACAGGAGAAAAAATTCCTGAACGAACTCACTGCCCTCATTGAGCAGAACCTAACCGATCCAGCTTTTGGGGTTGAAAAGTTAAGTCGGGAAATGGGCCTTTCGCGGGTGCAACTGTACCGGAAAGTGCAAGCCCTGATGGATATGAACGTGATGGATTACCTGACTGAAATCCGGCTGAAACGCGCTAAATACTTCCTTCGGGAAACCAACAAACCAATGGCCGAAATTGCGATTGAAACCGGCTTTAACTCAGCCGCTTACTTTACGACCTTCTTTAAACAACACACGAAGAAGACGCCGTCGGAGTATCGGAAATCACCGGTGGGGGCTTAGGGGTTGGTTATTTAAGCTGTTTGAACGTTTCGTTTTCAGTGTATTTTTTGTCATTCCGACTTTAGCGGGGCGGGGGCGGCTCGTGCCGAGAAATCTCAACGTTTCTCATTAATCAAGCCTGAGATTCCCCCTGGCGTCGGAATGACAGAAAACGAAGCCGCTTCAGTAATTCGCTACTTCAATATCATACTAGCTTCTGCACTTTTGATGATTTCCTGTGCATCGTCAGGCAGCAGCAAGCGTTGTTTAACCAGGTCGTTAACTGATTTCGTAACAGCCTTAACGTAGCTCATATGCGTATGGTAGCGTTCTTCTAGCGATAGGCGGGGGTCGTTGGCTGCTATGCGCTCAGCTTTGCTTGCTTTAAAGGGGATGTATTGCCCCGCTCCTTCGCAGCCCTCATTTTCGCCAAAACCGGCACTACGCAGAGCCCAGCCCGTGGTGGTAGCTGTAGGAACAGCAACGGAGGGTAAACGAATACCCGCCACTTCATTTCCATCTGGATCAACCCTGGAAACGAAACTCACGTAGGTTGGCCGGTTGGTTAGGGTGGGTGGGTAATTCGTCAGAATTCCCTGAGCATATGATGGCCCAAAATCGAGCTGGTAGCGCGTTGTGATTAAGCCTGTATACGTCACGCCAGGGATAGTAGGCCAACCGAGTTTGGCTTGTGGAACGATGCCCGTTTGCGAGCCGGGTTGAGGAATAGCGATTACGGCAGTGCCGTTTGCCTTTCGGGGTACGGCACTTTGGGGCGGTTCGATGCCTTTAGTGACCCAGTCGTCGAGGGCGATAAATAGCGCACGCAGGAGCGGATCTGCATTGGTTGGGTTCTGTAGCTGCTGACATAGTCCGCGTGAGGATGCGTTTCCCGTACCATGCTGGGCACCCGATACGAGGAAGAAGCGGACATTTTCGGGATCAGGCAGGTCATTTCCTTTTGTGTCTGTATGCAGGAGGGAAGCCGCTTTTACCCAGTACTCATTTGCCGAATTGACCTCGAATACCTTGGGGCATGTGTTACTAGCCAAACAGGTAGCGATTCGACCGGCTGTTTTCCCCGTAAGTGGATCGGATATAACAGGATACGCAAAAGGGAAACTGGACTCCGGGTATAAATGATTTTGTCGGTTTCGTTCAGTCCGGGAAGGTTGCGCAAACCGAACGTTCAGGCCAATACCACTACCACCACCCAGCCAGTTTTCGATACCATCGAGAACACGTCGGCCTTTCTCATCGGCATTGAAGCCCAACGTTTGAAAATCATTCAGGTAGCGAGCCGGTTGCGAGACAGCAAAGGAGAACGTATACTTAATATCGTTCGCTAATGGATTCGGATTTCCAAAATCATCGGCGTTGGCATAGCGCAAGAACGAAACAAAATCCCGTGTAGCGGCCAAGCCAATCCCGGCAACCATCGGATCACGCGCCGTGTAGCTGAACTCATAAATGGCACTCTGCTTAAACGGTGTTCCGGCAGGGAGCAACCGAATCGTTCGCTCATTCACATATTCCCAGCCTTCTGCCGGTATAATCGTTGGGGAGTTCTGTAAGTGATCGCGTACCGTAAGTGTTGCCTGAGCTTTAGTCAAGGTTGCGGCAGGATAGGCGAGGGAATGATTCACCGACGTCGCATTGTCGTACACAATGTATTCGTAAGAAGGCCCCGTAACGGGCGATCCATCAGCGTTTTTGGCTATCGGTAGGTTGATAGTCAGGTTGTTATTTGTCGGAGCAGCCGATGGGTCCCAGCCATTCCAGGCAATTGTGTAGCCCAGATTCATCAGGAACGCATCACCTGCATGTGCGGCTGTGGTTGGGTCATTGCCACCACTACTTTTGTTAAAGCCACCGAAGAGTTTGCCGCCCCGGTTATTGACTTCCAGAACGAGTTTATGATTACCGTTACTGAGGTTAATGGGTTTGAGAATGTAAATATCCATGGCGTACTCCACCATGCCTTTTGCGTTGCGGGGAGCCAGCCGGATATCGGTAATAAGTGCGTTTTGTGGATTGGTTGGATCTAGTTCGCCATAGGCTTTTCCCCGGAGTTTTTCGTAAGCGCCCACTTTCCCGAATACGTTCCCCTCAAACGTTGGCGATTGTCTGCTGGTGATCTCAATGCGAATAATACGTGCCTGAGCCATTGAACTCGAAATCAGCGTGATGGCAAGTAGGCATACCGATCGATATAGGCGTAGAACAGAAGTGGGTCTATTCATGAGGAAGGTTTCGTTTCGGTAAAAAAACGTTTTGTTGCTTGAGCTACTCTGTTCTCACTCGGCAAAGCCAAGCGAGAACAGAAAAATTATTGTCCACAGAGAACACAGAGTTATCTCTGTGCCTCTGTGGACAATATGGCGGCTACAGTGCCTGGTACCTAGGCGATACTTGACGATAGTACTACCTTACACCTTTTGAAAAATAACCGTGCCATTATGCCCCCCAAAACCAAACGTATTGCTCATCGTTGTTCGGACCTGTGAAGAAATAGTTTCCTGCAACACAATTGATAGATTCGAAGGAATGGCAGGGTCCAGTTTGGTCGTGTTGATCGTAGGTGGAATGACATTGTCGCGCATGGAGAGCAAACAAATAATTGCTTCAATAGCGCCAGCCGCTCCCAGTAAATGGCCCGTTATAGACTTGGTTGCACTGATCTTTAGCTTTGTTTTTTCGGTCCCGGTTAGTTTCGCTACCGCATTTATTTCAGATAAGTCGCCTACGGGTGTAGACGTAGCGTGGGTATTCAGGTAGTCGACATCAGCAATGGTCAGACCGGCTTCGTCCAGTGCGAGTTGCATGGCTTTGGCGGCTCCTAAGCCTTCTGGATGGGTGGCTGTCATGTGATAGGCATCAGCCGTCATGGCTGCACCCGTGATTTCTCCGTAAATGGTGGCACCCCGTTTAACGGCGTGTTCGTATTCTTCCAGTACCAGTGCCCCGGCACCTTCGGCCATTACAAACCCATCCCGACTGACATCAAAAGGGCGCGAAGCCGTAGTTGGATCATCATTCCGGGTCGACATGGCTTTTAGCGCGCTGAATCCACCAAACGAAGCGGGGGTGATTGGGGCTTCGGAGCCACCGGTTATAATTATTTTAGCTTTGCCCAATCGGATGTACGTAAACGCATCCATGATCGCCGTATTTGAGGTAGCACAGGCCGACACCGTCGTGTAATTAATGCCCATGTAGCCATTCCGGATCGAAATCATACCCGAGGCCATATTGACAATGAGCTTTGGTACAAAGAACGGACTAAACCGGGGTTGGCCATTTCCCTGTACATATTCGGTTACCTGCTGCTCAAACGTTTCCATACCGCCCTGGCCTGATCCCCAAATGACGCCCACATCGAACGGGTCCATTTTGGTAAAGTCAAAGCCCGAATCCCTGATGGCCTGATCGGAGGCAATCAAGGCGTACTGCGTAAAGGGATCAGTTCGCTTGATGTCGGCGTGGCTTAAATAGGTAGAAGCGTTGTAATTTTTAAGTTCGGCTGCGAAGTGGGTCCGAAATAAAGACGCATCGAAGTGCGTGATGGGCGCGGTTCCACTTCGACCCGCTACTACGTTCTCCCAAAATGTCGGAATGTCGTGGCCCACGGGAGTCAATGCGCCTATACCTGTAATAACAACTCGGTGTAACATGATCGTTGATTCTATGTATGAACTGAGTCAATTAGGAACTCAGTAATCAGTTTGATGGTCCTTGTGAAAAAATGCAGGCAAAGGTACTAAATAAAAATACCTTTTGGTATATTTGTCATATGGAAAACAATTTGTCTAAAGCAGAGCGAACCCGGCAGTTCATTATCGAATCAACGGCGGGTATATTCAATACAAAAGGGTATGCTGGAACGTCGTTATCTGACTTGACAGAAGCTACTGGTTTGACCAAGGGGAGTATTTACGGGAATTTTGGCAGTAAAGAAGAAGTAGCCCTGGCTTGTTTTGATTATAACCTCTCCAAAATTAACCGGGCAGTTCAACAACGGCTCGATCAGGAGACTTCGTTCCATAAAAAGCTGCTCGTATATACACAGGTCTATCATAGTTTTAATGGAATCTCCTTTCCTGAAGGAGGTTGCCCTATTTTAAATACAGCTGTTGATGCCGACGATACCAATAATCTATTGAAAGATAAAGCCGCCAAGGCGATTCTGGCCTGGAAGAAACGGCTGATTGATTTACTACGCGGAGGCATAGCTGCTGGAGAGTTTAAGGCAGACGTTTCGCCTGAGCAAACCGCTTTATCGATGATCGCATTGATTGAAGGAGGGATTATGATTGCCAAAGTAACGAACGACCCGACCAGCTTAGTCAAAATCCTTAAAACTGTAGAACTGTTGATCACTCAATTAAAAACATAAAATTTTTTGAACTAAAATATACCGATTGGTATTTTATGGTCAATCGACTCGCAGCAGATATACATGAAACCAACTTGCTGGCCTGTTATCAACTTCTTATATAGTACAGTCAATACAAATGAAAACGACTCAGAATACGATCCTAATTACCGGTGGAAGTGCCGGCATCGGCTTTGAATTAGCCAGACAATTCGATCAGAAAGGCAATCACGTTATCATTACGGGTAGGAGCGAAGAGCGTTTGCAAAAAGCGGCTGCTCAACTGAAGAACGTAACAGCTATCGCCTTCGACGTCACCAATGAGGCAGACGTGAACCGGTTGGTGGATCGTTTGCAAACTGACTTCCCAAAGCTGAACATTCTGATCAATAATGCCGGAAATGCCTTTTATTATAAGCTAGAGGCTGAGGCTAATGCCTTTGAAAAAGCGGGCGAAGAAATGCTCACCAATTACCTCTCGGTAATCCGGCTTACCGAAAAACTGGTGCCTTTGTTAAGCAAGCAGGAAGAATCGGCGATTGTCAATGTATCCTCTATCGTAGCCTTCGCACCCAATCACAAGTTACCTACCTATGCAGCCAGCAAAGCGGCTCTACATTCGTATACGCAATCGTTGCGGATTACACTGGAACGAAGCTCAACAACCAAAGTTTTTGAACTGATGCCTCCGCTGGTCAATACCGATTTCTCACAGGCAATAGGTGGCGAAAATGGAATTGCTCCCTCAGTGGTTGCCGATGATTTACTTAGTGCACTGGAAAATGACAACTATGAAATTCACGTGGGCAATACGGCCCAGATCTATGCTTTGTCACTCTCATCGCCAGCGGGTGCTTTAGCTGTCATGAATGCCTGATAAACAGTGAATTTCTGTTGAGAAGATCCGTATTTCCTGAAAAAATAATACCGTAACCGCTAACAAAGCCGTTGCGGTATTATTTTTTCAGGAAATACTAGTACATATTTTGGATTGATTTATTACTATAAATTTATAGTTACTTAGGGGGGCATTATTTTTGGTATCATCTGGGTATTTTTTCACCTTGCACTGTTTTAGGAGCATTTCCTAGTATACCCACCGAAGAAAAATAAATGAAAAAGGCGGTTCTGACTTACACGTTGCTACTGCTTATCTCCTTTTGTGCAACAGCCCAAAAGGCAACGTTCGAATTTTTTACGACGGCCGACGGACTGTCGGGAAATAATACCTCCTCGGTCACGCAGGATGATCAGGGCTTCATCTGGTTTGTGAATGATGATAAACTTCATCGTTATGATGGACGGAATTTTGTGGTGTACCCAACGCCAAGGGAGTTATCGGCTGGTCGGGAACACTTATTGGGCCTGGCCTCCTGGCAAGATTCATTGCTATTTGTATGGAGCGAACATTATCCATTTCTGTTCAATCCAAAAACAGGAAATTGGCAACACATAGAACTCAAGGAGAAGGATAGTAAAAACGACGGGCGTCGTTTTTGGAAAACCTTAGGGCAAGCTAATAGCCTGATGAGCAGAGTGAAAAAAGGCTTTGGTGTAGCCTACGCCTGGTCGTCTCAGAAGAATAAATTAACGCCTGCCCGCCTGTCCAAACCCAATCCTTTGCTCAGTACCTATTATTGGTCTGGCATGGACGCCTTCGATTACACGCTCAGCTATGTTGATACGCTCTACCAAGTGGACAAATCTGGCCATACGCAAACGGTAACCCCACTGGGTAATATTTGTACCGATTGCTATAATCTTAACTTTCAAACTGCAACTGACGGCACGATAAAACTACTGGTGAATTTTCGTTTTTATCAATTGGACAAGGCTAAAAACAGATTTGTACCCCATCCTGCCAATCGTTTTTTGCAAGCTAGCCAAGCTAAATTACTTCGATTTGTTGTAGAAAAAAACGGTAGTATCTGGGCTTGTGGTTACGACAGAGCGCTTATTTATTATGACGCCGTAAATGATACACTGTACGATTTTCATGATGAATTGAAACGATTACTCCCGAATCGCAACGATTTCAAGGGTTTATTTCAAGATAGAACCGGAATTGTCTGGGTAGATACCAGGCTGGGTTTACTGAAGGTAAGGCCGAAATCTAATCCATTTGATACCTATTTTAGTGGACTGAATCAGGCCAATGCCTATTATAGTTTCAGAGGATTCACTGAGGACGCAAAAGGGCTGATTTATGGGGTATACTACGAAGGGATCGCAACCTTAGACCCCGCCAAAAAACGACCACAACGTAATTATACGTTTAGCCCCATCCTCAACTTATTCGACCTTGCCACCGAAGGGGATCGAGTCTGGATAAATGGCGGGCAACTTTTAAATCCGAAATCGGGCCAGTTAACCAATGTGCCGAGTGCATTTCTTGAAAATCCCTACAGCGATAATGGTTTTTTCGCCAAAGACAAAAACGGAACCTTGTGGTGGGCTTCTCATTACTTTTTGTATCGCTTAGATAAGCTGGCAACTGGTTTTCATTGGCGTAAGGAACTGGAGTTATCCGAGAAAATCTTCAATAAGACTGATGCACTTCATGTAGGAGCAAAAAGTGGAAAATTATGGCTCAGCTTCAACGGGAAACTGTTGCAATATGATCCCAAAACCAAAAAACAGCATTGGCTAGACCTCAGAAATGGGGAGCTGTCCATTTCTCGCATCACAACCATCCAGGAAGACCGAAACGGGAAGCTTTGGTTAGGTACAGATGCCGGGCTTGTTTATATTGATCCTGTCAGCGGCACCAGGAAGCACTACACAGTAAATGAAGGCTTGCCCAATAATTTTATTTGTGGCCTGTTGACCGAAGGCGATTCCTGCCTGTGGTTAAGTACTAATCATGGGCTTTCCCGGTTTCATATTCCTACCAGAACATTCATCAATTTTTTAGAAGAAGATGGCCTGACCTACAACGAATTTAACCGGAAGTCTTATTTCAAAGCCCATGATGGCCGGATGTTTTTTGGGGGTATGCGGGGCGTCAACGCTTTTTTTCCAAAAGAGGTGATGCAAACGTACCGAAATAGGGATCAGAGCGCTCAACTAGTGCTTACATCGTTTGAGCACACAGATGAAAGGCTTGATACCGTTCTGCGGGAAATTAATTTTGCCCGCAAGCCCAAAATCCAAATCTACAATTGGGATTGGTCGTACACGTTTGAGTATGCGCTGACAGATTATGACAATCCCAGTGAGATCTTCTACAGTTATAAAATGGAAGGCTATAAAGACAGTTGGTCTCCCCCTTCCAAATTTAATTTTACCCGATTCAATAGTTTACCCAGTGGCGAATATGTTTTCCGGGTGAAAGCGCGGGATAGTCGGGGACGGTGGCACCCGAATGAACTGGCTGTGATCGTAGTAGTGCATCCGCCCTGGTGGGCTACCTGGTGGGCCTATCTCACCTATTTTTTGCTGCTTTTAGGCATTGCTTATGGGATCTATTCTTTTTTGAAAAAACGCTTGCTGCTCCAAAATGAACTGAAACTGGAACAACAGGAAGCCCAGCGACTCAAAGAGCTGGATCAGTTTAAAAGTCGACTTTATACGAATCTCACCCACGAATTTCGCACCCCACTGACCGTTATCCTTGGTATGGTTGGGCAAATTCGGAGCCAACCCGGAAAATACCTTGACGAAGGAGCCCGGCTTATCGAAAACAATAGCCAAAATCTTCTTCGCCTTGTTAATCAGTTACTTGACCTCTCCAAACTTGAAAACAAATCGTTTCAGTTGAATGTACAACTGGCCAACATTGAGCCCTATCTGCGCTACATCACCGAATCGTTTCAAACGTTCGCGAATAGCCAAAACTTATCCCTCCGATTTGTTACGACTTCGGAGTCGCTTGTGATGGATTACGATCCAGAACAAATAAAACAAGTGTTAACGAACCTGATTTCCAATGCACTTAAATTCACCCCATCGGGTGGCGACATCAGGGTTCGCATGGTAGAGGCTGGAGATCAGTTGATAATCGAGGTGCAGGATACAGGTATTGGCATTGCTGACAATGATCTGCCTCACGTGTTCGACCGTTTTTATCAGGTAGATGGCTCGCATACCCGTCAGGGTGAGGGCACCGGTATCGGTCTGGCGCATACGCAGGAATTAGTCAAATTGATGGGTGGCCAAATTAACGTGAAAAGCGAGCTTGGCATAGGAACTACGTTTTCCATTTGCATACCCGTGACAAGAAATGCCCCAGAAAGTGACAGAAGGGCGTCAATACAGGACCCAGTCATAGAGGTGATTGCGTCAAATCACCCACTTTTGTTACCCGACGAGTCTATTCATCATTCATCTCTCATCGCTCAGCATTCTTCCCTCCCCCATCTTCTTCTAATCGAAGACAATTCCGACATCGTTATTTATCTCAAGTCCTGTCTTGAGGGACTGTATCAGGTGGATGTAGCTTACAATGGTAAAATTGGTATCGAAAAAGCCCTTGAAAGCATACCGGATATCATTATAAGCGATGTGATGATGCCCGAAAAAGATGGCTACCAGGTTTGTGATGTACTGAAGAACGATGAGCGTACGAGCCACATTCCCATCATTTTATTGACTGCCAAAGCAGGTACCGACGCCAGATTAACGGGCTTGAAACGCGGTGCGGATGCTTATCTGACTAAGCCATTTCATAAGGAGGAACTGCTGGTACAACTGGCAATGCTGGTGGAGAAGCAAAAGCGATTAATCGCCCATTTCTCCAAAAAACAACTCATAGAGGCACCTGCACCAGTTATTGAACAGGCAGTAGAAGACGCTTTTGCGCTGGAAGATGCGTTTGTGCAAAAGGTGGCAGAAATTGTGGCGGAAAACTTCGCCGATGACGGGTTTGGCTTACTACAGCTCTGCCAAACAATTGGTATGAGCCGATCCCAATTGTTTCGAAAAATGAAAGCGTTGATGGATACATCGCCTTCCGATTTCATCCGCTCTTACCGCCTTACCAGAGCCAAACTTCTTCTGGAAACGACTGATCTCAGCGTATCGGAGGTGGCCTGGCGAACAGGATACAAAAACCCCAGCCATTTTTCTACTTCATTTCAGGAAGAATTTAGGATTGCCCCAAGCGAAATTAGAAAGTAACTGATTTATAGGGTATTGTCTCATCTCTCATTGGTTTTAAGCAATCAATGAGAGATTTTTTTTTACTTGATGCAACGAATAGAAACGTATTTGGGACGAATAGAGAAGTCGGATTAGGTAGAACATCTCAACTTTGTATTCAGAAGTCAACATATAAAATGACTTCTATAAGAGTACCTACCGTAACTAAAATCAGGATGTGGGCGAGTTTGATTTGACCAGTTAAATTAAGCTCGCCCTATATCCATTTTATCTGTACTCACCTCACCTTTTAATTAGTATGTTTGGCACCATTGTATTTTGGGACGAAGCTACGGGGCAGGGCCAGATACGCGCCTATGGAGGATCGCCCAAACCACTTTTCTCAGCCTCTGCCATTGACCGTGATGATTTTCCTTCTACGTTAGCTACTGGCCAATTAGTGGCATTCGATTATGATCAGCTTACGGGTCAAGTTACCAATGTAAGGAGTCTCCTGTATCAACTTGCGAGATAAGAAATCGTGTAGTCAGTGTGTTGCCCCTTTTGTAGCTATGAATGCGTACAAATAGGGAAAGCAAACGGTACAACAGTAGCTTGTTTCGTGTGACAAATTGAAATTTTAACCCATACCAACCGGTTGTCGAGCATGAACAGCCGGTTGGTATGGGTTTTTGTTGTTACTAATCTTAGCGAAACGTAGTTTTCAGTTTTACTATAATATGACCTTAAAGGTACTATAAATCAGTTATTTACCGTTCGCTAAAGACCTCATGGCCCTGCGCGAATTTATTGCCTATTTGACTGTGGGTTACGAAGAATGCGAATGCCTTGTTGCTGTTTCTATCGATTTCTTCGACTAAATAAAACAGTCACACCTGTTCAACTAAACAGTCGCTATGCAGCTTAAACTATCGAAGGCTATTGCCGATATAAAATCCGCTTATGATGTAGTGGTTATTGGTTCAGGTTACGGTGGAAGTATTGCCGCTTCGCGGATGGCCAGAGCTGGTAAACGAGTTTGTTTACTGGAAAAAGGACGGGAGATTCGCCCCGGTGAATTTCCCAGAACACTCGATGAATCCTCCCCTCAGTTGCAGATTCATTCCAAACAAGGCCATGTTGGTAATCACACCGGCCTTTTCGATGTGTATGTTGGTGATGGCATCAGCGTCGTAAAAGGCTGCGGTTTAGGGGGGACGTCGCTCATCAATGCGAACGTATCCATTGAGCCGGAAATGCGCGTCTTTGAGCGGAGTAGTTGGCCAACTGCTGTAAAGAATGACCTTGACGGCCTGTTTGCCGGAATGGCCAAAGCGAAAGAAATGCTACGACCAACGGGCTACCCAGTTGGTACGCCGGGTTATCCTGAACTGCCGAAAACAGTAGCTCATCAAAAATCGGCCGCGGCTCTGGGCGAAGTTTTTAGTTACGTGCCAATTAACGTCAACTTTGAAAATAAGCCAGAAGGAAACCATGTTGGCGTGGCTCAGCAAGCCTGTAATAATTGTGGGGACTGTTGCTCAGGCTGCAACGTGTCGGCCAAGAATACAACCCTGATGAACTACCTGCCCGATGCCGTCAACTTCGGGACCGATATTTTCTGTGAAGTAGCCGTCAGCCATATTGAACGACAGGGGGAGAAATGGCAGGTGTATTACCAGATTATGAACGTGGGACGCGAAAAATTTCAGGCTCCCCTGTTGTTTGTAGAAGCTGATCTGGTATTCCTGGGCGCGGGCACTTTAGGTAGTACCGAGATCTTACTTCGATCAGCTCAGAAAGGGACACTTTCACTTTCGACCAAATTAGGCGACCGCTTTACGGGCAATGGCGATGTGCTGGGATTTGGTTATAACACAGATCATTCCATAAACGGCATTGGGTACGGAGATGGTACGGATGTGGCACCTGTAGGTCCGTGCATTACATCGGTGATTGATGCCCGTGGTAAACCAGTACTGGACGATGGTATGGTCATTGAGGAGGGTAGTATTCCAGGCTCTATTCGATCCTTAGTAAAACCCATGCTCTTTTTCTCGTCCCGCCTGGAAGGGCAGCATGGCCAACCCGGCCTGGCGAATTGGGTAGAAGAACGAGCTCGTGAAACCGAGAGCCTGTTTCGGGGAGCGTATCATGGTGCGTTAAACAATACGCAGACGTATCTGATCATGACCCACGACGATGATAGTGGTAAAATGTCCCTCAGCCAAAAAGGTGACCTGACCATTGACTGGCCGGAGGTAGGCAAGGAGAAAATTTTCCAGAAGGCTAATGACAATCTACAGAAGGCTACGCAGGCTCTGGGTGGCACGTTTGTTAAGAATCCTACCTGGACTAAAGAATTTGATTTTGATCTGGTTACGGTTCATCCGCTGGGCGGCTGCATTATGGGCGACAACGCCGAAATGGGCGTAACCGATCACAAAGGTCAGGTTTTTCACGGGCAGACCGGGACAGAATTGTATCTTAATCTGTACGTAGCCGATGGCGCGATTATTCCCTGCTCGTTGGGCACCAATCCATTACTGACCATTTCGGGCTTTGCCGAACGCAATGTGAAGCTGATTGCCGAAGAACATGGCTGGTCGATCAACTACGATTTTCCGACGCTGAAAGCCAAAGAAGCCGCCATGACGCCCGTTGGTGTCCAGTTCACCGAAACGATGAAAGGTTATTTTTCAGCGAATGAAAAAGACGATTATCAGGCAGGTTTAGATAAAGGCAGAGCCGACAATTCGTATATGGCCTTTACACTAACCATCCAGGTGCAGAACGTAGGCATGTTTCTGAACGACCCTACGCACCTGGCGGGTATGGCCGGGACGGTAATCGCCCCACATCTGTCTACAAAGCCGATGACGGTTTCTGAAGGCCAGTTCAATCTGTTCATCGCCGATGCCAACAATTCGCAGCAGAAGTATATGGAATACAGCATGAAGATGCACACACCAGAAGGCAAGGTGTATTTCTTCAAGGGGGCCAAAAACGTGTTCGATGATCCGGGGCCTGATATGTGGAAAGACCTGACTACATTATTCATCACCATCTATGACGGCGATAGCATTGTTTCGCCGGTTTTGGGTAAAGGGATTCTAAAAATCGAAATCGCTGATTTTGCCCAACAACTGACAACAATGAAAGCCCTGCATGCGGATGGGTTGCTCCATAAATCAGAAGCGCTGGCAGCATTCGGAAAACTGTTTGCGGGCGATGTTTGGGAAACCTACTTCCTGAATTGATTAACTCAATCAATAGAATCCATACTATCTACAGAATCGTAACGTCCGGAAGCCATGATACACGAGGCCGATTTTGAACGCATTCCCTTCGATGCCCTGGATGGATTCAAGCTCAATTTCTGGCGTTATAGAGGAACAGATACCAGCAAAGGCCCCATTTTATTGATTCATGGTGCGGGTGTACGTGCCAATTTATTCAACCCACCCAATCAGCCAAATATTATTGAGATGCTGGCCGCAGCAGGCTACGACGTATGGCTCGAAAACTGGCGTGCGAGTATCGAATTTGCCGAAAATGAGTGGGATTTAGATCAGGCCGGATTATACGATCATCCGGCTGCCGTTCAGAAAATATGCGACGTTACGGGCTACTCCGACATGAAAGCCATTGTCCACTGCCAGGGGTCAACCAGCTTCATGATTTCGGTGGTTTTAGGATTAGTACCGCAGGTGAAAACCATTATTACAAATGCGGTTTCACTGCACCCCGTTGAGCAGGAATTTTCGGTTTTGAAGCTGACTACGTTAGTCCCTCTTGTCAGTCGAATTACCAACTACCTGAATCCGCAATGGGGAAAGGTGGCACCTACTCTGAAGGCTAAGCTGTTACGGGCTTTTGTCAATACATTTCACTGGGAGAATGATACCCCCGTTGGCAAGTTTGTCAGTTTCACCTACGGAACTGGCTGGCCCGCACTCTGGGAACTAGCCAACCTGACCGACGAAACGAAAAACTGGATTCAGGGCGAATTTGGGGCGGTACCGCTGCGCTTTTTTCAGCACATCCGGCGTAGTGTCAAGCAGGGAGCGCTGGTGCCTTTTACTGGGGCAGGTACCTATGTCGATCAGCCACCTAAAACATCGGCTCGCTTCGTCTTTTTTGCCGGAAAACTCAATAAATGCTTTAGCTGGAAAAGTCAGCTAAGAACGTACGAATACCTGAACACACTTGAGCCTAACCGGCACAGTCTGCACCTATTACCCACCTACAGCCATCTGGATGTTTTCTTTGGAAAAGAAGCTCACCAGGAAGTTTTTCCGACAATGATTCGGGAACTGAATGACCCTACGTAACAACCAACCAGCCCTATTACCATGAACCCAACAAACAGCGTCGAAAAAACTTCCTGGTTTCACAGAACCTGGCTTGTTATTTTTCTCTGCATCTTTTGTTTCCCGGTCGGCATTTTTGCCCTCTGGAAATCAACGGAATTCTCTCCGACTGCAAAGATCATTGGGACGATTCTTTCGCTGGCCATTGGCCTGTTTCTGCTCTGGTTTTACATCATTGCCTATTTTATCCGATACCTGTAATCCAACTCACTTCCCTTAATCAATGGCAGTACCTAAACGCATTCGAGATTATGAAGGGCGCTATTCATTCGTGGATGGCATTCCATTTAAATTACCTGTTAGCGCAACAGATTCGCCCGCGCTCATGGCTGCTTTCCCCTGCAACTACGACGCGGCTCTCAAGCTGATGCCAGGTAATGAGTTGTTTCCGGTTCGCTTGCCAAATGGGAAGGCCGTCTTTATTGTCACCATCATTAATTACGTTCACACAACCATTGGCAAGTACATTGAGTACAGCCTGGCTGTTGCCTGTACCCACGGCCCCAAACCCGCTCCCCGTTTACTACCGGCCCTGTTTCAAAAGTTTTTTAAAACAGGGCAGTTCATTCTCGATCTGCCCGTGAGTACCGAGATTTCAGTAAAAGGGGGCAAAGGCATCTGGGGAATGCCCAAACACAAAGCCAACCTGGATTTCATTGTTACCGATACAGTCGTCTCATCGCAGTACGAAAAAGATGGCCAGTTTGCCTTTCGAATTGAAATGGACCGACCGAAACGGGCCAGCATTCACCTGAATATCGGCTCGATCAATTACAGCCATTTCCGGAACATGCTGATGGCTTCCTACATTTATTTCGACTCCAAAGCAGGCATCAACTTGATGAGTAAAGCGCAGGCTCGCCTATACCTGGGTGATCATCCCAAAGTGGCCCGATTGCATACGCTCAACATCGAACCGAAGGCGTTGTTTACGGCTTTCCTGCCCAGTTCGCACGGAGTTCTCGACGACCATTTTGAGTGTTGGTTTGTTACCTACAAAACCCCCGAAACCGATACCTCGGAAGGTCTGTCGAGCGTCTTCGGACTGGAGAACAAGGAGGAGTGGTTACCGGCACCTTCGATTACTGATTTTCAGCGCTATAAACTCTAACTCCGGTGATAAAACTAATACTCTTTCGGCTGAGTAGCTTTCTGCTCATGTTCGGTGCATCCGTTTATATGGGCCTTTGGTGGGGTTTACACATTATCTGGTACCCAAGCTGGCAAAATGTGCGTCTGGATAATGTGGCCGACCATTTCATTAACCCAATCGACCACGCAATCAGGTTTTTTACGGTGTTGGTGAGCATTATGGTAGTAACGAATATCGTGCTGATTATTCAGGAATGGCATACTAAATTCCGGTGGCTGGCTATCGTCGTTTTCGGGTTGCTTAGTATGGTCACGTACACCTTCCAGACCAAGATTTTGCCCGTTATCAACGAGATACGCGTTGGTTTACCCAGTCAGCAGGCGCTTACCGTGAAAATGAATGAATGGATGCATCTCAACGATATTCGTTGGGTATACTACTCCGTCATCTGGACACTGCTCATGATTTACTTTCTGACCAATAAACCGAAGTCCTGAACATGCTACGTCTTATCATTTTAGGTATCTCCGTACTAACGTTCATCTCGGGTCTGGTTCAGATGATACAACCCGGTTTTGTGCTGGATTTTGTAGGGGGCGAAAGCACGCCTGTGACCCGCCATTTTTTCGGGACAATAGGCATGTTTATGCTGATTTTGGGCGGTCTTATGGTACAGGTACTCTATGAAGCCCAGGTATCGCGGGCCGCTCTGTTTTGGGGAGGATTGCAGAAATTTGGGGCTGCTATTGCGGTTGGAATAGGCATCATGCACGGGCTTATGTCGCCCATTGCCGGTCTGGTAGCCAGCTTCGATTTCGTGTCAGGAATCCTGTTTTTTGTCTACCTGCGAAGTTTGAAAGAGTAGGAGTCGTGTAGCATTGGCGCTATTTTCTATCCGTGGAGGGCAACTAGTGGAACCTGACTTCACGCAAACTCCCGGTAAGTACCCATTGTGTATTCTCCTTAACCACACCTAACCATACCTTAACCCCTTTCCCAATGGCTACGTCGTTATTTGAATCAGCTACAACGAATCGCTCGCTTATTCTGGCAGGAGGAGGTGTGCGGTTAGCGTATCATGCGGGTGTGTTAAAAGCACTGGAAGAGTCCGCTATTTCCTTTCGGCATGTGGATGGTACATCGGGCGGGATTTTCAACACCGCCATGCTCGCGGCTGGCCTCGATCCCGAGGAAATCTGTGCCCGTTGGCGGCAGTTGAATGTCATGAATTTTGTTTCCCTGACACCCGCTGAAAATTACCTGCGACTGACCCGCATGACGGCTATGGGCGATGCCGATGGTATTCGGAAACAGGTGTTTCCAACCCTGGGCATTGATGTGGCAAAAATCAGGCAAAATCGACGGTTTAGGGCAACATTTAATGTGTGCAATTTCTCGCACAAAACCGTCGAAAACATTGCTGATACCCAGATTAATGAGGATTTCCTGATTGCAGGCATGTCACTGCCCATTTTTATGCCCGCCCTCCAGATTAATAGCGATTGGTATACCGATGCAGTCTGGATTAAAGACGCCAACCTGATGGACGCAGTGCGGGGAGGAGCCGAGGAAATCTGGCTGGTGTACTGCATTGGCAATTCGCGGGAGTACCTCGATGGCTCATTTGTGCAATACGTTCACATGATCGAGATGAGTGCTGCGGGCGGTTTACTGGCTGAGTTTGACTGGATCACACAAATCAATGAGCAGATCCGGCAGGGTAACTCACCTTATGGACAAACGAAACCCATTCGCTTACAAGTCATCAAACCCACGTTTCCATTGCCGCTCGACCCCGATTTATTTCTGAAGCATATTGATGTTCGAGCACTGATCAATATGGGTTATGCGGATACCAAAGCCTATCTGGAGCATGTACCGGCAGCGGGCGTACCCTGCGATTATAAAGCGGCCCAAATGCAAGAACCGGGGATTTCGATGCAATTCATGGGCCAGTTTAAGGGCGAAACGTTCTGGGAGGGTGCGCGTGTACCCGTGAAGTTATATGCGCTCTTCGATCTGCGCGAACCCGTAGAAGGATCATTTCAGGTAGGCATGTTCTGCTCGTTAGCGTTGGGGTTAGCAGGGTCTGAAGTGTCAACGTATAAGCATAGCGTTAGTTTACTGGCTACTAACGGAGAAAGGCAACTGCTACTAACTGGTAATTTCTGTAACGACGGGCAAATTCATACAATCAGGGCTACGTTCCCGCTGAGCAGTGCACTGGATTTCAGGCTGGGGTTAGACCTTAAAAGGATGATCCTGCAACTCGATGAAAACGAGCGTTCGACTCTAGTTCAATCGACCCGAAGCCGCCTGAAATCGTCCTGGAACAGCCATTTGTACGTAACGGCAGGTTGGCAACGAAGGTGGGCAATGAAAAACAAACTGTTGCGCCTGTTTTACAACTCCACCAACGTTGCTGAGGTATAGAGAATAGCTTTATCCATCTGCTTTTGCCGGTTGCCCGTTCACGTTTGGTTGTGTGCCCGTTGTGGCAACCTGAACACTTTCGGTTGTTTGGTGAGTGACTACGGTTGCCTGTGTTGGTGTGGCAGGTTGGTCTTTCCTTGTGAAATTGATCGAGTTAACCAGGCCCTTCATTCGGGATGGATCGTAACCTGCCAGATAAGCCAGTAAGGAGACTGATACGGCAAATTTGAAATAAGACGATGCGTTCATGCCCGCAAAGCCTGCGCTATCGTTGGGGTCAACGGAGGTCGTAAAGTTGGTTAAGTAGGAACCCGCAATGAAGATTAAATAGGTAATAAACCCGCGTAGCATAGAAACTAACGGGTTCTCGGTCATATACATGTAACTCTCAAAATCTTCTGATTTCGGATCAAGCATAGTAGGGCGGAGGTGTTGAAGTTGATTGTCGGCGGCCAGATTGCTGGCAAATCCGCCTAAAACTCCGGCAAGTGATGCCAGTAAGGCCGTATTGGTAGGGGTGAACGTAGCCGCGTAGAGGATGAGATAGCTGAAGTCAATGTATCCGTCGTGAAAAATCAGAATGCGATAATCTTTAGAATTTAAACTCATGCCGAAAATAAACAGTAAGAGCCAGCCTATAAATAAGAGTATACCCACGCTGGTTTTGGTGAGCCTACCAGCCATAGTTAGTTCTTGAAAGGTGGGTTGCTGCGATGAATTGATTGTGGTCAGAGATGAGGTTGAGTTCATGGTGGTAGCAGTTTAGTGTAAAGGAATTTACAGCTTTATTTGTTGACTATCAATGGCTTGATTCTGATTTGAGGAAGAATACTCGTTAAAACCAGTAGAACTACGTACTGCATTGAGTCAGAAAATAGAGTTTATTTATAGCACCATTGATCGTTCACTATTTTCCCACCTCCTTCCTTATGAAGTCGATTATTCGATACGGATTTGTGTGCGGGCTGGCCGCATGGCTGGTCGGCTGTAATCTGCTCGATACCATGGTAAATCGGGCCGTTGTTCGAAATTTGGGTAAGGGAACGAAATCGAAAGCGGTTATTGATTCCGCCGTGGAAGACATCGCCCAGCATGCCGTTATGGGCGCCAATCGGGAAACGGCCAGTATCTCGCGCGCCCTGGTTCAGGGGCTCAAGGGGTCGGTCGATACGCTGAACCCGGACATTCAGAAAGCCATGCACTTGATTGACAGTGTTGGTCAATTATCCAACACGCAGGTGGCACTGATCATGCAAACCGTAATTGACCGGATTGATCACATGAAAGGGCAGATTAAAGATGAGCAGTTGAAGCAGTTCTTTATGGATGCTATTGCCAGCACAACGCACCAGATCGACATACAAACGCGGAGTATGCTGGCCAATATGATGATGAAAGCCATTGATGATCTGAACTCAGACAGTGCCCGAGGCAAGATAGCTGCCATTCGGGATAGCCTGCTGAACGATGCCACCAATAAACGGCTGCAAACAACTATTCTAACCTCTGTTCAACCCACACTGGACACGCTGACGAATCGCATTGACCGGATCGTGAATAAGAACATTCCTATTGTTCAGCGCTATGCCTACCAGTGGCTCATTGGCCTCGGGGTGGTAGCCGCTGCTATCATTGGCTGGGTATGGTATCAACGCCGTCGTTACCTGCGAATCGTTAAGTTGCTGACATTACAGATCGATAAAATTCCCGATAAAGAGACCTACGATGAATTAGTGAGTCGTATTCGCCACAGTGCCCAGGCCGAGAGTCTGGAACCCGTACTTCGGACTGTCTTGCAGGATCAGGGGATCAATTAGACGACCTGACTACAGCATTGCCCAAAAACGCATCTTACTTAACCTCCTTTTCCTAAAAAACTGTGCCTAAATCCACTACACCCTTTCCTGCCTGGGCGCCAACTTCTCCGCCTACAGAAGACAAAGACAAACTCAATTTCGAGCGGCAGAAGATGGAGCCCTGGTACGATCCCGGGCAGTTGGCCCGTACAGCCCTGCGCACCATACTTTCCTCATTATTCGGTACTTATGCCGATAAACGGGAAATGCAGGCCTGTCTCAAAGCCAGCGAACCCTATATAAAGCTGGCCGACAAAGATGAAGTCTGGATCGATTATATTTCTGACCTGGGGTCTGGGTTCAACTCAACCTATAGCCTGGCCTATCTGCTTGGTAAAGAAGAACTGCATGTGGCCGGGCATGATACCAAGCGGGGGAATTTATTGATTATGGGGGGCGATGAAGTATACCCAACTCCCAGCTGGGAACAGTACGCCAATCGACTCATTGGGCCTTATCGATCAGCCAAATCGTTTATTTCCGAACCCAATGCACCCCGCCTGTTCGCTATTCCGGGTAATCATGACTGGTATGACGGCCTGACATCATTTCTGAAAGTATTTTGTCAGCAGCGTTGGATCGGAGCCTGGAAAACAGAGCAGACCCGTAGTTATTTCGCGATTCAATTACCGCATAATTGGTGGCTCTGGGGCATCGACATCCAGCTTTCAGAAGATATTGATCTGCCCCAGCAGGAGTTTTTTGAGCGGGTTAACCGCAATTTTACCAAACCGGGTGATAAGGTAATTCTGTGCACGGCAGAGCCTTCGTGGGTCTATCAGGCCTATAAAAGACGTGATAAATCGTTTCGGAATCTGGAATGGTTCTGCGAACGATACATTACCGATCCGAACCTTAGAGCGAAGCCTCCTCACCCAACCGATGGCCCGCTGAAAAAATTAACCCTGCCGGTCACGATTACGGGCGATATGCACCATTACAGCAGTTATTTCTACCCACCTACCGATCCTGATAATCCAACAGTACCGCCCTTGGAATGGAAAATTACGGCTGGGGGAGGAGGGGCATTCATGCACCCAACGCATCACCTTCCGGTTGACTTTAAGGAGGATGAAGATTTGCTCTATGGACAGCGTAAGCCTAAAGAATACCAAAGTAAAGCGTTCTACCCTGATCAAAAGAAGAGTCGGCGACTGGTGCTGGGGAATCTGTTGTTTCTGATCAAAAACCCCTGGTTTACCAGCCTGATGGGAGCACTTTACCTGTTCTTTACCTGGATGATGGTTAGTGCCGAGTTGTTTAAGCCAGCGTATGATCAATCCGATCCCTGGGTAGCTCTCTGCCGGGATTTAAGTGGTCTTATCAGGCACCCATTCCTGCTGTTAGTTACTATTCTGATAGGTGCTGGTTTTATCAGCTTTGCCGACCGAAGTCATAAACGAAATCGGTGGGCAGCTAATGCGGGCGGGTTGCTTCATGGGGTCATACAGGTTGTTTCGTTACTGATGGGTACCTGGTTTATTGATCATTTCTGCAAGTTGATTCCAACGGACTGGGAACGCATTTCTGTTCAGTCGCTGGCATTGCTTCTGATCGGTGGCCTGATTGGTGGGCTGGTTATGGGAGTGTATCTGTTAATTGCGAATGGGATTTTCGGGACCCACGAAACCGAGGCCTTTTCATCGCTACGTATTCAGGATTACAAGAATTTTTTGCGTTTGCACCTGACGAAAGACCACCTGACAATTTACCCGGTCAATGTTGAACAGGTTCCCCGACAGTGGACGTATCAGGCCAATATGACGAACGGTGAACCCTGGTTCGAACCGGATAGCCCTTTACATGCCGGACTGATTGAACCTCCCATTATAATTGATAATCTAATGTCGAAAAAAACGGCTTAAAGTCTAGTTAATTTCATGAGGTAACCTAGGCGGTAAATTTGATGATGATAAGTTGAAAAAACGCCAATAGTGTCTGTGTTTTTTAAATTAAATTATAGATACTATTGGTACTTTTTTTCTCTATCTGCCGAAATATAAAAAACTCTTATATGTTTCGGATTTAATATTTATTTTACTGTTGAACTGATAGATAAGTCCACTTTTCTTGTAGAAAAATTGCTATAAATAGCTCAGCTTTTGCAATCATTTATTCTGTCGACACACGTTTATACGTGTGTCGACAACATTAGTGCAGTGCCAATACGGGAAAATCCCCGTTGTTTCAAACTTAAATTATATCATACCTTTGTATAGTAATAACATATGGTGGGCGTAAACCTGTTTAAGCCTGCCATTTTTATGGATGATCATCAGTAATAGGTCGCCGTTTTACTGTTCAAAAAAAGATAAAAAAAGGATCGCTCCGACGGTGCTTATGCTAGTTTACCGCTACTGCTACTAACTGAATAATCTAAATTTAATTAGTAGATAATTGGCGGATATGTACCTGCTTCTATGATGGAAATAATAGCCTTGATTTGATAGAGTAAGGTTAGCTTTTTTTGTGTCTTAATGATTAGTTATAATAGGATAATTTCCGGGGAATAAATTCTTTAAGAAATTTGATTTTTGTACTGATGAATAGCGAATGGTTGGTGAGTTGGATTTAAACGTAAAAGACAAATGGCAACAACTAAAAAAACACCTAAAGCCACCGGCGATGATACGCCTGTATCGAATAAGACGGAAGAAGCGGCACCAGCGGTTGATAAGAATACACAACCGCCCTCAGAAGGGATAAATCCTCAGACAGTACCACCTACTAAAGAGGGAATTGAAACCGTTGAGGGGTTTAACTTTCGGGAAACCGATGCGGAATCTGAGGCCGAGATGGTGGCCGTAGCGGATCTCCCCCAATTGCGGGATATTGGCGAAGCCTCGTTTGGCCCTCCACCAGCTATTCCTGCCCCAACAGGTGAACAGGCCGAAAATGTACATGGGGACGATAACCGGGTGAAAATTACAACTACGGCTAGTTATCCATGGCGCGCTATTGCTTCGTTGCTTATTACGGCTGCCGATAATTCAATGTGGATTGGAACGGGTTGGTTTATTGGCCCACATACCTTAATGACAGCTGGACATGTCGTTTTTATTAAGAATAGTGGCGTACCTGGTCGGGATGGCTGGGTCAAGAAAATTCAGGTAATGCCCGGTCGGGATGGCAGTGCAATGCCTTATGGGTCCGTGGTTAGTACCGACTTTCACTCTGTTACGGGCTGGACAAACAATGGCGACGAAAACTATGATTATGGCGCCATTATTATTCCTACAGACATGGGTAAGACAACCGGCTGGTTTGGCTTTGGCGTCTACTCGGATTCCGATCTGAAAAATGCCGTAGGAAATATCTCGGGTTATCCGGGCGATAAGCCGACAGGAACCCAATGGTACGACGCACGACGGATAGACTCGGTGAACAGCTGGAAGGTGTTCTACGATATTGATACGGCAGGTGGGCAAAGTGGAAGTGCTGTATACCGAATTAGAAATGGAAGTCGCATGGCTATCGCTATTCACGCTTATGGGGGCGTAACCACAAATTCAGGTACGCGGATAGGACCGAATGTTTACAAGAATATGTTGGCCTGGAAGGCTTAATAAATTCTACTTTATACCCACAGCTAGCAATACATAATAGCCTGTGGGTTTGCGAGCTGGGCACTAGTTTCTATGAATACGAACCCGAGTGTTATTACGGGTAGCGTCTGTACCGCCGATAAACAGCCTGTTGCAGAGGCAAGGGTCTACTTTGTGGCTGGCCCGGTAGCCTTACCCGATATCACGACGCTGACCGATTCGGCAGGGAAATTTTCGTTATCAGCTCCCGTAGACGGGACCTATCAGATTGGCTGTACAGTCGATGGATTTGAACCGGCTACTGCTTCTGTAGCGATAACGAAGGGTGAGAACGCGCAACTTGAGATTAGCCTGAAGCGGTAACGCCGATTGATGTTAGCGTGGTTCAGGCCAACGAATAAAACACCAGAAAACTCCCTAACAAAACGAATATGTCCCCTCCTGATCAAGGAACTATCCCCAATCCTGACGCTACCCAAGGGCCAGGTGATGATCTGCTGGTCCATTATAAACGGCTCCTTCTAGCTCGTGAGAATCAGGCCAGGAGTACCGAATCGGCGGGTGGTGACTCTGTGAACCCCGACCTGAGCAATCCGGCAATTCGGGACCGACTCGATCAAACAGCGGCCGATTGGAATCAGATCATTAAAGAACACCTGGGCGATAAACCCAGACTTCGTCGTATTGTTAACCAGATTGTTGCCAATGCCGATGAAGCCCTCCGGGTGGTTGAGAATAATGATGTTGAGAAGGTTCTGCAAAAGCCCGAAATTCTTCAGAATCTGGAGTCGATTGTGCGAACCGATGGCTCCCGACCTTCCTTTATGATTCGTCAGGGGAAAGTTGATAAATCGACCAGTCCTTTGGGGGACTGGGGTGCCACCCTCGATGGCAGTGCCGATTCACTCAAAGATGCCATTGCCTGCGTTGGGCGAATCAATTTGCCGGGTTCTCCCGGTGGGTTTATCGGCACCGGTTTTTTGATTCAGGCCAACCTGATTCTGACCAACCGGCATGTGCTGCAGGATATTGCCCGGCAACAACCGAATGGTGATTGGGTCTTTCGGTCGGGGGCTGGTATTGATTTTGGGATGGAATTTCGGGGGTTGGGGTCGGTCAATCCGCGCACCTTCAAACGGGTTGTTTTTACCGGTTCCCAGGAAATTGATCCTAATTTTATTGATCACACCAAATTAGATCTGGCCCTGATCGAACTGGACCCCGTTGGTGCTGATCACATTCCGCGGCATATACTGGGGGTTGATGTGGCTCCTGACTGGCCTGATAGTTTGCCCACCTTATTTACCATTGGGTATCCGGCTAACGACCCACGTGTGCCCCCTACCTTGCTGGAGGAGTTGTTCAAGAGTACGTTTGGCTGTAAGCGCCTGGCGCCGGGTCTGCTCATGCCGTTGCCCGCGAGTGCCCTGCCCACTCCGTTTCGGGTTGGTCATGATGCCACTACGCTGGGGGGCAACTCAGGCTCGGTGGTGCTGGTGGCTGGACGGGAGCATCTTTCGGCTGGCTTACACTATGCAGGCAAGAGCATGGAACCGCGTATCAACTCGGCGCATGTGCTGGGTCGGGTGTTAGCTCAAACCGATGGCCGTTCCTCAAAAACGTTGCTGGAGCATCTGACCGATTTTGAGGTAAAGCTCGTAGACCGGATTTGAAAACAACAAACTAAATGGCTTTTCTGAACCATGCCAACCATCGAGCAGATTCTTGCCGCTTTACGCACGTCGCGTCCAACGTTTACAAACCTGTTTGAAGAAGCTCAAACTGATTTGCCAAGCCAAAACCGCCTGGCATTTGAGGCCGTTACATTGGTTGCCGATGATACCGAAGCGTACGTGAAAGCGCTCCAGTATGCCCAGGCGAATAACTTTCTGCAACCACTTCTGGAGCGACTGATTAATGAGCGTCAGGAGGATGGGAGCCTTACCGTACTGTTGGCCAATCAAACCAACGCGGGAGCAGCTACCCTACAGGCAATGGTCAATGAAGCACAGGGATTTGTTCAGCCGGAGATACTATGCCGGGGTATCAATGATGGAAAACATTGGACAGGTCAAATCACTGTGACCCTGCCTGCTGGTGGTCGTGCCAACGGAACATGTATTTTGATTGGGCCCCGCCTGGTACTAACAGCCTGGCATGTCGTACACGCACTATTCAGGAATAATAATGGTACCTGGGAGCCCGATCCAACCATTAATGGTACCAACCGGATACAAGTCGATTTTGATAATTATCTGTTACGAGTCGGGCAGAATGGTGGGTTGGGCGGTAGTGCTGGCGCTATTAAAGTTTTTGGGCACGCTACAGACTGGTGTGTAAAATTCAGTCCATGCCATCAGGATGAGCTGAATGATCGGTTGCCTGCCGACGCCAAAGATTTAGCTGATTTCTGGGATTATGCCATTATCCGACTGGACGCTACACCAGGCATTGGACGGCGTTTTGCCCACCTCGATGCGCAGGCATTTGTACCCGCTCCCACGGATAATTGTATACTGCTTCAATACCCAGCCGCCCAAACACTCAGGCTTGGCTTAGGCGCTATTGGTCGCTTTACGCCACCTAATCCAGAGGTGTCCCGGTTGCGATTCCTGCATCAGATCAATACATTGCCCGGTTCATCAGGCGGAGGGTGTTACGATCGCAGTTTTGTTCTTTTCGGATTGCATCAGGGAGTTTGGAGTCAGGGAGAAGGCCTGAACAGGGGCATACCCATGGTAAAAATCTATGAACACATTAATGTAAGCGGATTACCCGCGCCTGATCCAACTGAAAATCCATACTGGGAGCTAACTACCGATACTAAAAAAGAGCCAATTATTGGGCTCGATCAGTTTCAGGCTGTTTGTTGGCGGCTGGCAATGGTAGGTGGGCCGAGGCTACTCGCCATTACCGGGGCAAATGGCAGCGGAAAAACCTTCTGTGTTCGGGTTCTTTCACAGATGCTTCCGGATGGGGGTAACCTCAAAATTCGACTGAATGCCGGGCCGGGAGGCATTGGCCAGAAAGATGCCCGTCAGCTTGTTGCCGATATGTGCGCTAATGCCGGCGTAGAGGCCCCGGTAATACCCGATATGGACCCCAACTCAACGTCAATCGTATGGCTCAAAAATGAGGTGATCCCTGCGCTACTATCGGCACTGGATCGAGCACGTAGAGGTAATTTAGTCTGGATTCTGTTGACGGATTTGAACAAGGGAACAATTGACGGGTTGCATGCATCCGAATTTTTGTTCCTGTTATATGAGCAGATACTAAAGGTAGACTGGCTCCGCATCGTGCTCGACGGCGTTAGGGCCGACATTCCTGAGTCACTTAATGACGTTACCGAGCGGTTCAGAATCCAGGAGAAAAGTCAGTATGACATTGAAACATACCTCAGGCATTTTTTCAGTACGCTGGATCAATCCTTTGATAGTGAACAGGCTGTACCATTCAGTGCATTCTTAATACAACCCTATCAGAACTTGCTCAACAACAATCCTGACAATGCCCTGAAGAATCTGGCGTCTGAAACAAAGCGGTTTAGCGAAGTATTCAGGAAAGCGGATCAATGAAATTACGGTACGACAGAAATCAATTTCCATGAAAGATCTGAACGCTTTTGCTCAGCAATTAGCGGCTCGTATGGAGCAGCAATTGGCACGGTCGCCACAATCACTGATCAACTCAATTGAGGACGCAGACCCGGAAGCTGATTCGATAACGACCGGACCGCTCGACACCTTGGCGCAATTGACGCAGCAGGCCGAAGAACGGGCCGCCGTATCGGGCCGGTTTGCTCCGGTCGACCTGGTTGCGTTCATTGGCGATGATTCCATTCGTCAGCAAACGCTAAGTCGGCTGGCGCCTACCTGTACCATTGAAACTGTCGATGGAAAGTTGCAATGGC
Source organism: Spirosoma sp. KCTC 42546 (assembly GCF_006965485.1). NCBI lineage: Bacteria > Pseudomonadati > Bacteroidota > Cytophagia > Cytophagales > Cytophagaceae > Spirosoma > Spirosoma sp. KCTC 42546. The sequence continues at coordinate 1,961,933 of NZ_CP041360.1, forward strand.
TTCTTGCCCAGAACTACCGAAACGATACGTTGAAAAAACTGGTCAGTTCAGATCGGCTGACAACCGTATTGAACGAACCGTTGCCCGCTACCGATTTGTTTGGCGATATGCTCCGAAAGGTTCTGAAGGAAGGCGACAAGCTACCTCTTGTAGATCGTTCGTCGGCTGACTTACAGGCCATTAGTGCGGCTACCGATGCCATCAGTGATACGGGTTTGCCCCAGCCCGACCCGGCTCAAATCCGAAATCTACTGCTGAAAGACACGTTACTGGCCGATTACGAGATTTTGCTCAAAAACCAGTTTGTTGGCCGGGAAGAGGAGTTGAAAAAACTGGAGCTGTTTGTTTTGCAGGGGAGTGGCTCAGTTGGCTATTCCGAATGGAGCGGTTTGGGGCTAACGGGCGTTGGCGGAGTGGGGAAATCAACACTGTTGGCCAAGTTTGCCGAAGACGCTGTTGCCCGCAAACTAGCGACACTTGTGCTCCTCGACTTTGATCGCCCTGGGATCGATCCCAGAGACCAATACTGGCTTGAGATGGAAATGACCCGGCAGGTTGGCTTGCAGTATGCCGATCTTGCTGAACCCTTACGGCAGCTACGAGCCGACTGGCGGCAACAGCGACAATCTGAGTCGGTAGCAAATCCCTATCAGCAATCGTCTAAAAATCAATATTTTACGGAATCTGTTGAGGTGAGTCGTGGCTTTCGTAGTATTGTGTCTGAGATGCGGCAGTTGATTCAACAGGCTAATCTGGAGAAGCCGCATACAGTAGCCCAGGAACGCCCTTTTCTGCTGGTACTCGACACCTTTGAAGAGGTCATGCAACTGGAACTGGCTGGCAGGGTACTAGACTGGCTATCGGATATTGGGAATGCACTCAGACCAATTCCGTTGCGGGTTATTTTTTCGGGCCGATTGTTCGACGACGACCAGACGGAGTTGGGAAGTTGGGGTGTTCGCGATTTTATCGAACTTACCGAACTGGACCATAAACAGGCAGAACTGCTTCTGCACAACCTCGGTGTTGCCAAACCGATGGCCAAACGCCTGTCGTACTCTGATCTGTTTCCACGCCGGCCACTTGAAATACGTTTACTGGCCAAAATAGCTACACGTGAATCGGCGTCCTCTATCGACGAACTGGAAGCCGAAATTCGGCAGGGCGGTCCAGCGGCCAAAAATCTGTTTACGGGTATTGTTTACAAACGATTACTCCAGCGAATTGACAATAAAGATAAAGTGATTCGCGAACTGGCTTATCCGGGCCTGGTACTTCGGTACGTTACACCAGCCTTGATTGAACAGGTGCTGGTACCCGCTTTAGACTTAACCCTCATGGACGATCCTGCCGTGGTATTGACTAAACTGGCTTCTTACAGTTGGCTGGCTTCGCGCAGAGCCAGTGAAGACCCGCAGGAGGTTTGGCACAGACGCGATTTACGACGATCGGTCCTGCAACTTATTCTGGCACAGGAACCCGGAAAAGCCCGACGTATTAGTGAACTGGCTGTGAAGTTCTTTGCCGATAAGCCAGAAAAAGAATGGGCTGAGGGAATCTACCATCAATTAATCCTCATGCGGGATCACCAGGACGGCGAAACCTTCGAACTGGCCGATCTGAAACAGGCTGGGCCATGGATCAAACTCGATTTAACCGATTTGCCCAAACCTGCTCAGGTACTGTTTCGGTTTGCAACGGAAGGGCGTGTTCAGTCGGGCGATGTTGACTGTTTACCGAACCGGTACTTAGCGGGGGCGTATCAAAAAACAGGACGTCGGCTTGTCAACAGCCGGGAATTTACCAAAGCCCTTCAACTGCTCAGGCGAGGGCAAGGTGCCAACATCGCCTATAAACTTCCGAATCCAACGCGACCCGATCTGTGGGAAATCGACGTGCTGTTTGCTACAGCCTCCTGGGCAGACCTGCCGGACGCATTGGATAAAACAGTAGTGGTGCCAACAGACGCTTCGCTGGTTAATTTTGCTAACTGGCTTTACCCGGCTGTGTTGGTGAATCCGGAGTTACGATCCCCCGCAGAAACAGCGCGTCGGTTAGCGGATGCCACCCAATCGGAGAAAGCAATGGACGATGTGCTAACGGGATCTGATGCCACACTGGTGGTTAGCTATCTGTCTGTAGGGTTGGTGCTTCAGCAGATAATCGCACCATTGACTGCCGATAGTCGTAGGCGTATTGGGCAATTTATTGGGCAGACTGAGCAACAGGCAGTTATTCGCAAATCGGCTCGGCTCTCCCACAAGCTTGTTTTACTGAGTTTGCTGAGTGATCAGCCTGCTACATCATTTAGTTTGGCTCCCTCCATAGTACGTATCAATTCGGCCTGGTTAAAGCGATTGGCTAAGGCTAAGTCGACAGGTGACAGAGCCGTAGCGGTGTCACTGGTTCAGTTAACCGAGAATGCATTAGTTACGGGTTTAAAGGGCAAGCAACGGACTGTGCGTCGGTTATTGCGCACCATTGATGCGCTTTATAAAGAGCGCGAGCAGTGGCAGCAGGTAACCTATCAATTTGCTGATTTTCAAAACGCGGATGAATGTCTGGCTCTATTTCGAGGCCCCGATTCCGATTTTCGCGACCCGTGTCGATTTGCCCTGTTGGAGGCTTATTCAGACCCGGAATCGCGCCGACAGCTTGGGGCCTTATTCAGTTCCATCCTGAATCTGGATCTAATCGACCTTGTCCCCGAAGCATTTGCCGAGTCACTGGCTCCTGATCCCGAACACGGTCTGGAAAGTTATGTCGAACTAGTCGACCGTACCTGGCAACTGGGCGAATTGCTTCGGCGAGCGGTAATTCAGCGCCCTCAGACTCCGAAACTGAAGCTGGTTCTGGACGCGTATGAGCGTTGGGATAAGGCGTTCAGAGAGACTGTTGGTTCTATATACACTACCAAAAATTAACGGAATTCACTGGAGTCAAACCTAACTAACCTATGAAAACATATCGCGGTATCGTGCGCGTTCGTAAGTCTGACATCCTGCTGGATGCCGGGGGAGTGGAAGTCAAACTGGACGGAAACTATGAAGAATTAGCTCCATTGGATGGGCTACAAACAACAATAGCCGGTGAACAGGAAGGCGCCGTTATTCGGAACGCTACCCCTGCTTCAGAAGCTGAATCGGTTGCGATACAAGATCCATTTGAGCCGATCATTGCGGCTATCGCCAGCCAGCAAGACAGGCTCAGGACTATTGAGGGCGTATTTGGGGTAAGGCCGGGGATTAGCACCACCAGCAGCGATGACGTCGTGAAGCCGGTTATCGTAGTCGTTACGAACCCGGCAGAGACGTTCAATGCCGATGCTGTTCCGTCAACTATTAGTGGTATTCCCGTTGAAATACGCCCTGCAACGCCCTTAGAGTTGACCGCTGGCTTGTTGCCACTTGCTGCCTGGGCAGACACCGCGGCCGGAGACGTTGCTGAAGCGGTTCCCCCTATTGGCTATGTACCACCAAAAACAACGGAGGTCGCTCTTGTTGAAATGGATGTTCATAACATTACCTGCCATGTTGGGCCCGATGCTGGCTGGATAACGCTAAAGCCATTTCTGGAGGGCACAACCCGAAGCCTGACCGTTGCCATGTATGAGTTTTATGCGACACATATTATCGACACGGTTACCCGGCTTGGGAAAGAGACTACCGATAAACTGAATATGATTTTGCAGGTGAGCGCGAATGATAAACAGATCCAGCAAACACTCAAAGATAGCTGGGGCACCCGGCTGGATTTTGCCAAAGCATCGGTTTCCGGCCCTAATCGAATTTTTAATAACTCCTATCATACCAAAGTAGCTGTCCGGGATTCAAAATCCTTCTGGTTATCGAGTGGGAACTGGAGCCCCAACAGTCAGCCAGCCATTCAGCCTGGTAATGAGCAGTCTCTGTTTCGGTTGGGCAATCGGGAATGGCACGTGATTATTGACAATGAGCCAATGGCGCAGATGTACGAAAAATTTATCAAGTACGATATGCGCATGGCCCGAAAGGCTGGTGAATCAGAGGTTGCAGCTGTTATGCCCGATTTGCTTATTCCCCAGTCACTGGATGAGGCCGAAGCTGTTTTCCTGCAGCCGAAACCTTTTTTGCCCAAAACGTTTGCTACCACAGGCGAGCCTGTTCGGGTGAAACCGCTGATGAGCCCGGATAATTATGCGCCGGAAATTCTGAACCTTATTCAACGGGCGCAGCTTTCGATTTACCTGCAATTCTCCTATATCCGGCAACCCTCTACCGGGGATTTCGACGCCATTATTTCGGCGATTGCCGAGAAAATGGCCGCTGGATTGGATGTTCGAATTCTGGTAGGAAGCTCGCAGCAGGCCGACCACTCTGAATTACTGATCGGTAAACGAGGCTGGAAACGGGAGCAGTTTCGGATGCAAAGCAGCAAACTCCATAATAAAGGCGTACTGGTAGACGGGAATATTGCGGTGGTGGGCAGCAACAACTGGTCGTCTGATGGAACCCAATTTAACCGGGATACCAGTCTCGTTTTCTTTTCGCGCCCTATTGCCCAATATTATACCGAAGTGTTTCTCTTCGACTGGACTAATCTGTCGAGACCTATTAACAAAGGAACGGGCATTACACCTGTAATCGCTCCTGAAAGCGGTCCGACCCCACTGGGCATGGTGCGAATTCCCTGGCAGGCCTGGTTTGATGAATAACGATCAAATGAATACGTATATAGAGCCAGTACGCCAGTGTTTAGCAATCTAACACTCACATATATGTTGAAGGAATCGTAATGTTGGGTAATCACCTGTAGAGCGCCGATCTGAAATTCACCAGTCGACTCTCATAAAATCAATGCCCTTCACTTCATTGGATTTGTTATTTTACACTATTGGATACGTATTCATTGATAGCGCTACTGGACCGCGTTATCCCAGGATTTACCTGGGGCCAGTGTTAATTTTTTGTCGGACAACACCTCTATCTTTCCCTGAATGGTACCCGACTTTAGATCGGCTACCCATTTTTCGCTCAGTAAAGGTCCCATATTGTCAACATAATCCAGTGTAATCACTTCATTATCAATATGGCAGATAACGTAGCCGTTATAACCCAGATCTGTCTTGTTTACAGTTTTTTGTTTTCGTTTATAGAAGCCAACCAAGGCTTCATACCCATTCTGTTTCGTGCACAGCTCAAAGTTTTTCGATTGCACTTCAACGGGTGTTCCTCCATGGCCAATGCAGCGCCCGTAAACAGACAGGCCACTTTTCTCCTGTATTTTTCCGTAAATAGCCAGTTTGTGTTCGTGCCCCCAAAGCCATAAAATCGTTCGGTCGGGGCCAAGTAAGGACGCCAATTGTTGAGCTGGCTTTGGGTATTCGGATTCTTTACAAAATGCCGAGATAAACTGGTGATGGGAAAAAATGAGCAGGCCTCGCTTGTCGGATTTATCGCCCAGTTTTACGGTTTTTTCGAGCCACTCCATTTGTTCGTCATCAAAGTGACAATCAGGGGAAAATCCAGGAAGGAATTCAATGATGGGGCGACCCGTAGAATGGTAGCCAGTGTCCAGCCCGAGGATTCGCCAATGGTCATTTTGCAGGCAGAAATACCCCGCTTTTTGCCCTGTATACGCACCAGATTCATTGCGTAAGCCTAATGTGGGTAGCAGGCGCTCAAAAAAAGCATCACCCCGTGCGTACATTTCGTGGTTTCCCAGGACGGCAAAACTTCCGGTAGTTCCTCGTACCCAGGGTGAGCCCTGTTCCACAAAATTGCTGTTTATTTCAGAAGGGGCACCCACAAAGTAAGTGTCGCCGACATGAACCGTGTAGTCCGGCTCCTGTTTTTTAATTTCCAGGGCTATATCAAATGATTCAGGGGGGTCTGTAGCCCAATCGCTGGTTACAGCCAGTTTGGTTACCTTATCCGTTGCCAGTTCATAAATTCCTGTTTCTGGCAACGGATAAGAGGGGTAAGGGAATTTTCGGCCGAACCTGCTTTTTATGTAATGGGAGAGCCAGGACCATAACGATTTTGTGAAAAAATCGCCGATGTTGTGTCCCGGAGTCTTCGCAATTTCTGTTTGGAGGTGATTGACCAGTTCCGAACTAGACTTGTCAAGGTAAGCTTCACTTGACCTTTCCGGGCTTTTAGTTATCTCTTCACTTTGAAAATAGGCCATCTTGACGATCGTTTGTTATAGGTAGCTCATTCGGGGACATTAACAGAGCTGTTTACGGCGCTCAGCTTATTTACTGTATGGATAGGTTACCTTTAAGCGAACTTATAAGGTTAAAGGGTAGGTAATTAGATGGTTAAATTGGCGCGTTACCTATGTGATATGACCCATTAACGCACTTGGTAACTAAGCTACCTACACGGAAAGGTACCCTTTAGCTCTGAAGAATATCAACGGGAAAATTCCCGTATTTCACATACGGTATCTGTAGGAGGATAAACTGGTTGATCTTTCCTATTTTGCCCCGAAAAACCTATTTATGTCGGTCGCCGTTCCTGTTTATAAACTCCAGTCGTTTCCTCGTCATGAGCCGGACGCACTCTTTTATATGACGCGGCTGGAGAAATTAGTGCAGGAATTTAAGGGCATAGACAACCCCCATTCCCACACATTTTACCTGTTGATGTGGATCGTGAAGGGGAGTGGTACCCATACGATTGATTTTAGAACGTATCAAATCGGTGCATCTCAACTTTACTTTCTGACACCCGGTCAGGTGCATAGCTGGGAATTGTCTCCTGATGTTCAGGGATATAATCTATTCTTTGATGCTAATTTCTTTCGCGGGCGGTTTGGCAATCGGTTGTATCAGTATCCTTTCTTTCACTCACATCAGCACCAGCCATTGCTGGAAATAACCAGCCAGCAGCCCCTATTTAGTGATCTATTCAGGTATGCCTATAACGAATATGAACAGCAACAGACCAATCGGGCCGATGTATTTCTGTCGTTTGTTCATATCCTCCTGGAAACGGCTAATCGATTGTATAACCAACAATGGGTAGGAACCGATATACACCTCTACGATCGAATCAGAGATTATGAAGAATTGATCGAAAACCAGTTTTTGACCGTTCGCGAGGTGAGTGCTTATGCTGAGCAGATGAGCCTAACGCCAAACTACTTAAATCACATTTGTAAGAAGATTCTGGGTAAAACGGCTAGTCAACTCCTGCACGAACGGATTGTCATTGAAGCACAGCGATTATTAACCCATACAGCCCAATCGGTTAAGGAAATTGCGTTCCAGGTAGGTTTCGACGACCCTTCTTATTTCGTTCGATTCTTCAAGAAAACGACTGGACAAACCCCTGCTGAATTTCGACAATCACTAGTGCCCCATCGTTGATTTGTACCATACATGGCTTGGTTTGTCTTTTCGTTGGGATTGGCAGGTAGCTACCTTTGTTACGTAAAAACTGCCTGAGCAACAGGTAAATTGTAGGCGAGGTTGCCTACAACACTGCTCCCAGATCATGTTAACCGATAGCCGATTATATAGCGTTGTTTTCAATAAATGCCCACGTTGCCATGAGGGGGATTTCTTCGTTTCTAACAGCGCATTTAGCAAAAATTTCGACAAAATGCATGAGCATTGTCCGCACTGTGGCGAAAACTTCATGCCCGAACCTGGTTTCTACTGGGCTTCCATGTTTGTAAGCTATGCATTTTATACCATCTACACGCTGACTACCTTCTTCGTTTTTGTTCAATGGTTGCAAATCGACCTGAACTATTATTTGATCGGCTTGATACCAACGTTGATCCTGCTGACTCCCTATTTCTTCCGGATGGCCCGCCGGACATGGTTAACATTGTTTATTGCGCCGAAACCCCAGCATAAAGCAGAGATTCCCACACAGGGATAATCGTATACGTCGTTTACAGCAAAATGTGCCTCCTAGTTACTCATAACACGTGAGTAACTAGGAGGCACATTTTCTTGCATACAGACTAAACTAAAGGTTTTACAATTCCTTTACAAGGTTTTACAGGCCTTTACTAGCTGGCCTTTAGTGGTAGTATACATTTGTCTGATCACGAATTAAACACGAAAAATCATGAGGCATGTAATTCAACTGGCTCTCCTCTTCTGGGGTTGCACCCTGGCCAATCTCTGTGTTGGTCAGCAGACGTTCAAGGATTGTGCAGCTGCTTTTGTTGACAGTAAAATGATCGTCAATGAATATACAACAAAAGGAACCTGTAGCTTACCTACTACTGCCACCGGTAAATTAACGGTAAACACAATCGTACTGTCGCCTACGGAAAGTAAAGCCGTTGACCGAATTGCGTTCAAAATTGCGATTCGCGACAAGGCTACCCAAACACTGGTACTTTTTTCGAAAGAAGAATTCAAGCAGGTGCCTGTTCAAAAAGTGCTGGCTAAATGTCGTAAGGGCGACCGTATTGTGTTGCTAACACTGGATGATTCGTATGCCTTACCGCATAACGAAATTCTGGTACAATGAAATGGAACGAGTGGTGTTGGTTACTTATAACCGACACGAATAGTAACCGACACGAATAGGTTTTAAGAAACCTCGCAACGGCAGGTTTGAGAACCTGATGCCACAAAAGTCAAACTTCACTCTTATACTTTACATTGATGAACTGGAAACTATCTGTATTGAAAATTATTGCTCTGGTAGGATTGTTCCTAACTATCCAGCCTGCACAGGCGAAAGTGAAAGCAGGGCGACTGACCCCTGTAGCTCACCGAGGTGAACCGGCAAAAAAAGTTAACTTTTATGGTAACCCATTAACACTGAATGGAAAGCCGTTGAATTATAGTAGTTTTTCCATGTCAAGCCGCGGAATCTTGGCCGTTGTAGAAGGAGATCCTGAATCGAAAGATGCCACAAAGGTTCCATTTCGGGTTTACCTCAAGCGGGCAGGAGCAGTTGTCACGCCGTATGGCTCAGATAATACCCAACCGGTATATTACGAAATTGAGATGGCTGCTGTGTTGGCATTGGCTCGCCCCGGAGATGACCTGGTTATTGAACCGACACGAAAACCGGATTTGGTGGCCAAACGCGTTATTAAATTGAGGCCACTCAACACCTGTCTTCCGCCTAACTGGCTTTTTTTCTCTGTCAATGGGCTTCCTGGATGCTGATTTTAGTAGCTTAAACACAGAGAAACAGAGTTTTAAACACAAAGAACACAAAGGATATTAAAATTCTGTGTTCTTTGTGTTTAAAACTCTGTTTCTCTGTGTTTAACAAAACATACTTGATTATGAAACAATGGACTGGGATATTCGGGATGGGGAGCCTGGTGGTGATCGGGTTGCTTTGTACGCAATTTGCCTGGCTAACACCTGCTAAAACGGCAACTGATAGCCAGCGATTTCCCCAAAAAGTGAATTTGGCTCTTCGGCGTACAGTGCATCATCTGCTATTGAAATCAGGCGATTCTACGTCCCGGATTCAGCCTGTACAGCAACAGAATGCCCAGGTTTTCTCGATTCAGATTGATCATGCATTCGATTACGGTCAGTTGCCTGTCTTGTTGCAGGAATCTTTTAAGGTGCATGATATACAGGCTAATTACGACGTGGCCGTTTTGGACTGTGCCCAGGGTGAATTGCAACTGGGGTATAACTTTCGGGACCTGACCGAAAAGAATGAAGTTCCCTGCGGAGGACGAAATCAGCCACCGGGATGCTACATCCTACAAGTCACCTTTGCAGCCCCCGAAGCGGCATCGTCGCCAATAACTGGCTGGTGGGTACTGGCATTGGGCGGGTTGCTAATGGGTCTTGGCTATGTCGCCTGGAAGCGGTCGAACCGGAGCAACGAGGTAGTTGAGATGCCTGATACGGCTCCCATAGAAACGGATCGGATCGTGCTTGGTAATTCGAGTTTCGAGCCTGCCCGGCAGTTGCTGCATTCGGGGGAGCATCAGTATAATCTGACGTATCGTGAAGCGAAACTTCTCCAGTTTTTTATGGGTCATCTCAATCAGGTTGTTGAGCGAGACCTCATTCTAAAGTCAGTTTGGGAAGACGAGGGGATTATTGTTGGGCGCAGTGTCGATGTATTTGTTTCTCGCTTACGCAAAATGCTCCAGGATGATCCCAGTATTCGGATTGTGGCTGTACATGGGGTAGGGTATAAAGTAGAGGTTCAAAATTTGGTGAGGAATAGCTAGTAACAAAGTTTAAAATCGGCGTAACAAAATCATAAGTTAGTTTACTTTTTTAATTTACAAGTTATTGATAATCAATTTATTTGTAGCTGTTCTTTATTTATAATTCGTTGAACAGTTACTGAAACATTTCCTAAAATACGTTCTGTAAGTTTGACTCATGAATCGGATTTTAAATCGGTTCATGCTCGTCAGCCATGAGTCAGAAACAGCGTATTTTCGTTTGGTCAATCACGGCCGCATTAGGCGGTTTTCTCTTCGGCTTCGATACCGCTGTAATCTCCGGTGTTGAGCAATCGCTTCAAGCCCTGTGGCGTCTGAATGTCTGGGAGCATGGCTTAACGGTTTCCATTGCCCTCATTGGTACGGTGATCGGTTCTATGCTGGGCGGTATTCCTGCCGAGAAATGGGGCCGGAAGAAAACCCTCTTCTGGATTGCCATCCTCTATTTAGCGGCCTCAATCGGAACGGCACTGGCCACCCAATGGAGTATCTTTCTCGTCTTTCGTTTTCTGGGTGGTTTAGGCGTTGGCGCATCCTCCGTGGCCGCACCTATGTATATTACCGAAATCTCCCCGGCTAACTCTCGGGGACGCCTTGTAGCCTTGTTTCAGTTCAACGTTGTGCTGGGCATTCTGATCGCGTATCTGTCTAACTTCTTACTACAGGGCATAGGTGCTGATTCGTGGCGTTGGATGCTGGGTGTGCAGGCTGCACCCTCCCTAATTTTCCTGATTGCGGTACTAAACATACCCGAAAGTCCACGATGGCTGTTGCTCAAGCAAGGGAAAGTTGCCGAAGCCCTGCTGGTGCTGAATATGATTGATCCGACTACCGCTAACCAAACATTGGTAGCTATTCAACAAAGTAATCACCATACCGAAGGATCAACCCGCTTGTTTTCGGCCAGTCATAAAACGCCCATCATGCTGGCGGTACTATTTGCGGTATTCAATCAGGTATCGGGTATTAATGCTATCATCTATTACGCACCCCGAATTTTCGAAATGACGGGTCTGGGCAAGAGTTCGGCTCTGTTGTCATCGGCAGGAGTTGGATTGGTCAACCTCATTTTTACGATGATTTCCATGAACCTGATTGACCGCTTTGGTCGGCGGACGCTCATGAAAATCGGGTCGATTGGGTTAATCGTAACCCTGGCTTTAGTGGCCAGAGCATTCTATGTAGAGGATTTCAGTGGTATGACCGTGCCGCTCCTGTTGTTTGGCTACATCGCCTTTTTTGGGTTCTCGCAGGGAGCGGTTATCTGGGTGTTTATCTCTGAAATCTTCCCGAATGAAGTACGTGCCAGCGGTCAATCGTTGGGCAGTTTTACCCACTGGCTGATGGCCGCCATCATCACGTTTACGTTCCCCTACTTTGCTGAACACGTTGGCGGGGGCAACACCTTCCTGTTTTTTACGACCATGATGGTGTTACAACTTGTGTTTGTATTGCGGTTGATGCCCGAGACCAAAGGCACCAGCTTAGAGCAGATCGAAAAATCATTCGTTGTCCATTAACCGTCTCAGCCATGACATCAACAACTATTATCTGTTTCGGTGAAATTCTTTGGGATGTATTGCCAACCTGTAAACAGGCAGGTGGCGCGCCCCTGAATGTGGCTGTTCTGCTGCGGAATTTCGGATTGAATGCCCAGCTCATTAGTCGGGTAGGAAATGATCCACTTGGCCGCGAATTACTGGAGTTTCTGCGGGAAAAGCACCTGCCAACGGCCTACGTTCAATTAGGTGCTACCCACCTGACGGGCATTGCCAAAGCTAATTTGACCAATCGTAACGAGGTTGTTTATAAGATTCTGCAACCGGTAGCTTGGGACCATATCGAGTACGATGCGTCATTGGCTCCACTGTATCAGAAGTCGGTACTGGTGTATGGTAGTTTGGCCGCCCGAAGTCAGACCTCCCGAGCTACGCTGCATCAGCTCCTCGATCAGGCTGCGTTAACCGTATTCGACGTGAACCTGCGGGCTCCGCACTACACGCCGTTAGAGGTTACCTATCTGCTACAAAAAGCGGATATTCTGAAAATCAACTACAACGAACTGACTGAAATTGCTGGCTGGTATACCTCGCGACTGTCTGAACGTGACGCGATGCATTTCCTGCGGGATCGGTTCAAGCTAAAGACCGTATGTGTAACGCGGGGCTCTGCGGGGGCAATCATGCTCAACAGTGATGGCTTTACCGAACATCCGGGTTTCCGTGTTCCTGTAGAAGATACCATTGGGAGTGGAGACGCCTTTCTGGCTGCTTTTCTATACAAAACCCTGCAGGGCGAAAGCCCAATGAAAACACTTGAGTTCGCCTGTGCTGCGGGCGCTTATGTAGCAACCCAGCGTGGCGCAACGCCCATTATTTCGGAACAGTTAATCCGAAGGAAAATTCGACGGGTCGAGTTACTATGAGCCAGGAGTCAATGACAACAAATGTAACCGCTTATCACTGCTGGACGATTGAGGAGTATGGGATGGTGATGGGTAAATGACACCTAATTTAGGTTGGTAATACGGTTTATCGTGGGGGGCGGTCCTAGTGCGGCTGACTCCCCACCATAGCTCTCCTTAGCAACTATAAAGAACATTTATACTTACCTATGATGAACGTGGAAAATACCGAACCAGGCTTCTGGTCTTAGAGGAATCTCAGTTCGGGAGTAGTGAAAAATCGGTGTCGAGCGATCTCAACACCGATTTTTTTTCAGTCCTTATTACATGGCCAGGCGGTTATAGGCCATCTGCTTGAGCAGAAAGACGACCCCGTATTTGGCAATCTGAGTTCGGTAGGATTTGTACATCGCCACAAAATGAGAATAGGTATGCAGGCGAGCCGTAGCCATAGTGGAAATTTCCAGGAGCGCCACTACATCCTCACTATTCACTTTTGCCCAGTCGTGCTGATGCAGGTGGGTATCGTTGGGCTCATATGAAGCCCCTGTATCATCCGTGTTGGCAGACAGGTAATGTCCATAGGCCGCCAGTAAAAAGGCCATGCGTTGAATATCTCTGTTTTGATCCAGTAGATCACATAACGTAGGCAGAATTAGGGAAGGCAATTTCGACGCGCCATCGAAACATACGTTAATTAACGGGTCACTCAGCGTTGGGGTCGAAAACCGACCGCGCCACTGGCTCCTGGCATCGTGCTGAGATGGCGATTCTTCGGACTCTACGAACGGCATAACATCCTGTTCGATAAACGTAGTAAGGTAGTTGCTGAATAGGTGATCATTCAGCGCTTCATCTACGGTTCGATAACCCGCCAGAAATGCCGGATAGGCCAGCATCATCGGTAAGGCATTGAAAACTTCCTGACTGTTGTTGGTTTGCATGATGAATGGGTGTTTTATAGCTTCTTTGTGAAATAGCGATTAAACGAGTTCGGCCAGATCGGGCTGGAGTAGCTGGGAAATAGAGTTAGTGTGCCCGTGATTGACTTCGTCATGGTGACGTAAGGTTTGGGCAATTTGAATGATCTGATCGCCTAATTTCCCCTGCTTTTCAATACTGGCTTTGTTGTATTGATTCTGCCGGATTGGCTCCCAAAAGAAGAGTTCGGTTTTTGCATCATAGATGCCGATGGGTTTGTAGCTTTCCTGGGTAAGCAACTGCGCTAATAAGGCATCTGCTTCTTCATGAGTGGCACAGTACGTATGGTGATACTGCTTTCGAAGCAGATAAATGACTGAGAAACGGTTCATGTGTTGTGAAGTTTGTTTGTAACGGCGCCTGTTGAACGACAAGTTCTGCGCAAGCAGTCGGCTGACAGCAAGTTGACTAAAATGCCGACTGTACTAAGCCCCGGCGGGAGCCGTGGGTACTGGGTTGATCGTCAATTGCACAGACGGATCTTTTTTATCTGTTACTGCGCGTTGACAGGTACTTAAAGGAACGGAAGGCCTTGTATTTTTTCCAGGCATTCCAGTACCTATTACTAAAACAAGCCAAAGGTTAACTACCCTATTGGTTCCCTAGGCATCAAAAGACGAAAGGGCTAGAGGGCGTCTCTGCCAGTACTATTATTCGCCTGACTAGAAAAAGTACAACTATCGATCCATAGGTCTTTAGCGTTTATTCCATTTTTCAGGATGTATAATAAGTTCATGACTTCTGTAAGTTATTTATAATCAATCTTAAATAAACAACTACGAATTCGGTAACTTTTCAACTAAATAACTGAATAGCTAATGGGAATGGTTTAGTAATAGTGGTAAAGTACAATAACTGCCCTTTATTTTTCAGTGAAAAAAAGAATTGTACAAGCAATTCTTTATGAAATAATATGGTTTCACACACTGAACTTTTGGAGGAAGCCATTTGCCGGATAGGAATAATTATAAAAAATAGTGCAAATAGTTAGTTTTGTTCTTTCGCCACTACCTGAGAAATACAGATTCACTCCTCAAACTCAGAGAGTGTAAAACTTCTAGGTATATAGACTGTGTTCATGAAGAAGTGTCACGTTCAGGACAGGAACGTGATCGTCTTGAAAAGCACCATAATCCTATTCGTGAAATACAGTAGAATCAGTTATTACCTATGGAATACAGACAATTAGGCGCATCGGGATTGCAGGTTCCGGTATTGAGTTTTGGTACAGCCACATTTGGCGGTGGCAACGACTTTTTTAAAGCCTGGGGTACCACCCAGGTAGACGAAGCTACTCGTTTGGTCAATCTCTGCCTGGATGCTGGGGTCAACCTGTTTGATACGGCCGATGTATATTCGGATGGCCTTTCGGAGGAGATCCTGGGGAAAGCCTTAACGGGCCTGCGCGATAAAGTGCTGATTTCGACCAAGGCTACCTTCACCTTCGGCAAAGGCCCCAACAATCAGGGATCGTCGCGCCTGCATTTGCTGAAACAATGCGAGAGCAGTCTCAAGCGCCTGAAAACAGATTACATCGACATTTATCACATGCATGGTTTCGATGGGGTCACGCCCGTGGAAGAAACCTTGCGTACGCTGGACGATCTGGTGCAGAGTGGCAAAGTACGGTACATTGCCTGCTCCAATTATTCGGGCTGGCATCTGATGAAGTCGCTGGCTGTTTCTGAAAAATATGGCTGGAATCGCTACGTTGGGCATCAGGTATATTACTCCCTGGTAAACCGCGAATATGAATGGGAACTGATGCCATTGGGTATTGACCAGAAGGTTGGCGGGATTATCTGGAGTCCGTTAGCCGCTGGTCGATTGGGTGGTAAATACCGTCGTAATCAACCCGTACCACCCGATAGCCGGGTAGCGCAGGGGGGGAGTCCCGTGCCGGCATTTGCCATTCCCGATGAGCTGTTTTATGGCATTATTGATGTGCTGGATGAACTGGCGGTCGAAACAGGGAAAACGGTTGCCCAGATTGCTCTTAATTGGCTATTACAACGCCCAACCGTATCGACCCTTGTCATTGGGGCACGGAACGAAGAGCAGTTGAAGCAAAACCTTGCGGCTGTCGGCTGGAACCTGACTATCGAGCAGGTGAAACGATTAGATGCTGCCAGTGAGGTGCCGACTATCTATCCCTACTGGCATCAACGGCAAAACCTGACGCTGAACCCTCCCCCTAAATTTTACTAAGCCGTAAGATGATACAATTCGTACGTTTAGACCATGTGCTGATGTGCATCCCTGAAGGAGCAACGGCTCAGGCGCGGGAATTTTACCGGGATGTATTGGGCCTGACCGAAATTCCGGGTAATCACCCTAGTGGCGCCATCTGGTTTCAGATCGCCGATATCCAGTTGCACCTTCGCGAAGAGGCTGGTGATAGCTATTCCAAACGGCACCCGGCCTTTGAAGTCGCCAACCTCGACGAAGCCAAACAGGAGCTGGCGGCTAAAGGCCTAGCCATTGAGTACTCATCCGATATTGACGGTCGTGAACGGTTCTTCTTCCGCGATCCGTTTGATAACCGGATTGAGTTTTTGCAATTTGTTGATTGAAACTGAATTTTTTCTGGTAGGCAAATTTGACCCACTAGATGTGCCCAACTAGTCAAAAATCCATGTTGTGAGTAGGAATTTCATGCAAATTGTCAAAGTCAAGCGCGGGCAGTTCTTGGTTGCTTTATAGTTGTAGCAGATTTTGCTTTTTTATTAGTCGTATTGTTTTTGTAGTTGCGAATAAATTCGCTGATTTCTTGCCGAGCTTGATCAGTTAATGGATCGCTTGCAATTATAAAGTCAACACCTTTTGGTTCTTTTATATGTCCCATAATGATTATGATTTAAAATACTTGTCAATGAGTAGTTGTGCTGATTTCGTTGGGATAATCATTCTATGTCCGCCTAGAATGTGCGCACCTAATGTCTTTTGGTAATGGTCTATAAGTTTCGTTTTAGCTGTAAAGCCAACAAATCCATCAAATCCTTGTTGGAAAGAAACTTTGCAGGCATGAGCAACTAAATTTCCTGCCACACCTTCGTAAACTTTATTTTGCCCTATATTGAATGGGGCGTTTTCAAGCAAATGCATATAAACATGGTCTGGCTCTAAAGTCAAACTAAGCAAACCTTGAATAATACTTGAATTAGGAGGGATGGTCAATTTGAAAACTTCTTTTGTATTGTTTGCAAACTCTACTTTCCAATCAAAATTCCACCCATTCTTTTTTGTTACTTGCTTTAAATCAGCCTTAGTAAAACGTAAAACTTCCGTAGCAAAACTATCACCCGAAATTGTGTTTTGGATGGAATTGGTCAACTTATCTACGGTAAAGTCGAGATGGGTATTTGGTTGCTTTTTCACTAAACGAATTTACTGAATAATACGATCTATATCAAATGTAACTCAAAATTTTCGTAGTGTATATATGTTAGTCGTCGGCGTGTAGGCTAATGCGGGTTAACAAGCACCAACCGGATCGTATTATGAGTTGATTACTGGCCTTTTACCATCTCTCTAAAGGTTGAAATAAACTTCTTTTTTAACCACAGAGGCACAGAGAACACAGAGTTTTAGACTGACTAAAACTCTGTGTTCTCTGTGCCTCTGTGGTTAAAAAAGAAGTTCTCAGAGCGTCCCCAATGGACGCTCTTCGCTCAAAATCCTGATTTCTATCAATATAAAGTCTGTTTTAGCTCAGGAAAGGCCCCGCAGCTTTCCGCTTATTTTGGGGCATCAAAAGGAGGTAAAGCGTTCCTACTGATTTACTCATTCGCTTTTCAGGAAACCTATCATGGATAAAGACTTACAAGGAAAGACCGCTCTGGTAACCGGAGCCGCTTCCGGTATTGGCAAGGCTGTAGCTCTGCTGTATGGACAACACGGAGCCAACGTCATGGTGTCGGATGTGGACGAAGCACAAGGCCAGCAAGTAGTTGAAGAGTTAAAAGCGGCTGGTGCAAATGCCCGGTTTTTTAAAGCCGATGTGGGCGATGCGGCCCAGTGCCAGCAACTGGTGAAGGAAACGGTCTCGGCCTTTGGCTCGCTCGACATTGCCTGTAATAATGCGGGAATCGGTGGGGAGTTGAATATGACCGCCGATTATAGCCTGGAAGGCTGGCAGCACATCATCAATGTAAATCTCAATAGTGTTTTCTTCTGTCTGAAATATGAACTGGAAGTGATGCTCAAACAGGGTGCCGGATCTATTGTCAATATGGCGTCCATATTGGGGCAGGTTGGAACCCCCGGTTCACCCGGCTATGTATCGGCAAAACACGGTATGGTTGGCTTAACGCAAACCGCAGCTATCGAATATGCCCCAATGGGGATTCGGATCAATGCCGTTGGACCGGGTTACATCGACACACCTTTATTGAATCTGCTATCGGCAGAGGTGAAGCAGCAATTGATTGGTCTGCACCCAATTGGCCGTTTGGGAAAAGCGGATGAAGTCGCCGAGCTGGTTATCTGGCTCAGCTCAGAGAAAGCATCGTTCGTTACCGGATCGTATTACCCCGTTGATGGCGGATACCTGGCCAAGTAAACCTACCTCATAGCTCGTTCGTCATGAAAACAATCGTTCTCGCTACTGATTTTACGCACAACGCCAACCGGGTGGCCCGATTCGCAGCTCAACTGGCTTTTGATCAGAAAGCTACCCTGATTTTAGTCCATGCCTTTCATGTTTGGCCTGATAATCCGGCTAAAACGGGCGACTTTCCACTCTCCGTAGAGGCAACCCGCGAAAGCAGCGAAAAGTCCTTACACCGACTGGCCGCTGACCTACATGATCTGGTAGGAATAGAAGTTCCTATCCGATGCATTGCGCAGGAAGGTCATACAATGGAGGCTATCCGGCATGTTACGAAGGCGGAAAACGCCGATCTGCTGGTCATGTCGACGGTGGGTACGGCTCCACAAAGTGCGCAGCTCATGGGGAGTATTGCTACGGGCATGGTTGCCGAAACGGAAGTGCCGCTGCTGCTTATTCCACCGCATAGTACGTATGCAGGCCTGAAAAATGTGGTGCTGGGCATTGATCTGGCAGCACCGCCGAATGCCGTATCCCTGGATAAAGCGCTGCATTTCGCCCGGTTGTTCGGAAGCATACTCAATGTATTGTGCATTACGGATAAACCCGATGATGCCGAAATGCACCATCAGGGAGAACATATCCGGCGCTTACTGAATCCACAGCCGCACACACTGACCATTGAGTCTGGTGAAGAGATTTACGATACCCTCCTGGAGTTTGCGCATACCAACAAAGCGGACCTGATTATGATGTTGCCGCAGATGCGGAACTGGTTCCAGAAACTGTTTTCGGAAGGTGAAACACAGCGACTGGCCCGTCTTACCGACATTCCTCTGCTGGCCGTTGTGTAGTTAACACGATACGCACCCTAAACCCCTTGCCTGCATAAGCAGCTATGAACAGACAACTGGGTCAGTTTTTTGGATTAACCTATGCAATCTCCTGGCTGATTTGGTCACCTTATTACCTGCCGCTGAATGTACCTGTCAATAAATTGCCGTACATTCACCTGCTGGGAAGTTTGGGGCCGATGCTGGCTGCATTCATACTCATTTATCGCAGGCAGGGGCTTTCGGGAATCCGGCAATTAAAAGGGCAGGCACCATCGCAAAGACAATTTGTACGTTGGTTGAGTGTTGGGTTTCTGGCACCAGTCGTGGTATTTGTGTTCATCATCGGATTTATCTGCATAACACAGTATCGTGTCCCCGATTTGCAGAGGTTGTTTTCATCGAAGGAATTTGCCTTTCTTTCGCCAGTGACTTTTATCCTTGCCAATATCTTTTTCTTTGGATTAGGCGAAGAAGCCGGTTGGCGAGGGTTTGCCTTGCCACGTTTGCAGGCAGGCTATTCGGCCTTTAACGCGAATCTGATTAGTACTTTTTTCTGGGCTATCTGGCATTGGCCCCTTTTCTTTAATCCGTTAGGCGGCTACATTCATATGGATGTTGGAGGGGTAACTGGCTGGTTGTTCAGCCTGCTAACCGGAGGCATCCTGTTCACCTGGCTGTTCAATTCATCGCGTGGTAATGTACTGGCTTGTGCCCTGTTTCATGGGATGATGGATGTCGTGTTTACGGCCGATCTGAACATGCCGGAACTAACGACGTATACCGGCATACTGGTTACCTTCTGGGGATTGTATGTGTGGTTCGTGTATAAGCCCGACAACTTGTCACGCTCCCACAAAATAACGGTCGATCCGCTTTCTGGCGCTTCCGGAGATTGGTCACGCTAACCACCTGTTCACAAAAATTGGGAGCGGTTGGTTTGACGGATAACGTAAAGACAAATCAGCTATGATCGAAGGTAACGAACGCGTATTGACCATCAACGGAGGCTCATCGAGTATCAAGTTTGCGGTGTATGACGCTGGTGAATCGCCTAAACGAGGACTCTATGGCCATATCGACCGAATCGGCCTGCCGGATACTAAACTTACGTTTACCGACTCCACTGCCGATCAACCATCAACGTGCCTGGTAAAGGCTACCAATCATGCATCGGCGGTAAATTTCCTGATCAACTGGCTCGAAAAACAGGCTGTTTTTTCGTCGATTAAAGCGGTCGGCCATCGGATTGTTCATGGCATGGAACATCAGGAACCGGAACGGATTACACCATCACTGCTTGATGAACTGCATCGCATTAGCGCCTATGATCCCGATCACCTGCCCAGTGAACTTTCCCTGATTGAGGCCTTCCAAAAGCGCCATCCCGATTTACTACAGCTTGCCTGTTTTGACACCGCTTTTCACCGAACAATGCCCCGCGTTGCTCAACTGTTGCCTATCCCAAGACGCTTCGACGCCCAGGGAATCCGACGCTATGGTTTTCATGGGTTATCGTATGCGTATCTGATGGACGAACTGGGTCGGGTGGCCGGTACCGAAGCTGCCCAGGGTAAAGTTATTCTGGCGCATTTAGGGAGTGGGGCGAGTTTGGCTGCGGTTCGGGAGGGGAAAAGTCTGGATACAAGCATGGGGTTCACGCCCACAGCTGGGTTACCTATGGGCACCCGCCCCGGCGATCTTGACCCCGGAGTAGCCTGGTATCTGATGAAAACAGAAAAGCTATCGCCCACCCAATTCAATAAAGTAATCAATCACGAATCCGGTTTGCTCGGCGTATCCGAAACCAGTTCGGATATGCACGATTTGCTGGACCGACAGGCGGTTGATGTCCGGGCGGCCGAGGCCGTCGAGCTGTTCTGCTACCAAACCCGAAAGTGGATCGGGGCCTTCTCGGCCGTGCTGGGTGGACTCGAAACCCTGGTGTTTTCGGGCGGCATCGGAGAGAACGCTTCCGAGGTGCGCGCCCGTGTTTGTCATGGACTTGACTACTTAGGAATTGACCTGGACGAACAACGTAACGTGGCCCATGCAAACATCATTTCGACCGATACAAGTCGGGTCACCGTCCGCGTCATTCCAACCAACGAGGAAAAAATGATTGCCCAAACCGTCTGCCGACTTTTAAATGCTGATTAGTAGTTATTGGTTATTGAATTATTAGTTAATAGGCTAGTAATCAGCCTATAAATGTTTGGTCAATAACTGATAACCAGTAACGATTAACCCATAATCTTGACTCAATTATGGAAACGACCAACTTAGCTTTACCTATGGAACCCCAGACAGATACGCCGTTATCGCCGGAAGAAGTCCAACGAATACATGCCTATTGGCGAGCCGCTAACTACCTGTCGGTTGGTCAGATCTATCTGCACGATAATCCCTTACTTCGGGAACCACTGGCGCTGGAACACATCAAGCCTATGCTGCTGGGTCATTGGGGCACTACACCGGGGCAAAACTTTATCTATGCCCATCTGAACCGGGTCATCAAAAAAGATGATCTCAATATGCTGTACATATCGGGGCCCGGTCATGGCGGTCCGGCCGTAGTCGCGAATACCTATCTCGAAGGTACCTATAGCGAAGTGTATCCAGCAATCCGTCAGGATGAAGATGGGCTGAAAAAACTGTTTCGGCAATTCTCGGCACCGGGTGGAATTTCGAGCCATGCGTCTCCCCAAACACCAGGTTCGTTGCATGAAGGGGGCGAATTAGGCTACTCCCTCAGTCATGCATTTGGGGTGGTGTTCGATAATCCCGACCTGATAGCTACCTGTGTAGTGGGTGACGGGGAAGCTGAAACGGGTCCCCTGGCCACTGCCTGGCATTCCAATAAATTTCTGAATCCGGTTACCGATGGAGTGGTCTTGCCTATTCTGCATCTGAACGGTTATAAAATTTCTAACCCGACTGTACTGGCTCGTATCACGCACGAGGAACTGGATCAGCTACTACACGGCTACGGATGGACGCCCTATTTTGTGGAAGGCCACGAGCCTGACCAGATGCACCAGGCAATGGCGGCTACACTCGATAAAGCCATCGCCCAAATCAAACAAATTCAACTGGAAGCCCGTACGCAGGGCGACGTGACCCGCCCGCGCTGGCCCATGCTTGTGCTCCGATCTCCAAAGGGCTGGACAGGGCCGAAAACCATTGATGGCGTACCGAACGAAGGCACGTTCCGTGCGCACCAGGTTCCGCTTTCCGTATCGGCCTCTACACCCCCCGACCATCTGGCGCAACTGGAACGCTGGCTGAAAAGCTATAAACCCGAAGAGCTTTTCGATGAGCAAGGTAGGCTGTTGCCGGAACTGGCCGAGTTAGCGCCTAAGGGAGACCGACGAATGGGAGCCAACCCGCATACTAATGGAGGCTTACTACTGCGCGATCTATGCATGCCGGACTATTGTGAGTATGCTGTTGATGTGCCGTCGCCCGGAGCCATACTGGCTAGCGATACCTATGTAGCCGGTCAGTTTTTGCGGGATGTCATCAAGCTGAATCTGGAACCCAGGAATTTCAGGATATTCGGCCCTGATGAGACTGTTTCTAACCGACTGGAAGCCGTTTTCGAGACGACCAATCGGCAGTGGGATGCCGAAACTGCCGAGAATGATCAATTTCTGGCACCCACTGGCAGTGTGATGGAAATGCTCAGCGAGCACCAGTGCGAAGGCTGGCTGGAAGGCTATTTACTTACGGGTCGACATGGGTTGTTCAACAGCTACGAAGCCTTCATTCACATTGTCGATTCGATGTTCAATCAGCACGCTAAGTGGTTGAAAATGACGCAGGAGATCCCGTGGCGGAGGAAGATAGCTTCCCTGAATTATCTGTTGACATCCACCGTCTGGCGGCAGGATCACAATGGGTTCACGCACCAGGATCCCGGCTTTATGGATCACGTGATCAATAAGAAATCCAGTATTGTTCGTGTGTACCTACCCCCCGATGCGAACTGCCTGCTGTCGGTCATGGATCACTGCCTGCGGAGTCGCCATTATGTAAACGTGATAGTAGCGGGCAAACACCCTGCCCCACAATGGTTAACGATGGATGCCGCCATCAAACATTGTGCAGAAGGTATTGGTATCTGGAAATGGGCCAGTAACGATAAAGATAGTGAACCGGATGCCGTCATGGCTTGCTGTGGTGATGTGCCAACCCTGGAAACCCTCGCGGCTGTTTCAATTCTGCGGGAGCATTTGCCTGAGTTGAAAATCCGGGTGGTCAATGTCGTTGATCTGCTGAAATTGGAGCGCCAAACAGAACATCCTCACGGACTATCCGACGCGGATTTCGACGCCCTGTTCACGAAAAACAAGCCCGTTATTTTCGCCTTTCACGGGTACCCCTGGCTGGTGCACCGGTTAACGTACAACCGCGCGAATAACAGCAATATGCACGTGCGTGGCTACAAGGAAGAGGGCACGATTACAACGGCGTTTGATATGACCGTGTTAAATGAAATGGATCGGTTTCATTTGGCCATGGATGTTATTGATCGACTTCCTCAACTGGGTAACAAAGGAGCCTATCTAAAGCAGCTCCTGAAGGATAAACTCGTTGAGCACAAGCACTATATAACCCATAATGGGGAAGATATGCCGGAAATCCGTAATTGGAAATGGAATGCCTGATTTGTCGCTCATATGGATTTTCACCTTGTTCCGGTTGCCGAAGTAGCCCGTTCGCTGACTACGTCTCCCATCGGACTTACCGCCGATACAGCTCAGCAACGGCTGGCTGAGTATGGTAAAAATCAGATCGAAGACGCCAGGAAGAAAACCGTCTGGCAGCTACTGCTGCATCAGTTAACGGATTTCATGATTCTGGTGTTAATTGCAGCCGCCATTATATCGGGTCTGGTAGGCGAAGTGAAATCAACCTACGTTATTCTGGCCATTGTGCTTATCAACGCGCTCGTTGGTTTCTTTCAGGAGTACCGGGCCGAAAAGGCAATGGAAGCCCTCAAAAAAATGGCCTCCGCGCAGGCGCAGGTGTTGCGGAATAATCGGGCCAGTAAAGTAGATGCATCGGAACTAGTGCCTGGCGATGTGGCACTGCTGGAAGCGGGTACGATCATTCCGGCAGATGTTCGCTTTATCGAGACGCATGCCCTGAAAGTTGACGAATCCTCGTTGACGGGCGAATCCACCAATGTTGAGAAAAACACAGGCGTACTACCTGAGGGCGACTACCCCCTCGGCGACCGACTGAATATGGGTTACAAAGGCACGTTCGTGACCAACGGGCGAGCCACTGCTTACGTAGTCGGTACGGGGATGAACACGGAGCTGGGGCGAATTGCCAAACTGATCCAAACCGACGAAGTGGAGACACCTCTCCAGAAACGGCTGGCGGTGTTCGGGAAAAGTTTGTCGGTGGCTGTTCTTGTGCTTTGTCTTATCTTTTTCGGAGTGGGCTGGTTGCGGGGTGAGCCGCTCCTGAATCTACTATTGGTCTCGATTTCGCTGGCAGTGGCTGCCATTCCCGAAGCCTTGCCCGCTGTAGTTACGGTGGCACTGGCGCTGGGGGCCAAACGACTGGTGAAAAGCCACGCGCTCATTCGCAAACTGCCCGCCGTAGAAACGCTGGGGTCTGTTACCTACATCTGCACGGACAAAACAGGGACGCTAACACTCAACAAAATGACGGTGGAGGAGACCTATGAATCACCGACGTTTACCCTACCCGTTCTGGCCAACAGTAACGGATTGCTGACCGCGATGGCACTAAATAACGATGTCGTCAAAGACCAAGACGGGAACTGGCTAGGCGATTCTACCGAAGTGGCACTGGCGCAGTTTGCCGCGGATAAAACCTATGTACGTTCGACACTGGAAACCCAGTTCCCGCGCATTGCCGAACTCCCCTTCGACTCACAGCGGAAATGCATGACCACCCTCCATCAAACGCCAGAGGGCATCCTATGCATTACCAAAGGGGCAGTTGGGGTATTGTTTAAGCAGCTCGACGCCAGTCAGAACGCATCTATTCCCGATCTACGAAAGCGCGTCGATGCAATGGCCGAACAAGGGTACCGTATGCTGGGCTATGCGGGTAAATTGATCCCCCAGTTACCCGCAAACATTGCCCCAGACACAATAGAAACTGGCCTTAGTTTTATTGGCTTTGCCGGACTGATCGATCCGCCCCGCGATGAAGCCCGGCAAGCGGTAACCGAATGCAAAGCGGCCGGTATCATTCCCGTCATGATTACCGGCGATCATAAACTGACCGCCAAAGCCGTCGCCGAAACCCTGGGCATTATCTCATCTGCCGATGATCTGGTGATGACCGGATCGGAACTGGCTAACCTGGATGAGGCTGCCTTTGATGCCGTAGTCGAAAACGTACGGGTATATGCACGGGTCGACCCCGAACAAAAATTGCGGATTATCAGCGCATTGCAGGCGCGTCATCAGTTCGTGGCCATGACGGGCGATGGGGTCAATGATGCACCCGCGCTGAAAAACGCCGACATCGGTATTGCCATGGGTATCAATGGTACTGAAGTTGCCAAAGAAGCCGCCCACATGATCCTGCTGGACGATAACTTCGCCACCATCGTGAAAGCGGTGAAACATGGACGACGGATTTTTGATAATATTCTGAAGTTTATCCGCTACATCATGTCGGGCAACGCAGGCGAAATCTGGGCGATCTTTCTGGCACCCTTTTTCGGCTTGCCCATTCCCTTGCTGGCCATTCATATTCTGTGGATCAATCTGTTGACCGACGGCCTGCCTGGTTTGGCACTGGCCTACGAACCCTCCGAAAAGAACAGCATGAAACGACCGCCCATCGACCCCAGACAGACAATTTTTGCGGGGGGGCTAGGCTGGTTCATTCTTTGGGTTGGCTTGCTGATTGGGGGGGCTACGATTGGCATTGAGGCCTGGTCTATTCATCATGGAATCGGGCACTGGCAAACCATGACGTTTACCGTTCTTTGTTTTAGCCAGTTAGGCAACGCCATTGCCATTCGCTCTCATCGGGCGTCCGTATTCAGCATCGGTCCCTTCTCCAACAAACCCATGTTGGGCGCTATACTGCTGACGGTTGCACTTCAGCTCATGATCATTTACACGCCCTTTTTCAACAACCTCTTTAGCACCAAACCGCTAACGTTAACCGAGCTAGGCATAACGGTTGCCGTTTCGAGCCTTACATTCTGGGTGGTTGAATTGGAGAAATGGGTTCGCCGGTTGGGGGAGAGGTAGTTTACACGTCGTTAGATGCCCAATCGCCCAACTTTACCCAAAATGACCAGCATTAGGTGCTAGTGTGTTTATCGTCAGGCTGTTTCGTTTGAATAAGGCTTACCTTACTGCCGGTTATAACAGTTCATTTTCTCCGTGGGAAAGCTGCCTCAACACTACGATGCCAACAACTCAATTACCTGGCTTAACGGATGAGGCCGTTGCCAAATCGCGCGCCAAATACGGCCGGAATGTACTGACTTCTAACGCGGCTACAAGCCTGTTTGCTACGGTAAAGGAGGTCATTACCGAACCCATGTTTCTGCTGTTGGTGGCAGCCTGTACCATCTATTTTGTGTTAGGCCAGTTAGACGAAGCCATCACGCTCATCGTGGCGTTACTCCTTGTGTCAGGCATTTCAGTTTATCAGTCCATCCGAAGTGACCAGGCACTGGGGGCGTTACGCACGTTAACCCAACCTAAAGCCAACGTTCGTCGGAGTGGTGCTCTCATTGTTGTGCCTGTAGAAGATATCGTTGTGGGTGATACGGTGCTGGTGGAAGAAGGGGGAAGTATACCCGCTGATGGTGCTGTTAACGACACCAATGATTTCTCCGTCGATGAGTCCATCCTGACGGGCGAATCGGTGCCCGTTACCAAAACTATCGGTAGCCCGGTCTTTGCCGGAACAACCACTGCATCGGGTAGTGCGTGGCTCAGGGTAACGGCCGTAGGCAGCCAAACCGAACTTGGGCGAATTGGGCAGAGTATTGATACCATTCAGACCGAAAAAACGCCACTACAGCTCCAGATAAGCCGATTTGTAATCCGCATGGCCTGGATTGGAGCGGGGGCCTTTGCGCTGGTGTGGGGTGTCAATTACGCCCGATCCGGCGATTGGGTTACCGCTCTTTTATTTGGCCTGACGCTGGCCATGTCGATACTCCCGGAGGAAATTCCGGTAGCTTTCAGTAGTTTCATGGCCCTTGGAGCTGCCCGCCTGAGCCGAATGGGCGTACTCACCAAACAGCCGCAAACTGTTGAGAGTCTGGGTTCAGCAACCGTAATCTGCACGGATAAAACCGGCACCATCACGCAGAACGGCATGAGCGTTCAGCAATTGTACGATGGGGCGACAGATGCACTCGTTCCGCTTTCGGGTACGTTGTCCGATACGGCTGCGGTAGTGCTAGCCTATGCCCGTTGGTCCAGTGAAACCGAGCCCTTCGACCCAATGGAAAAAGCGATTGTTTCGGCTTTTATGGAGCATGACCCCGCTAAAACGATTGATTTGTATCCTATGGTGCACGAGTATCCGCTGGATGGTACACCCCCCATGATGACCCACGTTCGGCAAACACCTATGGGCGAGGTGGTGGTGGCCGGTAAAGGAGCCGTTGAACATATTCTGGCCGTTTGTCGCCCGGCGTCAGCCGTTGCCGATCGGATACGTAGCGTTACGAAACAACTGTCGGAGGCCGGTTTTCGAGTACTTGGAGTGGCAAAGGGGACTTATACATCGACCGATTTTCCGGTAGAACAGGACGCGTTTAGCTGGTCGTTTCTGGGACTGGTTGCGCTCGAAAACCCGCCTAAGCCGAATGCTAGAGCGGTTATTAAGGCCTTTACAGAGGCAGGAATTGACGTAAAAATGATTACCGGAGATTTTCCTGAAACCGCTCAGGCCATTGCCCGCCAAGTGGGCTTACCCGGTGCCGATACATTGGTGACTGGTCAGGAGGTAATGGCTATGGACGAACCGACGCTCCGGCAGCGAGCTGAAAAAACGGCGGTATTCGCCCGGATGTTTCCCGAAGCTAAGTTGCGGGTTGTGGAAGCGCTCAAAAAAAACGGTGAGGTGGTGGCCATGACGGGCGATGGGGTTAATGACGGTCCGGCGCTGAAAGCCGCTCATATCGGGGTAGCGATGGGGAAACGCGGGACGGAAGTAGCCCGTCAGGCGGCTTCGCTGGTACTGGTGGATGATGACCTGAGCAACATGGTCGATGCCATTGCCCAGGGCCGCCGGATTTATCAGAACCTCAAAAAGGCGATTTCCTACATCGTTTCCATTCATATACCGATTATCCTGACGGTAGCGGTGCCGTTGCTGGCCAACTGGAAATGGGAAAACCTGTTTAGTCCAATCCATATTATTTTTCTGGAACTGGTTATGGGGCCAACCTGCTCCATTGCCTTCGAAAACGAACCCGCGGAAGCGGGCCAGATGCAGCAACTACCCCGGCGCATGACCGACACGTTTCTGGCGGGGCCTGAATTAGGGCGAAGTATTGCCCAGGGCCTGGGGATTGCACTGGCTGTGCTGGGCGTGTATTACGTGGCTATGCAACAGGGTGAATCCATTTCGGTTGTTCGGACGCTGGCTTTCTCCACGTTGGTGCTGTGCAATATCCTGCTGACGCTGGTGAATCGGTCATTTACCCAATCGGTCTTTCGAACGATTCATGTATCCAACTGGATGCTTTGGCTGATGCTGGGCCTGACGTTCGGTCTGTTACTGGCTACTTTATTTTTTCTGCCTGCCCAACGATTGTTCGGATTTACAACCGTTTCTGCCTCGGCATTCGGCTGGTGTACACTGGCCTCACTAGTGGGTGTGGGTTGGATTGAAGGCTATAAGGCAATAGCACGCTGATCGTTATGATCAACAGGATTTAGACTGATTTCGTAAACCAGAATGCGGTTGCCCGATTAGCTCAAAAAATCATAACTCATCTTACAAATCTTAAACATCAGCGTTCTATCAACTACATCCCGTGACTTCTTCAAGTAAAACGAACCCAGGTAATGAAGGGCTTTCAACCTTTTGGGCTTTACCGACTACCGATGTTCTGAATCAGTTAAATACTCAGGTATCGGGACTGAGTCAGGACACAGCACAAAAAATCCGAAAAACCGTTGGCTCTAACCTGATCAAACCGACTGGCGAAACTTCGGCACTGGGGTTACTCGTTCGGCAGTTCAATAGCCCGATTTCGCTTATTCTGATCATTGCGGCCATTCTGTCGTTTTTTCTGAACGATATTACTGATGGGGTTATCATTCTGATTATCATACTGGTAAGTGGGTTGCTTGGTTTCTGGCAGGAGCGGGGAGCATCCAATGCCATGCAGCAGTTACGGTCAATTGTTGTGGCTAAAACAACCGTTCTGCGGGATGGGAACGAGCAGGAATTGCCTGATGAACAACTGGTGCCGGGTGATGTCATCACACTCCGCTCCGGTGATCTGGTCCCCGCCGATTGCTGCCTGTTGTCATCCAATGAGTTATTCGTCAATGAGGCTACGTTGACGGGAGAAACCTTTCCTGTCGATAAGCAACCCTGCCTCCTGGATACGACAACGCCCCTTGCCAAACGCCGGAATACCTTGTTCATGGGTTCCAGTGTAGTGAGTGGCAGTGGCTCGGCGGTGATCGTTCAAACGGGTACGAATACGGAGCTGGGCCATATTGCCGAACGAATGAACAGCACTCCTCCCGAAACGGATTTCGAGCATGGTATCCGTCGGTTTGGCTATCTGCTCATGCAAATAACGATGGTATTGGTGTTTCTGATTTTTGCCATCAATGTCTTCCTGCACAAGCCGGTACTGGATGCATTTCTGTTTTCGCTGGCTATTGCGGTTGGACTGACTCCCCAATTATTACCCGCCATAATCAGCATCAACCTAGCCAAGGGCGCTAGTCGGATGGCTGAAAAACAGGTGATTGTCAAACGCTTGTCGTCCATTGAAAATCTGGGGAGCATGAATGTGCTTTGCTCCGATAAAACCGGTACGCTTACGGATGGAACTGTTAAGGTTGACCGGATCATCGACGTGAACGGCAACCGTTCCGCCCGTGCTGGTCTGCTGGCGAAACTAAATGCACAGCTACAGCAGGGATTTCATAACCCAATTGATGTTGCCATCCTCTCATTCGTCCCTGACGATAGTTCCAGCTATCCTCGCGTGGATGAGATTCCCTACGATTTCATTCGGAAGCGGTTAACGATTTTAACCGAAGAAAACGGGCAAACGATTATGGTGACCAAGGGGGCTTTGCAAAACACATTGGATGTCTGCCAGTTTGTGGATACCGGTGGTCCATCGCCCGAACCAATAGCCGGGCATTTGGTCACGATTCAGAAAACCTTTCAGGAGCTAAGTGCCAACGGCTTTCGGACCCTGGGATTGGCAACAAAGAACACCAATGGCAAGCGGACGATTGATAAACGAGACGAAGCCGGGATGACCTTTCTGGGTTTCATCAGCCTGTTCGATTCGCCTAAGGCTGGCATTCAGGAAACGCTGGGTACGCTTCGGAATCTTGGGATTCAGATCAAAATGATTACCGGCGATAATGTGCTGGTGGCGCAGGCAGTGGCTACTGCCATTGGTATTAAAACGCCGGAAGTACTAACTGGCTCGCAATTACGCCAACTCAGCTCGGAGGCCCTTCGCCATAAAGTAACAACCACTCATGTCTTTGCCGAAATTGAGCCTAACCAAAAGGAAAGCATTATTCTGGCCCTAAAAAAACGGGGGTATGTTGTCGGTTATATGGGCGATGGGATCAATGACGCCAGTGCCCTTCATGCCGCCGACGTGGGTATTTCCGTTGATTCGGCGGTGAGCGTGGCTAAAGAATCCGCGGATATTGTGCTCCTGAAACAGGATTTGAATGTACTGATTGATGGCGTTCGGGAGGGGAGACGCACCTTTACCAATACCATGAAGTACATTTTTATGGCCACCAGCGCCAACTTCGGGAATATGGTCAGTATGGCGGGCGCGTCTATTTTTTTACCCTTCCTGCCGCTACTGCCTGTCCAGATTTTACTGACAAACCTCCTGACCGATTTGCCCGAAATGACCATCGCATCGGACAATGTAGATCCAACTGCCATTGAAAAACCTGCCAAATGGGATATGACGTTTATTCGGCGATTCATGATGACGTTCGGACTTCTAAGCTCAATTTTCGACTACCTGAGTTTTGGGGTATTACTATGGGTATTCAACGCGCATGAAGCCTTATTTCAAACAGGCTGGTTCGTGGAATCCGTTATGTCGGCTTCCACTATTGTTCTGGTGGTTCGAACCCGGCAGGTGTTTTACCGGAGCCGACCGGGTAAATGGCTACTAATCGCGACTGGCCTGATTGTGGGGGTAGTATTGTTGCTACCCATTAGCCCACTAGCTCAGGTGTTCGGGTTTGTAGCCATGCCGGGTTCACTTTACGGAGCTATTATTGGGGTTGTAGGGAGCTATGTATTATTGGCTGAACGCCTGAAGCACTGGTTTTATCGTACGTATAATCAATAAGCATAGCTGACAATAATACACGATTTGATAGTGTATATATCGCTATGATGATAACCTGTAGTATATATCAAATCGTAAAAAATTAAATTTGTAGTGCGAACATAGACGATCAGTTGGTGACAGCTTTAATGAACTATGAGTTTGCCTTAGGTAGCTGTATATTTAGGGATATATTGACTTCTTGATAGCAGAGAAAATAGATCTTACTACGAATAACGCAGCAATAGCGAATCCTCTAACCATAAATAAACAGATCATGTCCTGTACGGTTATGAGATGAATCGGCATACTACGAGGTCAACTTGTTGAACTCTATTAAACGTTTGGGAGAAAAATACCATTGAATACAGACGTAGTAACAACCAGCGAACTATTTGAGCTGTTAACAAAGGCCACGCGGGATGCGGTCTGGAATTGGAATCTAGAGGCCAATGTAATAGAGTGGAATGAAGGCTATACCACTTTGTTTGGCTACAGTCCACAAGAAACAATCACGAATGGTCTGGAGTCCTGGTCTAGTCATGTTCATCCTGACGACAAAGAGCAGGTGTTAGTTAGTCTTCATCAGGTTATTGACCAGGGTGGGGAAAACTGGTCATACGAGTACCGATTTCAGCGCGCAGATGGTGGTTATTCTATCGTGTATGACCGGGGCTATGTATTGCACCGGGACGGTAAACCGCTGCGGATGGTGGGGGCCATGCAGGACATCACGGAGCGGGTTCGATTGCAGAAGGCCCATGAAGAAAGTGAAGAACGGTTACGATTTGCCCTGAAATCGGCCCAACTCGGTACCTGGGAACTAGACCCCATTCGGGGAGTTGTTAATTGGGATGCCCGCTGCCAGGAACTGTGTGGGTTAACCAATGCAGCCAGCCAGATCTATGCCCAAACGTTGGATTATATTCATCCTGATGATCGGGATCGGGTAAATGGGGCTGTACAATGGGCGCTCAATCCTGAGTCGGGGGGGCACTACGATGCCAGTTTCCGGACCATTGGCGTGAGTGATGGTAAGCTGAGATGGGTACGTTTCACCGGGCAAACCCATTTCACCGAAGCCGGAGAAGCCTATCGGTTTTCGGGCGTTGCCGAGGATATTACAGAAGAAGTACTGGCTAAGGAAAAGGCAATCCTGTCTGAACAACAGGCCAGAATTGCGCTGGAAGGCTCAGGTTCAGGTTCTTTTTTCATCAACGTAGAAACGAACGATGTACTTTACTCGCCCTCGTTCGGCCGAATATTAACGGGCGATGAAACGACTGGCTTCAACTGGAATGTATTCATTGACCATATTCATCCAGAGGATCAACCTATCCGGGATCAGGCGCATACTATAGCGATGCAGACAGGGGCCATAAACTACGAAGCTCGGTTTGTCTGGAAAGATGGAACAGTCCATTGGGTCAAGGTAATCGGGCAGTACTTATTTGATGTTGCCAGACAGCCTGTTTCTATTTCTGGGATTGCCCTGGATATTACCGATCAGAAAGAGAAAGATAAAGCCCTCAGAGAGGCCGAAGAACGCTTTTTCATCGCCTTCAACAATACGTCGATGGCTATGGGCTTCACCGATCAGAAGGCCAATTTTACTTTAGTGAATGAAGCCTACACGAAATTGCTGGGCTATTCGGCAGATGAGTTATATACGCTGAATAGCTTTGACCTAACCCATCCCGACGACCGGGCGAGCAACCGTCAGTTGTTTGAAGAAGTCGTGGGTGGGCAACGACCTTTCTTCAATCTGGTAAAGCGGTATATCCACAAAGACACCTCCATTCGGTGGGTGCAATTAAATGTCACCGCGGTAGCCGATGCGCAGGATGAAGACCAGAGCATCATTATTATTGCCCAGGACATCAGTGAGCGAGTGGAGGCCGAAGCCAAACTGAGGGCAAGCGAAGAGCAGTTTCGGAATATGATTGACCAGGCTCCCGTAGCCATCAGTATTCTGAATAGCCGTAGCCTGATCGTTGAAACCGCAAACAGTTCCATTCTGGAAATATGGGGTAAAAATGCGTCAATTATTGGAAAACCACTGATTAACGCCTTGCCTGAATTGGAAGGTCAGGGCTTCATTGAGTTGCTGGAAAGCGTTTATGATTCGGGCAACGCCCACTACGGTTTCGAAACTCTTGCCCGATTACACCGAAACGGGCAATTGGAAGAAGCCTACTTTAATTTTGTATATGCTCCGGTGCGCGATAGTTCAGGGTCTGTTAATGATGTGCTGGTTGTAGCCACCGAGCTAACCGCGCAGGTTAAAGCCAAAAGAGCGCTCCAGGAGAGTGAACAACGCTTTCGGAGTTTGATTGAAGAAGCTCCCGTTGCCATCAGTTTATTAGTGGGTCGGGATCTGGTCATTGAACTCCCCAATGAAGCTATGTTGAAGGTATGGGGCAAAGGCGATAGCATTGTAGGCAAGCCATTACGGGAAGCGCTGCCAGAATTGGAAGGACAGCCATTTCTACAGCTTCTGGATGATGTATATACCTCCGGTATTGAATACAGTGCGCAGGCCGCCCGGGCCGAGCTGATCGTAGATGGACAATTAGAAACATTCTACTTCAATTTTACGTATAAACCACTTCGTAATGCTGCCGGGCAGGTATACGCCGTACTTGATATGGCCATTGATGTTACGGAACAGGTGTTAACACGCCGGGCTATTGAAGAGAGCGAGTTGCGTTTCCGAACGCTACTGGAAGCCATTGCCCAGATGACCTGGACCAATACGCCCGAAGGCGAAGTGAATTTTTACAATCAACGATGGTATGATTATACCGGTCTGGATTTCGAGCAGTCGAAAGCCTGGGGCTGGCAGGCTGTAGTTCATCCGGCAGACTTGCCTTATACGCTGGACATGTATAAAAAGTCTCTGGCCGACGGTAGCACGTTTGTGGTGGAAAATCGCTACCGTCGAGGGGCCGATGGCATGTATCGCTGGCATTTAAACCGGGCGTTGCCCATTCGGGATGAGGCCGGTGAGATTCAGCTCTGGGTTGGAACCGCCACAGATATTCACGAACAGAAACAACTTGCTACAAAACTAGAACAGCAGGTACAGGCACGAACGGAGCAGCTGATGGCCTCAAACCATGACCTTCGTCGCTCAAACGAAAACCTGGAAAAATTTGCCTACATCGCCAGTCATGATTTGCAGGAACCGCTCCGGAAAATCCAGTCCTTCGGTGATCTACTCAAGAATCAGTATACCGATCAACTAGGGGAGGGACTCGACCATCTGGAACGTATGCAAAGTGCTGCCAGCCGGATGTCGTTGCTCATTAAAGACTTATTGACGTTTTCGCGAATATCAACTCGCCAGGAGGCTACTATGTCGGTGCCACTTAATCAGGTAGTAGCGGGGGTTTTGGATGATCTGGAAGTCGCTGCCAAGCAGACTGGGGCTCATATTCAGGTAGATACATTGCCAACAGTTTCGGGCGATGAGTCGCAGTTACGGCAATTGTTTCAGAATTTATTGAGTAATGCACTGAAGTTTCAGAAACCCGGTATAACTCCCAGCATTCAGATACAAGCTGAACAAGTAGTCGCTAGCGCATTACCACCCGCAGTTAAGCCTGCCCGGTTGGCAGTTGCCTACCATCAGATCAGAGTGTCGGATAATGGAATTGGCTTTGATGAAAAATATATAGACCGCATTTTTCAGGTTTTTCAGCGGTTGCACAGCCGCAATGAATACGCAGGTACGGGAATTGGCCTGGCCATTTGCGAGAAAGTAGTAGCCAATCATGGGGGGGCTATTACGGCCGTTAGCCAGCCCGGACAGGGCGCTACGTTTACGATTTACCTGCCTGTTTCTTAGAGACAAGTTATTGATTATTAAGTTATTGGTTAACGAAGCAACCCTCATGTTCTCGCCCGGCAAAGCCGGGCGAGAACATGAGGGTTGCTTCTACTACGACCTATACCTAATTGGCCTCAAAAAAATTTTCTGATTTTTTTTTCAACCTCATGCAACCTGCATCCGGGGTTCTGACATCTTCCTGTCAAATACCACAACAAATACAATTGACGACCCTTCTACTGCGAGTAGATTCCTAAACCCTTCAACCATCCATTTTCCCAAACCCTGAACCTTAAACGACAACAACGATGAACTCCTTCAAACACCTCCTGACTACTGCCCTGATCGCTGCTTCAACTGCTTCGTTCGCGCAATCGACCACCGTTACCATCACGACTGATTCAACCTCTTCAACTCAGGTAACGAGAACCAAAACCCGAAACTACTCACGCGTCACCTCCGACTTCAGCATTTACATCGGCTTAAATAACTTCGGAGGTTCGCTTCCTGCAAGCTATGAGCTGAGCCCAATCGGTTCCCGTTTCGTGGCGCTCTCCTGGCAGAAACGCATTCCGATTGCGGTAAGTGGTTCAACCAAACTTCGACTCATAACCGGTCCTGAAGTTGCCTGGAACAACTTTATGTTTACCGATCGGAATACCTTAGTCGAGCAGAATGGTCAAGTCGTTATCGAACCAGCCAATGTCGATCTTCACAGGTCTAAACTCGTAACCACACAGCTTAACCTGCCCCTTATGCTGAACGTATCGTTTAGATCGGGATTTAGCTGGAGCGTGGGCGCTTATGCGGGCATGCGCCTGGATAGCTATACAAAAGTGAAGCCCGAAGGCGGATCAACCGTTCGGAACCACAACGCCTACAACCTGAATCCCATTCGCTGGGGACTCACCACCGAACTTGGTTTCCGGGGCGATTCTAAACTGTTTTTCCGCTACGAACCCAACAGCCCATTCCGGGCAGGCCAGGGCCCCGATACCAGTGTATGGGCCGTGGGAATTAAACTGTGACCGGGATTTAGCTGATTTAGGGATTGGCTGGATTTTGTTTCGCACGTTGTTAACGTGAATCAGTTAAAAACAAAATCCTGGAAATCCCTAAAATCTGCTAAATCCCGGTTCGGACCATGCAACGTTCTCCTTGTTGCCTGTGTCTTTAGCTTGAAAGTACCCCTTCGAATACCAATTCCTTTCTAAAATCCGCTCATACTGCCGTTCAGACCGCTTGTGTAAGAACAGGTACTTTGTGATGCCCACTACCTACCTTTGCCATGTACTTAATATACAAAGCAAAGCAACCTTCTGAAAACAGCAATACTTATGAAAACGTTATTCTCCTTTTCAACCCTCCTTCTGCTGACGCTGACAACGGCGTTTGGGCAGGTTCTGACACGGGGAACGGTAAATGGACACGTGGGAACACAAGCTGGCAAGCCGCTTGAGTTCACCACAATGATGCTCCTGAAAGCAAAAGATTCGACCCTCGTGAAAGGCGCTATCAGCGATATCGATGGGAAATATGCCTTCGAAAATGTAGGCGCCGGCCAGTATCTGGTGGCTGCCCAACAGATCGGTTATCGAAAAACGTATAGTGTACCGTTCGCAATTGATGAAGCGCATCCGGCGCACGAACTGCCCGCTCTGGCAATGAGCGATGAAACTAAAAATCTGAAAGAAGTAAACGTTGTAGCGCAGAAACCCTTTATTGAGCAGCAGGTTGACCGCACCGTTATGAACGTGGAGAACAGCATTGTGGCTAGTGGTAATACGGCGCTGGAAGTGCTGGAAAAAGCGCCCGGCGTTACCATCGACCGTCAGAATGATCAGATTCAGTTGAAAGGCAAGGCGGGTGTTATCGTCTACATTGATGGTAAACAAACCTACCTCTCGCAGCAGGAAGTATCGAACCTGCTGAAGAACACACCCAGCGATAACATTGCTTCTATTGAGATCATTACCAATCCTGGCTCTAAGTACGATGCCGCTGGTAACTCAGGGATCATCAATATCAAGATGAAGAAAAACAAGAATTTCGGAACTAACGGAACCTTCATTCTTGGCACCGGCTACGGTTGGGTGAATAACCTGAACGGGGTGCGCGATGATCTTCCAAAATTCAACACTTCATTGAATCTGAATCACCGCGAAGGGAAAATCAATCTGTTCGGTAACTATAGCTATGTAAATCGGCAAAGTGCACAAAGCAATCAGATTACCCGGAACATTCCTTACAATGGGCATACGACCTACTTTGATCAGAATTCGTTTCGCCCTAACCAGTTTACCGGCCATTCGTACAAAGCGGGTATGGATTACTTCATCAACGATAAAAGCACGATTGGGGTATTGGTAAATGGCTTCTCAAACGATTGGCGGTCGTCGGGTCAGAACAATACGCTTATCAGTGATGAAAACCACCAACTGACCAGCAAGGCAATTACGCAGACAAACCAGGGTAACTTGTTGTCGAACCTGACGGGTAATGTCAATTATAAATTCGACTACGGCAAAGGTCGCGAGTGGACCGTTGATGCTGATTATGTTCACTACAATGGTAAGAGTGGCAATAATCTGGCTACCCAATATTTCAACTCCGAAAACGTGATTTTTCGACCTAATCAGGATGTTCGGAGTAACATGCCGTCAACCATAAATATATGGGCGTTCAAAACCGACTATGTGCATCCGCTTAAAAATGGAGGCAAGTTTGAAGCGGGCCTGAAAAGCAGCTATGTTAATGCCGATAACAACACGCTTTACGATACGCTGCAACAGGAAAATCGGCAATGGCTGCCCGATGCCAGCCGCTCGAACCAGTTTCTGTACAAAGAAAATATCAATGCTGGTTACCTTAACTACGCAGGTAAATTTGGCAAGCTGAAAGTTCAGGCAGGCTTACGAGCCGAACATACACACTCGATTGGTAATTCGATTACGCTGAACCAAACTGTTGATCGAAACTACCTGAATCTGTTTCCGACCGTGTTTTTGTCGCGGCAGTTGGATACCAACAACGTGTTGAACCTGTCGTACAGTCGCCGGATCGACCGTCCTGATTACCAGAATCTGAATCCGTTTGTGTTCTATCTGGATCCATACACGTATCAGAAAGGGAATCCGTTCCTGCGGCCTCAGTATACCAATTCGGTTGAGCTGACGCACGTTTACAAGAACGCATTCACGACTACGCTGAACTATAGCCGTACCACGGATTTTATTAATCAGGAAACGCCCCGCCAGATTCCCGCTGAGAATATTACCTACGTGACTGCCGAAAATATGGGCTCTATGGACAACATAAGTCTGAATCTGAGCTTCCCGATAACGGTTGCTAAATGGTGGCGCATGCAGAATAACATCAGCACCTACTACCAACATTATCAGACCGTGTATTCAGGTAGTCCCTACGAAGTGAAGATAGTAGCCTACAACCTGTATATGTCGAACAACTTTACACTGAGCAAAACGCTGTCGGCGGAGGTGTCAGGCTGGTACAATTCGGCATCGCAGTACGGGTTCTACCGGGCACAACCGATGGGTGGCTTCAGCGTAGGAGTGCAAAAGAAAGTTATGGATGGTAAGGGTAGTTTGAAATTAAACGTAAATGACCCGTTCTGGCTGAATCATTTCAACGGTCGGGCTGCGGTTCAGGATATTGATTTTCGGGTGCAATCGCGCTGGGAGAGTCGCCAAATCAGACTGACATTTACCTATCGCTTCGGTAATCAGAACGTAAAAAGTGCCCGCCAACGCAATTCAGCCACATCGGCCGAGCAGAACCGGGTAAGCGGACAGAATTAAAAGATATATGATATTGATCTACATGCATCATATATAAAAACAACATACATAACAACGGACTTAGTTTAGGTTAAGAAAACGTGAAAGCCAACTCCATTTTGAGGGTTGGCTTTTTTGTGTGCTGACAATCAAACTACCTGCTCAGAGCAATAAGGCTGGAACCGCTATCGATTCAGCTGTTATGCAGCCACTTTGACCGCTTTCTTCCAGTTGAGGAAAGCGAATTAAAATTACTTGAAGGAAGGGTAACTCAGCGCCAGATAAGACGTCGGTAGGCTATTTTGCAGGCGGGTTTTCTCTGTAAACATTACTCCTTTGTTGTGAAAGGCTGCTTTCGGCTATCTGCAATTGACCAGGACGGAGTTGAACATACTTTCCAGGCTGCGGCTGAGAATGACCGCCCGACGGACCGATGGCTGGAAAGGCATCGCTTCCTGACAGCTCAGGGCTTAACGCAGGTTAAGCCTGTTTCTTAAACCTATACAAATAAGGCGCTTTGTTGGCGGCACCTGTAAATTTCTTCTCCAGGCGTTCTAATACGTTCAGATCGAGTATCTTCTTTTGGAAATTGGTGATGACAAATGGTCTGTTATAAACGGCTTCGTACAGTTCCTGAACCTCCCGCATCGTGAACGTTTCGGGCAACAGATTGAAACCAATAAGTTTCTGGTCAAGGTTCTGACGAAGGGCTTCGAGCGCGAACGATAAAATCTCGCCGTGGTCATGAATCATTTCAGGAATGTCTTTGATACTTCGCCATTCGAGATACTCATCAAACTCCCCAGCTTGTGGATTGACTGTATTGATGTCAACCAGGGCGTAATAACCAATACACACAAATCGGCTTGTTAGCCACTCGACCACAGCCGAATCAAATCGTTGGTCATCAAACGTAGTAAGCTCCGACTTTATCGTTTCCTTATATCGACTGTTCACGATACGCGTTTCATCGCCAAATACCCGAAACTGCTCTAAATAGATATTTTCCAGACCCGTTCGTTCGTTCAATATCCTGCATGCCGCTTTATCAATCCCTTCCGTTTTCAGGATATAACCGCCCGGTAATGACCAGGCTCCTTTCCCAAATTTAAATTTGGAAATCAGCACGTTCAATTCTTTATTCCTATAGCCAAAAATCACACAATCAATTGACAGGTGGGCTATATACTTGTCATCGTCAAACTTCTTCATCTTCCGGCAAAAATAGGGTTTATCCACCTAATTAATTAGTTCATATATATGGTTATTTTGTTAAAATGTGGTAATAATAAAATCTATTATATATTTTTTATAAAATAGAAATAAACTGATTACTTTTGCCTTGTCGAGTACGGACGCCCTTACCTCAAATCCTGATTGTATGAAAAATTTCCCTCAAGTACGAATTACGCTACCTCGTTTCAGTTGGCTTGGCCTGGCCGCCGTTTGTATGCTCTGGTCGTTTAGCTCAGTGGCACAAATCAAAAAAGATACCACGAGTTATATCCAGACGCTCGACATCAAAACGGGAAAGATAGATACCATTCTGTCTATCAATACCCATTTTGAAGCCCCCAACTGGCACCCTGACAACTATCTGGTTCTCAATAGTAAGGGTAAGATTTATACTCTAAATCTGGCATCAAAAAAAGTTGCCGAACTTAATACGGGTTCTGTTACCCAATGCAACAATGACCACGGTATTTCTCCGGACAAAAAATGGCTGGTAGTCAGTCATAATGACAAAAGTGATCCTTCGACAAAATCCTACAAATCCGCGCTTTATATACTTCCTATTACGGGCGGAGAGCCAAAACGAATCACCCCCGAAGTGCCATCCTTCTGGCATGGCTGGACGCCCGATGGCAAGACCTTAGCTTATTGTGCAGAGCGCAACG
This sequence comes from Spirosoma sp. KCTC 42546, assembly GCF_006965485.1. Taxonomy (NCBI): domain Bacteria; kingdom Pseudomonadati; phylum Bacteroidota; class Cytophagia; order Cytophagales; family Cytophagaceae; genus Spirosoma; species Spirosoma sp. KCTC 42546. The sequence goes on from NZ_CP041360.1 coordinate 2,002,932, forward strand.
GTAATTTTGATATTTACACTATCGGGATTGACGGAGGAACCGAAAAACGACTGACCAGTAGCGAAGGCCTGGACGATGGGCCTGATTACTCGCCCGATGGGAAATACATTTATTTCAACTCGTACCGTACCGGACACATGCAGATCTGGCGGATGCTGGCCGATGGCTCAAAACCCGAGCAATTGACCTTTGATGAAAATTCGAACTGGTTTGCGCACCCCTCGCCCGATAATAACTGGATCGTTTACATCGCCTACATGTCTGATGAAAAACAAGCCCATTTATTTGGCAAAAACGTTAAGCTACGCCTGATGAATACCAAAACCAAAGCCGTCAAAGATATAACCCCCGTCTTTTATGGAGGTCAAGGCACAATCAACGTACCTTCGTGGAGCCCCGACAGCCGGAAAATCGCTTTCGTTAGCTACTTAGTAAAATAGCTCTAAATCCTCCTTTATTTTTCCTATGAAAAAAGATAGCGGCTACGGCCGGCCCTCAACCTCAAGAAGGCAATTTTTGCAGCAAATTGGTGCGACCAGCCTGGTGGCGGCATCCTCGCCTTTGTCGTCACTGGCTGCTCAGGCAAAAGCTGAAGAACGCATCCTACATTATGAAAAACCGGTTTCGTCCAATGATACCATTCGATTGGGGGTTATTGGGTATGGCGTTCAGGGCCATTTTGACCTGGCTACAGCCCTTAAAGTGCCGGGTGTTGAATTGGCAGGCATCTGCGATTTATATACGGGCCGACTGGAAAACGCCAAAGAAAAATTTGGCAATGAACTATATACCACCCGTAATTATAAAGAACTCCTGGACCGGAAAGACATCGACGCGGTGATTATTGCTACGCATGATGTCTGGCACGCACGTATTACCCTGGATGCGCTGGCGAAAGGCAAGCACGTGTATTGCGAAAAGCCGATGGTCTATAAAATTAGCCAGGGCTATCCGGTCATAGCTGCCGCCAAACAAGCGGGCAAGGTATTGCAGGTGGGCAGTCAACGGGTTAGTAGCCTCGGTTATGCCAAGGCAAAAGAACTGCTGGCAGCTGGTGAAATTGGTAAACTCAACATGGTGAATGCCGTGTATGACCGGCAAAGCTCGATTGGCGCCTGGGAATACACAATTCCCAAGGATGCGGATGCCATGACCACCGATTGGGAACGGTTTATTGGTGTTACGGCCAAAATGCCGTTCGATGCCAAAAAGTTTTTCTGGTGGCGGGCCTTTAAAGAAGTGGGTACGGGCGTAGCAGGCGACTTATTTATTCACCTGTTGAGCGGCTCTCACTTTATCACCAACTCAAAAGGACCCAAAAGCATTTATAGTACCGGGCAGTTCAGCTATTGGAAAGACGGACGAAATCTACCTGATGTAATGTCGGGCGTGATGCAATATCCCGATAGCCCGGAACACGCTGCGTTTCAGTTAACCTTACAGGTGAATTTTATTAGTGGCACAGGCGGGCAGGAAGTGATCCGCCTGGTTGGTTCGGAAGGAGTCATTGATGTGGTTGGTAACAACATCAGCGTTAAACATAGTCTTATGCCCGAAGCGCCTGGCTTTGGCGGTTATGACTCTTTGTTCACGTTCTCCAAACGTATGCAGGATGACATGCAGAAGGAGTACGACGCCAAATGGACTGCCGACCAGCGAAAAAGACCAACCAAAGAAGATATTGTCTTTAAAGCCCCTGATGGCTACAGCGACCATCTAGACCACTTCACTAATTTCTTTGATGCCATCAGAATGGGTAAACCTGTTGTTGAGGATGCTACGTTCGGCTTCCGGGCAGCCGCGCCAGCCTTATCTTGTAACGCTAGTTTTTTAAGCAAAAAGATCGTGCATTGGGACCCTGTTACTATGAAACTTGTGCAATAGTATTTTTGGCTTTAAGGTTCGCTCATCCTTGATGGACAGTAAGTTGCCTTAGTTCAGCTACGCCATTTGGCAACTGAACTAAGGCATTTTTTGTAACGCCAGGTAATCAAACAGGATGAATAGGGTTGATTGGCTTACTCTCGTTTAAGCTTATTTCTTACGCTAGATTATTCCTGACTAACGTATAATGCGTCAATTTTACAGACATCAATAACGGTTTCATACCTTTTCTTCGCTGATTCATGAAAGCTGTCGTCATCCATCGCCCCGGCTCAGCCGAGGAGCTTGTTCTCCAGGAGCGGCCTATACCTATTCCAACTGATGGGCAGGTGCTGGTAAAAGTGAACGCCTTTGGCCTGAACCGGTCTGAACTGATGACCCGCAAAGGCTTATCGCCCAATGTTCAGTTCCCGCGAGTGCTGGGTATCGAATGCGTTGGTGAGGTGGAAACCGACCCTTCCGGCCAGTATGCCAAAGGCCAGCCGGTAATGGCACTGATGGGCGGTATGGGTCGGGACTTTGACGGCAGCTATGCCGAGTACACGGTTTTGCCCAAACACTTGTTGCACCCGTTTCAGAGCATGCTTCCCTGGGAGGTGCTGGGTGCCATTCCGGAAATGTTTCAGACCGTACACGGCTCGCTACAGCTGGCCCTGGGTATTCAACCCGGCGAAACGCTGCTTGTACGGGGAGGTACGTCGTCGGTAGGCATGCTGGCTATTCAGATCGCTAAAAACCTGGGTCTTACGGTACTGGCTACTACCCGAAATGTGCAGAAAGAATCGGCCTTGCGGGATAATGGAGCCACACACGTATTAATCGATGACGGGAAACTGAGCGAGGCAGTACGGGCTATTTTTCCCGAGGGCGTTGATAAGGTGCTGGAGCTGGTAGGTACATCTACCCTGCACGATTCATTGAGTTGCCTCAAGCCCGGTGGTATGGGCTGCATGAGTGGTATGTTATCCGAAACCTGGGCAATACCGAACTTTGCGCCCATGGAGTTCATTCCGTCTACGGTTAAGCTGACTGTCTACGACTCTGGCCAGATCAGTAGTTCAACAACAGCTTTTCAGGAGTTTATCCGCGAGGTTGAAGCGGGCCAGGTGAAACTATCGGTGAGCCAGGTGTTTCGGTTAGATCAGATCGTGGAGGCCCACCGATTCATGGAGCAAAATCAGGGTGCTGGTAAGATCGTCGTATTGCCCTAACCCTCAGAAGAAAAGTGATTACTTCCTATTGCAGTTGACAATCTGGATGGAAATTCGTTCGGGGCGTAGTAGGAGCGGACAGGAAGCTCCATTGTCTTCTACAAAATGGGCTACGGGCTGATCTCATAAGGAAGCTAAAGTAGATTCAATCCATTACTTGTTTTGAAGACTATAACTCTGTATGCAGTCCACTGCGGCAGATTCAGAACTGGTATGCCCTCGTATCGTCAAACAAAATTTTATGAAATCGCTATTCGCTCTTCTCGTACTGCTAATTGGTACCAGCACGTATGTTCAGGCTCAATCACCCCAAAAAGGCAAGGCTAACGTTATACGCACACTTATTGTAGATGGGCAGAATAACCATGAACAATGGCCTAAGATCACCTTTATGATGAAGCGCTACCTCGAAGAAACCGGTAAATTTTCGGTCGACGTAAAGCGATCTTATTATACCTGGAACGGAGATGCCCTGATTGAGAAATATAAAATCCCTGGTGTTCAGACGACCAAAGCTTTACCCAAAGCCAGGGCAGACTCCAGCTTCCACCCCGACTTTTCTAAGTACGACCTTGTCATCTGCAACTTTGGCTGGAATGCTGCTCCCTGGTCCGACGAAACGCAGGCTGATTTTGAAAGCTTCATAAAAAAAGGGGGCGGCCTGGTGGTAGTTCATGCGGCCGATAATTCGTTTCCTATGTGGCCCGCCTACAACAAAATGATCGGTCTCGGCGGGTGGGGGGACCGTACTGAAAAAGATGGTCCTTTTGTGTATTACGACAACGAAGGAAAGCTAATTCGAGATACACAGCCTGGTCGCGCCGGATCGCACGGTGCACAGGCCGAGTTCCTGATTACGGTTCGGGATGCCAACCACCCCATTACGAAAGGCATGCCATTAACCTGGATGCATACCAAAGACGAGATGTATGACCGTCTGCGCGGGCCCGCCGAGAACATGACCGTGCTGGCAACCGCTTTCTCGTCAAAAGAGAACAAAGGCACCGACCGCAACGAACCCATGCTGATGACCATTAACTATGGGAAAGGTCGGATTTTTCACACGCCCCTGGGCCATGTCGATTACTCCGTCGAATGCGTTGGGTTTATCACCTGCCTGCAACGGGGTGCTCAGTGGGCTGCCACCGGCAAAGTCGATATTCCCATTCCTGCCGATTTCCCAACGCCAACTGCCACCAGCAAACGGAGCTTTGTTGAATAAGCATGGTTGACTAGTGATTTAGACCACCAGCAGCCCTGCTGCTCGCCAGTCGGCCCAGCCCTCAGTTTGCTGAAAGGCAAGAAAACTGCCCAGGCCAGCCTGCTCAAAGGTAGCCCTTAGCTGTTGGAGAGTCAGTGGTACGGGTGCGTTTTGGCTAAATTGGGGCCAGTATTGCATCAGCCATTGACCCATTGTAAGGGGTAAGTCTAGCACCAGATCATCCTGCCGCCGGGCAAAAGTCAGTTCCGCCTGTGGTACCGATCGCCCCTGGGTGGACGACCGCCGTCCCCGACGCGGTTCCACTATGGCCAGCGTGGGCGCGTGACCCGGCCAGACCACCAGCGCATGGCTGCGTAGTAGGTCTTCGGTGGTATCGGCAATGGCCTCGTCAATGTAATCGGGTGGCACGGTGGTGGGTGGTACCCGGAAGGTAAACCAACTGGCCAGCGGAATCTCCAGCCCAACACCGTGCATGTAATTGAACAGCGATTTCCGAAGCCCCTCGGCAAAGCGCTCATGGTCGGCCCCCAGTGGATCCGCATGGTCAAGATCGTTATCGGCAAAGGGACCATCGATAGGCCCAATGCGCTGTACGTCGAACCCGGCCGGATGCAGGCCTACGGGGCTATGAGCGGTCATGGCAAACCGATGCCAGAAGCCCGATTGAACCACTCCGATGGCAAACAACTGCCGTACCATTTCCAGCGAGTCGATGGTTTCCTGATCAGTCTGCGTCGGGAAACCATACATCAAATACGCATGAACCATGATGCCAGCGGTAGTGAAGTGATTGGCCACGCGAGCCACCTGCGCCACCGTAACGCCTTTCTTCATCCGCTCAAGCAACCGATCCGACGCCACTTCCAGGCCCCCCGATACGGCAATACAACCCGATAGTTTGAGCAGTTGGCACAAATCGGCCGTAAACGCTTTTTCGAAACGGATGTTGGTCCACCAGACCACCGTTAATCCCCGGCGAAGGATTTCCAGCGCCAGGTCCCGCATGAGCGCCGGTGGAGCGGCTTCATCCACAAAGTGGAAACCGTTCTGCCCCGTTTGGGTCATAATGGTTTCAATACGGTCGCAAAGTAGCCCGGCGGTGAGAGGTTCATAGCGGGCAATATAGTCGAGGGATATGTCGCAGAACGAGCACTTGCCCCAATAGCAACCGTGGGCCAGGGTTAGCTTATTCCAGCGACCATCACTCCACAACCGGTGCATGGGATTAGTCACCTCAATCACCGACAGATAGTTGTTGAGCGGCAAATCGGCATAATCGGGGGTGCCGGTGTCGCGCTGCGCTACATCCCGGTCGATAGCCCCGTTTTGATAGACCACTTGTCCATCCACCCGCATAAATGTCCGTTTCAGGTTAGTAGCCTCTCGCTTACCGCGCAGGTGTTCGAGCAACGAGCGCAGAGGTGCTTCCCCATCGTCCAGACTCACAAAATCCACATAATCGAACAGGCGCGGTTCCCGCAGGCTGCGGAGTTCGGTATTGGCATAGCCCCCGCCCAGTACTACCCGAACCGCCGGATAGTGTTGTTTCAGATGCCGCCCGCACAGCAATGCCCCGAACAGATTTCCTGGAAATGGGACCGTCAGGCAAACCACGGTTGGTTGATACTGCGCCATTTTCTGATCCAACAAGTGCAATAGCGTTTGGCCAACCAGCGTATCGGGGGCCGTTAAGGAAGCCTGTAGGTCATCAAAATGAGTAGCAGTTCGGCCCAGGCGTTCGGCATATCGGCTGAAGCCAAAATGCGGATCAATCGCTTCAGCCAGTAAATCACCAATGTCTTCCAGATAGAGGGTGGCTAAATGCCGTGCTTTGTCATGCAGTCCCATAGTCCCGAAGGCCCAGTCCAGTTCATCGACTTCCGCAAAACGGGAGGATTCGGGCAGGTAACTCCGGTCGGCAATGGTATGAGCCAGGGTGGGGTTTCGGTGTTGCAAAAACCGGATCGTCGGCTCAATTGTGGCTACATAATCGGCCCGTAACCGTAGCATCCGCTGGCTGTTCTGGCTAAGGTTCGCCACGGCGGAGGCTTGTGCAAACAGATTGGTCAGTCCTTGTTTGGAGAAAAGGCTCAGGATCGTTTCAATACCCAGGTCTGCCTGATGCGCCACCACCGGCTCACCATCAGAGAGGGCAAGCGTATTCAGGTAACCTTTCAGATAAGCGGTAGCGGGATAGGGTGTGTTGAGTTGGGTAAACGGGGGCGTCAGCAACAGCACGCGATTGGTCATGAGCATATCCTGGAAGGCCATCCCAGGCGTTAATGAATAACTCCCCAACGAATACGCCCGGTATATCATTCCAGGCCGTGCTGAACCTGCCAGATTTAACTGGAGGGTTTCGCAACCGTTTTTTGACCAACGAGGGATGAAGAATACTACGATTGTAATTGCGCTCAGCTGTAGGTCCAAATTCGGCTTTTATTATTCGTACCTATAGCTGAGCATAATGGTTAGAGCGGCCGTAGTTTGATGTTGCGGAACCAGACATTGGTATTCCAGTCCTGTAAACCAATTCGCCCCGTGAGCTTTCCTTTCCCAACGGGGGCATCTTTGAGCTTACTGGCCGCCATTCGCTGTTTCCAGTCGGAGCTGGTCAGGTCGTGTTCCTGAACGGTGAAGCCGTTTATGGTAACAATCAGTTTGCTCTTTTTTAGGCTCATTGTTAGCTGATTCCAGCTTCCCAGCGGTTTGGGCTCCTGCATACGGACGTCGGCCAGACCAAACAGATCGCCGGAGCTGTGCGGATGGGCTGACTCTTTTTGATAGAGCGCATCATCTCCCACCTGAACTTCAAGGCCGGTATCATAAATTTTTTTGTTCTGAGCTTCTTCCTGGACAAAGAAAAAGAATCCGCTGTTGGTATACTTTTCGATTTTGAATTCCGCTTTAAACTCAAAATCACCCGAAATTATCGCATCGGTCACTAAATCACCTGCGTCGCGGGCCGTTGTAGCTGTTTGGGGAACATCCAGATGCAGCACGCCCTGTTCTATTTTCCAGGTTGCGGGAACACCTTTCCCATTGTATCGATGCCAGCCTTTCAGATCATGTCCATCAAAGAGTAATTTCCAGCCTTCTTTCTTTTCCTGGGCCGACAAGGTATTGAGGGGCTGCGCTTGTACAAGTGAACAAGCTAGATAAGTGATCAAACCAAAGGCCACAAGTTTAGCGAACATTCGTAGTTAGATTTAGGGTGATATAAAAATGGGAAAAACTGATTGAATCAGGAGTTATTCAGCAAAGAGCTATTGCGAGCGGACATACTATGTCGGTTTCATTATTATGTGCCTATATGGGTTATATAACTTTTTCTTACCTATTTCTGAGTAGGAGTGGGGTATCTTTGGGGTAGATTACTTGTATACCTGTCAGGACTAGTCAGTACCATACGATATGAGAATAATAGGTGTTGCATTGGTGTGTGCGGTGGCGCTAAGCGTACAACTTAGTGCGCAAAATGTGGTGAAAACCTCGTTTCCGGATGGAAGCCCGATCAGCAGCTGGTTTACGACGATCCGCAAGGTAAGTCTTTCCCAGCTCGGAAAGTCGTATGTGATTTCCAACTTTGGCGTAACAGCCGACAGTACCCTTGTGCAGACCGACGCTATTCAGAAAGTCATTGATATGGCAGCCCGGAAGGGCGGGGGCGTAGTGGTGATCCCCAAAGGTACGTTTATGAGTGGAGCATTATTTTTCAAGCCCAAAACCCATTTGTACCTGGCAGAAGGGGCTGTCCTTAAAGGCTCCAATAACATTGCTGACTACCCAAAATTGCCATCGCGGATGGAAGGCCAGAGTCTGGATTACTTTGCCGCCCTGGTGAATGCCTATCAGGTCGATGGCTTCACAATTTCAGGAAAAGGGGTGATTGATGGCAATGGGCTGCGTTTTTGGGAAGCTTTTTGGGCCAGACGAAAAGAAAATCCCAACTGTACGAATCTGGAGGTTTCCCGCCCGAGGCTGGTATTTATCTGGAAATGCAACAACGTTCAGGTTCAGGATATTAAGCTGCATAATGCGGGTTTCTGGACCAGTCATTACTATCAGTGCCAGAACCTGAAAGTACTGGATGCGCATATTTATTCGCCTTACAAACCTGTGAAAGCCCCCAGCACGGATGCTATTGATCTGGATGCGTGCTCTAACGTTTTGATTAAAGGGTGTTATATGTCGGTCAATGATGACGCGATTGCCCTTAAAGGTGGTAAAGGCCCCTGGGCCGACCGTGTGCCAAGTAACGGTGCCAACACCAATATCATCATTGAGGATTGTGAATTTGGCTTTTGCCATTCAGCACTTACCTGCGGTAGCGAAGCGATTCACAACCGGAACATTATCATGCGTAACTGTCATGTGAACGAGGCTAGCCGGGTGTTGTGGCTGAAGATGCGGCCAGATACCCCTCAACTTTACGAATACATAACGCTCGAAAATATAAAAGGCCAGGCGCATAGCCTTCTGTATGTGAAACCCTGGACGCAGTTTTTCGATTTACAAGGACGCCCGGATGTACCACTTTCCTACTCCGACCATGTGAGTCTCAAACATATCGAACTTAGTTGCGATACGTTCTTCGACGTGGCTATTTCAGAATACGACAGGCTATCCAATTTTATCTTCGAAAACGTTGCGGTCGAAAGCAAAAACGCGGCTATTGATAAAAAGGTTGTTAACGGATTTAGGCTCAAAAATGTGAAAATCAATCATACGATCGTGGAATAATCGGGTGCCGTAGTCAAGGGCGAAAATATGCCTGACCAGCTACTAATATTGCACTGACCCAGCTTGATCGTTTTAAAACGTGGCTACTGCTGCATGAAGGTCCGAATCAAGAAAATCTGTGATCATTGGAACTCACTCTAGAAGCATCGATCAACTAAACTAGTATTACCCGCTGGCTATGAAAAAACAAGTGCTTTTTATACAGGGTGGAGGTAAAGATGGATATGAGGCAGACGCCAAGTTGGTGGCCTCCCTCCAAAACGCATTGGGGATGGATTATGAGATCAGTTACCCCCGGATGCAGACGGATGAAGCTGCCCCGGATTATGGTTGGCTGAAGCAAATCGGAAATGAAATTGGGAAACTCAAAGGCGATGCTGTTTTGGTTGCCCATTCATTGGGTGCTTCCCTGCTGCTTAAATACCTGTCTGAATATAAGGCGTCGAAAAAGGTAGACCGGGTTTTCCTGCTGGCTCCCCCATTTTGGACGGGTAAAGAGGAATGGGTACAGGGGTTAAAACTGCAGGAAGATTTCGCCGAACGCCTTCCCCCAACCAGTCGATTCTTCTTTTACCATTGCCGGGACGATGAAGAGGTACCGGTTGATCAGTTTACCACTTACCGACAAACGCTTCCAGGGGCAACTTTTCGCGAAATTGAACGGGGTGGACATCAGCTTGGAAATAATCTTACTCTGGTAGCAAAGGATATTAAAGCCCAATAAATTCAGATGAAGTAAGTACGAGTTCGCTTAGCACAGCAACCGTAAACTTAACAAACGAATAAAAACATCCAGATACCAATTACCTTTTTTGCATCACGCTTATTCATGGTGGTCAACAGTTATGTTAATCAATCCCAAGTCGATGAATAAGATGAGTCAAAATGTATGTAGGTGCTGGTTTATTACGATTCTAGCGACCTTATGGGGAACGCCGGTATGGGCCCAGTCGATTGAGACACAACCATTAGCCGTGACCTCAATTTGTGCGGGCACTCAGCTTGACGTGACAGGACGACTGGCGGGGGTAACGGGTAATTTAGTCGTTGAGATGGCTTCGGATGGCACAACCTTTTCCGCAATTGCTTCTGTTCCACTAGCCACTTCGGTCAGCAATGAAGTCGTTTATCGAGCTACGATTCCGGGCAATACCGTTGCTGGCGGCAATTACCGAATCCGTCTGATGGCCAATGATCCAGCGGTGACCAGTATCCCCAGTCCAACCCTGCTAACTGTAAAGGGAAGACCTGCTCCACCCAGCGTCGATAGCCTTATTTTGGATTGTATGCGGGTACTGCCCAGTGCTGATGTTAGTTCATACGTGTCGTCTACGGCTGCCGCTGGCGCAACGGTGAATATCTACACGTATACGAATAACACGTTCATGCCAGCGGGCAGTGTATTTACTCGAATTTCCCTTGGGTCTACCGATAACGTAATTCTTAGCCTTGGTAAAACGTACTATCCGACGAGTACAACCTATAAATACCCTATGGAAGAGCACAGTTATTACCTGACACAATCGGTTGAGACCTGTGAAAGCGATACGGTGAAAACTAAATTACGGATTTTGTATCGCCCGTTTACCGGCCCCATGCCAACCAATGGAAAGCCCGTAGACATAAACCCGCACTGGCCCACTAATTATTATGGCACACTGGGTTATTGCGTTGGTGATCAGGCTCCTCCCTTGTCGGAAAATGGCCATGCTGCTCCTCCGGAAAATTATCGGGTTCTCTATCAATTGGGTACTATTCCTGGACGGACCTCAGTACCGCCAATTCCGGCTACGGATGTTCCGTCAACCCAGGTGTATCAATTGCAATTAGACCCCATTGATCTGGCAAAGGGATGTAGCAGCTTTTTAACGACTCAGTTGACCGTAACTGTGAGTGCACCTCCTTCCGTGAGCATCACCCCCAGTTCGACGGTCTTAACACCTGGCACGCCAATGGTTAGTCTGACAGCCGTAGGCACCGGCACGTACCTGTGGTCTACCGGGGCCACCACCGAAGTGATTTCAGTGACTACCAGTGGCACTTACTCTGTAACGCTGACCAGTCCCGGTGGCTGTACAGCCAGTGCCAGCGTGAGGGTAGCTGGCCCCGATCTGACCATTAATCTGGAACTACCACAAGCTAACTTTGCCGCATCGGGCAGCGTGGGCAACTTCGTGGTGACTGTGTTTGAGGTGGCGGGCCTACCCACCTCCGCGGGCAATGTGACCATCACGATAACAGTTCCTATTGGCTACACGCTGGCCTTCCCACCAGGTATGACCAGTATACAGGTGTCAGGAGGGGACACCAAAACGGTATCGAATAATCAATGGACAGTGGTCAGTTCGCTGGAATCGCGTCAGTTGACTTTAACAATGGCCTCTGGCTCATTTATTGGTGGTGGGGGAGCGTCAAGTTTAGGCTTCCAGATCACGCGGACAAATGCCAATTCGGGTAGTCAGGCCAGCATCACCGTAAATGTGGCCGATGATCTGACTATGACCTATGATGGAAATTTGGCCAACAATGTGTACGCCCGAATCATTAGTGGATTGTAAGCGGGAATAGGTCCAGTTAAGCCGTCTATGTACTAATCAGGTACGTTAGTGCATGGACGGCTTCATTGCTTCGTTAGACGTGAGATGGATTTTTGTGGCGAGTCGTAGTATATCGCCCTGCTCACAGTATTGGTTGGCTATTCTTGAAAATCGTTGCCCTTTGCATACAGCTCCGTTCGCATTTCGACCAGGATCTGATTGATCCGATCAACATCGGGTCGGTTTGGGAGGAAGCTTCTGGCGGCTGCAGCGTCAATTTGTACTACTTTTTGTTCGGCCTGACTAATGAGGTCGTCGTAATCGAAAGCACCCGCCCGGATTTTTAGTAGATCTGCTCGATTTGGCCGACGTACCAGTACCTGGCCTGTTTCCAGAATTTCGAAAGCCATATCCAGCAACCGAAACGTGTGCATCATATTTTTAGCGTCGTAATTTTTTCCATGCTCGATGGTATTCTGGTAACGAGCGTCGTTCCGTTTCTCAACCCAGTCCCAATACTCGCGGTAATCTTTGCAATAACTGGAATAGCCGTCGTGATTGACGTACAGATAGGTTTCGGGCTCCCGATCTTTGGGGACGCTACTGAGGGAGACTTCGGCGGAATCGATACCAGAAATGAGGCCCTGAAAGCCTAATTTGGCTGTTTCGTCGTAAAATAAGGCATAAACATCGCGGGCGTGTGGAACGTTTACCAGGCCGCAATTTTCGGATTGTCCACCCCGATCAGCTAGCCAGTCCAGAACGGGAATCGACCCTTGCCCACGTACTACATAGCAGAAGTTGAGCAGTGATTTACGCTCCTTCGGCATTGGATTCAGTATCTTCTTGTTCAGTCCCCGCGCTTTTTTGATCTGGCTGATGGCGTAGCCTGCAAACGTATCCCGGCACAGTTTCGATAGAAAATCAGCGGGCTGCAGACGATCAACTACAGGGTGCTTGTAGATAATGCAATCGTCAGGCGCGCAGAGTAGTTCGAGAATATTGGGATTGTTTTTAGATAGCAGTTCGACAAACCGACGCAGCTCGTAGAAAATAACGTCGTTTTTGTCATCGTTCACCTGCTCCACATAACGTAATCCGTATAGATCAGCCTGGGGCAGGACAAACACGCCCCGTATGTCCGTGTCAGACGTAGGCAGATCCGTTCCGTAAGCACGGCTTCCACTAATGCATTCGAATACAATAAGGTTACGATTGCGGAGATCCTGAATTGTCATAGTGAATGTATAGGTTTTGACAGGATGAACCGGATAAGACAGGATTGTAACTCTTGGAGTCCTGTCTTATCCGGTTCATCCTGTCAAAAAACGAAAACCCTATAAAAAAGATAAGGTTCCCTGAACATTGCAGAGAACCCTATACTGACTATTCCTAAACCCTTAACCTTTTCTACATGAAAAACTAACTTTTACTCTTTTCTGTTCCAAATACCTGACTAATTCGGCATTTATTCCAAATTACTGAATTTCAGGCATTTCGCTGGTTGGTTGATTGGCATTCCAGATAAAATTAATCATCCGGGTTGTATGGTCAGCCTGGTTCATCCAGCGATTGGCGTTTGCATCTTTGTGCTTGGCCAGTTTATTAGTTAGCTGAGCCGCAGCTTCGTTGAATTTTGCACGGTCGGTAGCACTGAGAGTCAGCACAGCGGCCGGGTTTTGGTTGTACAACGAGACAACGCTCATAAAGTTTTGCCAGTTGGTAGTATTTACAAACTTGGCAACGTTTTGTTCGATATACGAAGCAAAAAGCTTCTGCGAACCATTGACAAGCATAGTACTTGCCGGCTTGTTGGCTGCCGGGCTATCATCAGTGTTGGTGGTGGTAGCCGCGTTTGCCTGTGAAATCACTAACCCTAATCCAAGAATTACTGATGCAAAGATAACACGCGTTTTCATTGATTTGTTCTATTTGGTTTTGATTACTGAACGCACAAATGTCTATAGAAATTCCTAAACTGCAAAGGCCCATATAGGGCCTTTGCAGAATATTATTCCGAATATAATGCTGAATTTATGCCTTTTTTTTGATTGATAGCTTATTTTTACCTTAAAAACCAAATCATATATTGGTTTGCGGGTCATTGATATCTATAAAATATGTCTTCGTAAAATTATAAAATTCTTTAAAAAGTTATATCATTGGTTGTAATTATTCATAGCATTCTGTATGCCCATAGTACAAAAACTGAGTGCGGCATTACCAGCCCGGTCCAAATAGTCTGGTAACTGGATCATTTCATCTTCCGGAAACTCCCCTAATACGAAATCAACCTGCCTACCTTTCGAGAAATTATTGCCAATTCCAACCCGAAGCCGGGCGTATTCCTGGGTGTTCAACACGTCATCGATGCTTTTCAAACCGTTATGTCCACCTGGCGACCCTTTGGGCTTCAGGCGAAGCTTACCAAACGGTAAATCTTTATCGTCGGTGATAACCAGGATGTTTTCGACAGGAATGTTCTCCTGCTTCATGTAATACAGCACAGCCTTACCGCTGAGGTTCATATAGGTGGTTGGCTTTATGAAAAACAACTGTTTGCCTTTATACTGCCATTTGGCGGTATAGGCCAGGCGAGTCATTGAGAAAGTAAAGCCATGTTGTGCGGCCAGCCGGTCGAGAACCATAAAGCCAGCATTATGACGGGTAAGTGCATACTCAGGGCCAATGTTGCCCAGTCCAACAATCAAAAATTTCATAACTAGTCAATTCAGTAAGGCTACTGACTCGCGATAGGTTGTTTGGGTGCCATCGGGAAACTGGCAGTCCAGTCGGTAGATATAGACACCAACCGGGGCAGCCTGGCCATTCAGTTGGCCATCCCAAAGTGGTTCACCACTTAATAGCACAAAATTAGCACGATTATAAATCACTGCGCCCCAGCGATCATAAACCGTAAACCGGGAAATGGTTAGCGATGGAAACGTGAAGTACAGCGTGAGCGCATCGTTGTGGTTGTCCTGATTGGGAGAAAATGCCGTGGGTAGGTGAACGAGGTTGGCACAGTCGAGCGAAACAAGAACTGGTTGGGAAATTGCGCAACCCTGATTATCACGGATCGTCAGCGTATAAGCCCCGCCACTCAGGCCTGAAAATGCGGTTGTACGCTGAAATAGGTTCCCATCCAGCGAGTACTCATCCAGTTCTGTCGTCCGTGTTGAGCTAATAAGCAGAGTCCCATTCTGCTGGCCACAGGCTGCACCGGTTATCCGCACATCCACTGGTTGCGGCCCTGTACTGGCAGCCACGCTAACCGACTGACTGACTGTACAGCCCGCACTGTCCCGGACTGTAAGTAAATACGTACCGGCTTTTAAGCCGCTAAAATTGGTGCCGGGCTGGAATGTCTGGTTATCGATACTGTATTGGATCGGTTTTGTACCTCCCGATGTGCTCAGCGTTACCTCGCCATTGGCTTGCCCACAGGTCGTGGATATAGTAGTAGTAGTCAAAATAACCATCGGCTTGAAAGCCGGTACACTTAGTGCTCGATTCACTTCACAACCGTTCGCATCGCGTACCCGAAAGGTATAGGTTCCTCCTGCCACCTTCGTAAATAGCGGACTTGCCTGAAATGAAACTCCATAGTCGATGGAGTAAATCAGAGGAGCTTTGCCACCCGAAGCCACCACACTTACTTCCCCATTGGCCGTTTCGCAGTGAGGGGGTGTACTTTTTAGGCTGGTAATAGTTGGAGCGGTATCGGCCGTAATCGTAACGGGTTGTGCTGCCTGACAACCCGCAGAATCTTTGGCAACCACCGTATAGGAACCGGGATTAAGGCTGGTGAACAACGGAGTTGACTGAAATGCGCCCCCGTTCAGGCTATACTGCCAGCCCGTTGAGCCCGAAGCGACCACTTCTATCGATCCGTTCGTTTTGTCGCAGCCTGAATTGGTAGACGTTGCTTTGATGGTAGGTTCGATAACCTCAACCGTGATAGGGACGGGCGGACTTTCGTTTTGGTAGAGTGTCTGGGTAATATAAAATGTTGTGGTCTGCGATACTTTGGGCGTATAGCTATTCCCTGTTGCCAGTAGATTTGTTCCCGAAGCCGATGAATACCAACGAATGTTTTTACCCGTAACCACTAAATTGATGGGGATGCCTTTGCAGGTAGTATGCCTGGATTTTAGCACAATTCGATACAGCTCCACCTTGCCACCCGCTACATCAGTACAGGTCGTGCCATTCACAATGTTCTCGTAGGTACCAATCAGACTTTCGTCAATAGGGTTGTAGGTTACAGTGCCTCGCCAGAAACAAATATTTTTAACGGCTGTGCTGCCATTTTTGTCTGACTCGCTAAACGTTACTGTTGAGCCCGAGATATCTCCTTTTATATAAGCAACTCCGCCAAACGGCACCGACGGATTCGATGTTTGAGCTGTACCACTTAATGTAAAAGTAGCTTGATTGATTTGGAGCGCATAATTATAGATAATCTGCTTGGGGTCAGAGGGGTACGTTACGCCGAGCCAGAAGCCACCAATAGCTGGTTGTGCTATGCTTTTGAAAAAAACAAGCCCGAATACCAGTAAAAATCCAAGTGTAAAGCTTCGGTTCATAGCCATGGTTTGTGCAGTACACAAACAGATCAATCGCACTGCTAAGGTAGGTAGAATTAAGGAATAGGTATATTTTTGACAGGATTACAGGATGAACAGGATTTTGTCAGCAGAGAAATCCTGTTCATCCTGTAATCCTGTCGATAAAAGAAACTTGCCTTCGCTGCACAATTAAGTAACGACTACCGACTATTACGACTTCCTGACTATTTTTACTTCATGAACCAACAACGCCTGATTCTGTCTAGCCCGCTACTCGAAATAGTAATTAGCCGGTTGGCCCAGCAATTAATAGAAACGTACCAGGATTTTGCCGATACCGTTCTTCTGGGCATGCAGCCCCGTGGCATTTATTTTGCCGAGCGGGTTGCCCGCGAACTGAACCGGGCGCTAGGTCAAACGGTGCCGCTGGGGTATTTAGACGCTACTTTCTACCGCGATGATTTCCGCCGACGCGATACCCCGCTGCGTCCCAATACAACCCATGTTCCATTTATCATTGAAAATAAACGAGTCATTCTGATTGATGATGTGCTGGCCACCGGCCGGATGGTTCGGGCGGCACTCGATGCCATGACTGCCTTTGGACGACCGAGGAAAGTTGAACTCCTGGTGCTGGTTGACCGTCGATATAATCGGGACTTACCCATAAAACCCGATTATACCGGCAAGCGTGTTAACACACTTGAATCGCAGCAAGTGTTAGTTGAGTGGACCGAACAGGGAGCCGACGCTGACCGTATCTGGTTAGTGGGTTGATCCAAAACTCTTGTTAAATTGACGCTCTGTTTAGCCTGATGGAAATACTCAGTTTGTATTCTTTATGTTTGAGTATATATAGCTAGTAATCTGAAGGAAACAGTTAATGATAATATTTTAATAATTAAGGGCTTAATTAGACCATTTCATGCAACTTGTAGAAATAGGGATTGGCAAGTTTTTTGTAATTTAGCAGACCGTAACTAATTCTATGAGACGTCTGCAACGACTATTCGTTTTCTTTTTTGCCCTAAGCATTTTCTGTAATACAGTACAAGCGCAGACTGAGTATACGGTTACCGGACTGGTAACGGATGCTCATACCGGGGAACCCATACCGTTTGCCAGCGTTGCCCTGCTTGGCCGCCGGAGCGGTACGCTTACCGATGAGAAGGGTCGCTATACACTGAAAGTTAAAATCCTGTCAGACTCATTAGCCGTGAGTTCCATGGGGTATAAAGCCCTACGGCAGGCTATTGATCCCGAACGCCCGTCGCAGGCGGTTGATTTTAAACTTATGCCCGCCGGTACGGCTTTGCAGGAGGTGACCGTACGGGCGGGCGAAAACCCGGCCTGGCGCGTGCTTCGGCAGGTACGGAAAAATCGCTCCATCAATGATCGCAAGCGACTGGCCGCTTATGAATATGATAGCTACGTTAAAACCGACATTGCCTTAAGTCATGTAACGGAACGAATGCGACGTAATCCGCTCATCAAGCGGATCAACGAAGCTATGAGTAAACAGGATTCGATCGTTGATGATGAAGGGCATCGCTTATTACCGTTACTGGCCTCTGAGTCCGTGTCGCGCTATTATTATAGAACTGGTCCCGAACGAAAACGGGAAGATATCCGAAAAACACGAATTAAAGGGGTAGCCGTCGATGACGCCGGGCTTAGTTCGCAGTTGCTGGGCGGAACGAACTTAGTGAGCCAGAATTTCTACGACAATTACATTCCCATTCTGGGTAAGGATTTTGCCTCACCCATTGGGGATAACTGGAAAAACTGGTACGAGTTTTTTCTGGCCGATACCACTCAGATTGGCGACCATATCTGCTACGAAATTCAGTTTGACCCCAAACGAAAGGAAGATCTGGCGTTTATCGGGAAAGCCTGGATCGACACAACTACATTTGCCCTTTGCCAGATCGAAACCAAAATTGGTCAAGGGGCCAACCTGAACTATGTGCGTGCCCTGACCATTGAGCAGGAACTGGAATCCACCACCGACTCCACAGCGGGCGCTTCGGGTACGGCGGGCTGGTTGCCGGTAAGTATTAAGCTGTCGGCTAGCCTGACAGGGGTGGGAAAACAATCATTGGGGTTACGAGCTCAGGTGAGCCTTCGCAACAGCAATATCATTGTGAACCGACCCCGGCCAACAGGCTTTTATGAACAGCCCATTGAACCCAGCGATACGGTGGCTACCAGCAATGATGCCTACTGGCATTCCGTGCAACGGAATCTTGCGGGATCGGATTCGTTGAGTAAAGAAGACCAGAAGACGCGCCAGATAATCGACAAACTGCGGGCCGTACCAGCGGTGAAGATGGCTGAGGCTGTGGGGCAGGTGGCCATCACCGGTTTTTATAAACTTGGAGGATTTGATCTGGGACCCTATCCCTATCTGTTCGCCGTAAATAGTGTTGAAGGCCTGCGGACCCGAATCGGGTTTCGAACCAATGAGCAATTCAGTCGTAATTGGGTACTACGAGGCTATTTAGCCTACGGTACATTGGATCATGAATTCAAATACGGTGGCGAAGTCGATTATCTATTCTCACGGCAGCACTGGACTGTGGCGGGTGTTCGCATTGCGAATGACCTGGAGCGTTTAGGACTAACGCCTGAGTTGATTGGAGGTAATCGGATTTTCTACGCCCTGAGTCGCTTTGGACGGTATCGGGGTGGCTATCAGAGCTATCAGAAAGAAGTTTTCTTCAAAACCGAGCCTGTCAAAGGGATTTTACTAACGGCTATGTTGGGTAGTCGGACATTCAACCCACTTTTCCCATTTCATTATAGGCTGGATCCTGGGTTGGGTGAACAGTCACCTTTGCGGTCCGATATTGACGATGCCTACTGGTCAATTGAAGCGCGCCTTGCCCGCAAAGAAAAATACATCATGGATGGTAACGAGCGGATCACACTGGGCACCAAACGGGCACCTGTTCTTACGATTCGCTACACACGCGGTTTGAAAGCACTCGGAGGTGAATACGACTACCACCGGATTACACTACGGGCGCAGCAGTCCCTGCGGCTAGGGGCACTTGGCCGGATGACCTATTTGCTGTCGGCAGGGTATACGCCTTCTGTTATGCCCGCTCCGATGCTGTTTCCGCACATTGGTAACCCAACTCCATTGCTGACGACTAATACCTTTAACCGGATGCAGTTCTATGAATTCGTGAGTGATCGGTTTGTGGCCGTTCACGTACAGCACCGGTTTGAAGGATTGCTATTTAACCGTATACCAGGTATCCGAAAACTGAACTGGCGATTGATTGCCAATTTTGATGCACTCTGGGGTAGTTTGTCAAAGGAGAACCAGGCAGTGGCGAGTGTTAAACCGTTGCCAGATGGCGTAAGACCCATTTATTTTGGTGCTCTCGACGGTGCTAAACCGTATATGGAAGTTGGTTACGGAATCGATAACATCTTTAAACTCATTCGGATTCAGGCCATCCACCGGTTGAATTACCTGGATGATGGCCCAAATGGCATTCCGCTTAATTCGTTTGCCCTAAAAGCATCAGCAACGCTTAGTTTTTAAGTACTCATTTCCCCATCCATTTCTTAAACTCCATGGCCCGTTCGCGGCTTACCAGCACTTCGTCGTCGGGGGTAGGGCGGAGGGTTAGTTTGAGTTTGTTGTTAAAGTACGAATGAACCTGCTGAACGGAGCTGATCTCGACAACAAACTGCCGGTTCGCGCGGAAAAACTGAGTGGGTTCCAGCATCGCTTCCAATTCATCGAGCGTATAATCGACCGAAAACTTCTGGTTGGCACGGGTACGGAAGAGACTTACACCGTCTTCGGAATAGAAATAAGCAATGTCGGCTACGTCGATGGGTAGCCACTGAGACAGGTGTTTGACTAAAAAGCGTTTCCGATACTCGGTGGGTTGGATCTGCTGGCGAAGCTGCTGAACCAGGGCGTTGATCGTAGCCGTTCCCATTGGCTCTACCGCTGGTTGCGTAACTAACCGTCGTTGTTTAGCTAAACTAGCTTCCAGTTCCTGCCGTTTGATGGGTTTGAGCAGGTAGTCGATGCTGTTGACCTTGAATGCCTTCAGCGCATACTCATCGTAGGAGGTCGTGAAAATTATGGGCGACTCGACGGCTGTCTGTTCAAATATCTCAAAACTCTGCCCATCGGCCAGTTCAATATCCATCAAAATCAGATCAGGAGCGGGGTTATCCTGGAGCCAGGCCACCGATGCCCGTACGCTGGCCGTTGTGCCAACGATCTGTAGCGTAGGGTCAACATCCTGCAACAATTTTGTCAGCTTGCGGACCGCTAATTCTTCATCTTCAACGATCAGTACATTCATAATCAAACGCGTTTATCAAGTCTCGCTTTTATAGTCTATTAAATGTAGCCATTACTAGGCTTGTCTGCCAGCAGTCTTTTGAATGAAACCGCAAAATCAGGGGGTGAATTTGCATAAACTACTCCTGAACTGTAGGGTGTTTTTTTCTGAACGGTCAGGAAAAGCATCATTCACTTGAGTTCCTCACTAAGGTTGATTCTACAGAATCCATATGGGTATCAGGCGGCAGCGCTTACCAATTTCTCCGAACTGATTAGTGGTAAGGTTACTGTAAAATAAGGTGCTTCGTCCACCACATCTACATCGCCCACGCCCAGCAACCGATACTTATTGATAATGTTACTCAACCCTACCTGATTCGATACCGCATGAACCGCTTTGCGTTGCAGGTTATTCTGCACCACCAGCCTGCCATCGTCGCGGGTTTCGATACGGATATGCAGCGGCTGCTCAGGTAAAATAACATTGTGCTTTACGGCATTTTCCAGCAATAGTTGCAGCGTCAACGGGGGGAGTTGATAGGTGTAATAGTGCTCACTGATAACTTCCTCTAGTTGAAGGTGTTCGCCATGGCGGGTTCGTAATAAGTGGAAATACGATCGGGTAAATCTCAGTTCCTGATCCAGCGTTGCCAGTTCAGTTTCGTTGGCTCGTAACAGGTACCGATAAACACTACTCATTTCATCAATGAATTTCTGGGCCTGATCCGGGTCTTCTTCAATCAGCGAAGAAAGCGAGTTAAGCGCATTGAACAGGAAATGTGGACTGATTTGCCCTTTGAGACCATCAAGCTGGCTCCGTAAGTTAGCCTGCTGAAGTTGATCTGCTTCCCGAAGAGCGGCATCCCATTGTTCGAAGGTATAAATGCTTTCATGAACTATATTGACAAGTAGGTTGCCTATAGCACTGATAATGAGCGTCCATTGAAGGTGAGTTTCATTGAATACGTAGCCTGGAAAGTGTACCCAGGCATAGCCATAGAAAAAGCCAAGAATCATGGTCGAGGACATAACGACGTGAATACTCCAGGCAAGGCATAAGCGCAGGGCCGTTTGTCGGATATGCGGAAATCGTTTTCGAAGCCAGAGGGCAGGAACCGCATGCAGGAAGTAGGCGGGTGTCCAGAAAATGATGATACTGATGGTAGCGGGCAAGAATACATTGATATCCTCGAAATAAGCAAAACCAAACAGGGCATAATTGAGTAAACCGAAATAAACGGGTAGAATATACAGCGCGATACGGGTGTCCTGTTGAGTGAAAATGTTCAGGTTCACGGGTGGTCAGCTGGCTAAGAGGTTAAGTTCGATCGAATGCTGCGTCGTCAGTGGTAGTGTAACACTGAATAGTTGGTCGTTGTCGAAGATGTACAAGGAGGGTAAGCCCAGGGCCGAAAACTGGGCCGCTAGCTGGCCCAGCCCTCCTGATGGTGTTGCCACCTGCACTAATTTTCGCTGGAGCAGGTTACTCACCTCAAGTCGGTTGCCTGCTAAATAACGAACTGTAATGGTTAGCGGATTATTCGTGGATAAACTGTTATAGCGAATGGCATTATCGACCAGTATTTGTAAGGTTAATGGCGGTAATAGCAGATCAGATGCGGCTGGGTTTGTCTCAATATGCCAGCGTAGAGCGGCCCCATAACGCTCATTGAGTAAATACCGATACGCATCCAGAAATGCTAGCTCATCGGTTAATGATACCAATGAGCGCTGGCCCGCCTGAAGCATGTAGCGGTATACACTCGCCAGCTCGTCCAGAAATGCACCAGCCCTACGACGGTCTTCGCTAATCAGAGCCGATAATGAGTTCAGACTGTTAAACAGAAAGTGCGGATTTACCTGATTTTTCAACTGGGCTAACTCATTCAGTAACCGATTTTTCTTGACTGCTTCGGCTTGCTCCACAGCTAATCTGTACTGCCGCAAATTGTAAGAGCCCTCGTAATAACTGCCAACGACTACCACAAAAAATAACGCCATGGCCACCGGGAGCAGATAATCGTCGGGAAAAATAGGTTTCGGGATACGACCACTCGGGTCGAGCTGATACATCGTCCAGGTTTCGACGAGTTGGTCAAATACCGTGAAGAGGGAGTAGCCTCCGAATGTTTTCCAGATTCGTTTACGGGTATTTGGTCGGCCTGGATATTGCTGCCGCACCTTTATCACCCACCAGAGTAGCAAGTGCCAGAGAAACGTGGTAGAAATGAGTCCCCATACGACTGTGAGAGCAACTAGCTGTTCATCGTACCCATAAGCCGCAATCGTAAGCAGTACAAACGGCAATACGGCCACCGGAATACCAATCAGGCGTACCCAGCGGTCGTTAAGTGCGTCGAACGAAAGCGCAGAGAGAGGAACGTTCATAGACGAAAATTACGACATTTTCGGGAACGATTATAGGGTAATCGGTAGGTATGTCCCTCAAAAGTCTACCTGGTATAACATTTCCAGCTGTCGCTCATTCAGTTTGGCGGGTAAGAGTCGAAACAGACCATTTCGTACCATCATAAGGAATTTATTCTCAACCTGTGCTACCGTACCAATTCGTCGGGAGGTTTTACTAATTATGTGGGTACGTTTTAACCGTCGTTGTTCAAACCGTTTAAATGCGTCTGGTACAGTACCCCCCTTTGCCAGCTCATCTGCCAGTACAACTGCATCTTCAATAGCCTGACAGGCCCCCTGACCCAGATTAGGCGTGGTGGCGTGGGCCGCATCACCCAACAAGACTACCTTATCGAAGGCATAGCGCGCCAGTGGTTTAAGGTCGCAGATGTCATTCCAGATCAATGCGTTGTCGGGTGTGCGGGCGATCACATCCGGGATTGGCGAATGATAGCTGTCGAACTGCCTGAGCAGATCGTTGGGTGTACGGGCACGCATTCGGGAATCGTTTGCCGGGGCATTCTGTGTGGCAAACCAGTACAGTTGATTAGTAGCCAATGGTACTACGCCAACGCGCCCAGCTGTGCCCCAGGTTTCCGATGCTTCCGACAAATTCAGCCCTGTGGCATCAACCACCGCTCGCCAGCAGGTATAGCCTGCATACCGTGCTTTGGAGTCGGGCATCAGTTGCTGACGGATGGGCGAGTGGATGCCATCGGCCACCAGTAAGTAGTCAGCTTCATGCGTAGTGTCATCATCGAATTGAATAATAACTTTATCCGGTTGCTGGTTTATCTGTATACCGCGCTTACCCATGTGCACAACTCCGTTATCGAGTTGATGCAGAAGCACCTGATGCAGGGCGGCCCGGTGAATACTAAAATTGTCGAGACCATATTTCTGACTGATTACCCGACTATCTGTGCGGGTAACAACGCGTCCATGCTGGTCATAAATGGTAAACGCATCGAGAAGCCGCCCTGCCTGAACCACCTCATCAGCAATACCTAGTCGCTGAAAGGCTTTGATCGCATTGGCTGCTAAAGCCAGTCCGGCACCCAGTGGTTTACTAACTGGAGCAGCTTCAAAAACGCTGGCACGAATGCCAATTTTTTGTAGAGCCAGCGCCGTTGTCAATCCTACGATACCCCCTCCAAGAATGGTGAACGATGTTGATGGCTTAGTCATAATGGAAAAACGGTTACCTGGGACAAGAGATTAGGCGAGTTAGCAAGTCAAAATTGGCAGAAAATGAAACGAGTGCTCTGGATAAGTAGGACGAAACCGCATTTCTTTGGGTTGAAACACCTATAGTTGGTGGAGTGGCGAAGTAAGACTAGTAAGTGAATGTTGCTAATGAGCGGTTTCCGTGTGTAAATAACTTTATGCTTCTACTCCGTGTTCTCCCTGAAACTAGTTGTTATATGCCGCTCGTTGCCCCCACAACCATTCAAAAAGTAGCTGGCGAAAGCCTGACCGAAGCCCCTGATCTGCTGGCCGTTGAGGAACCTCTCGAAATTCGACTCGGGTTTGGTCCAATGAGTAATCGCCAGCAGAAACCCGTATCGGTTACCATGCGGACGCCGGGTAACGATGAAGAACTGGCCATGGGGTTTCTGTTCACGGAAGGTATTATTCACCAACCTTCCGATATTGTTTCATGCCGACATTGTGTACAGGACGCTCATAAAGAAGGCAACGTGCTGCGGGTTGAACTTCATCCTGACATACTCGTTGACTGGGCACGACTGGAACGGAACACCTTTACCTCATCGAGTTGCGGGTTGTGCGGCAAAGCGACGATTGAGGCTGTCAGTGTACTTACGCCCGGCCCAGTTGCGTCGGATGTTGTAGTGACCTCGTCTGTACTCCATTCGTTGTCGGAGCGCGTTCGGGAAACCCAGCTGGCCTTTGCCTACACAGGTGGTATTCATGCAGCCGCCTTGTTTGATGCCGATGGAAAGCTACTATTGGTTCGTGAGGACATTGGCCGACACAATGCACTGGATAAACTCATTGGAGCTGCCTTCTGGCAAAATTGGTTGCCACTCAGTCAGTACGGTATTTTTCTGAGTGGTCGGATTGGCGTTGAACTCGTCCAGAAAAGCTGGATGGCGGGTGTACCGATTCTGGCCGCTGTGGGTGCCCCGTCGAGCCTGGCCGTACAAATGGCGCAGGAAGCCCAAATCACGCTGGCCGGTTTTGTGCGGAACGAACGATTTAACCTCTACAGTGAGCCGGGCCGGATTCGGGTACTGCAAACGGTTTAAACTGGTACTTGTATCCTGTTACGTTAGGCGTAGTCTGAGACTATGCTCAACAATCCTAATGAGTTACATGATTAGGCACTCGTATCCTCAGCGCTCCGGGCCGAATATCAGCTTTTAATGTAGTAACCTGGCCCCGGTATTCGCCATCCACCTGGAAATAGGCTTTTCGCTTCGTTTCAATACTGACCGATGTAGTCGAAATAATCTCAATTTTCTTCGGGTCGAAGGGCTGGAACCGCCAGAATAGTTTCAGAATCTCCCAGATCGATAAGCGCCGGAAAATAACTACTTCAAATTTTCCGTCTCCCAGATCACCATCAGGGTTGATAACGGCACCGGTGCCATACATGCGGGCATTGGCCAGTACCACCATAAAGGCCACCCGGTGTATGCACTCATCGCCCGCAGTAATGGATACCCGGAGAAGTCGCCGTTTTTGCAATACCTTAATGACACCCTGTAAGTAGCCAAATTTACCTCGTAGATTGTTTTTTTCGTAGTACCGAACCAAACGGGCATTCAAGCCAATATCGCCTAAGTGTAAACAACTCTCTCCACCGTTAATGTCAATTACATCGACTTTTTTTGATATGCCATTGACTAAGGTATCCAGACTACCCTGCACATCAACGGGAATACCCAGCTCGCGGGCCATTCCGTTGGCTGAGCCTACAGGCAGGATACCCAGTAAGATAGGCGTGTCGAGCAGGTGCTCGGCTACGATTTTAATGGTGCCATCGCCCCCGGCAGCTACTACGCAGTCGGGCTTGTGCTGCTCGATTTGCTGACGGATCGTTTCGTTGTCGGTTTTACCATCGAGGTGAAATTTGTGGATGGTATGGGGTGAGTTATCGAAATAGGTAGTGATGGCTTCTTCCCAAACGGTTTTATCTGTCCCGCCCGAGACGGGATTAATTGCGAATAAAAAGGTCAACTTATATGCGATTTAAAAGTTATCAATAGATAGTCATTGGTTGCCATTCCTTACCATTCTGTAGTCATTTGTTATAAAGGGTTGGTAGTTAGTTCCTTAGCGATAAATGACTATCAATGTCGCGTAATGACAATTAATGACAAGCGTGCTTTAAAGACGAGTACCGACTTAATCATGGAAACAGTGCAGTTGCCTTTTAGGCATAAACAAAAAAAAAGCCTGAAGGGTGGAATAAAACATTATTTCTTAACATGGCTGCATCTGACCGACCAGCCCCTGGTGAAGGTATACCGGGGTTTCGGGAATCAAACCATGTTAACTGTTCATGGGACTGTTTTTAAGCAGAGTGCGTTGCCCCGAAAAAAATACCGGACCAGTATCTGGGTGAATTTGCTGGGTTTAATTCGATTGTTTTTGGTTCGGCCCTATTCACAGGTTCGGGTTCGGGTTTATGCAGGTGGGCAGACCAGAGAGACTAAAACGGATCTGGATGGCTATTTTCGGGTTGAGGTGCCCCTGACACAAGCGTTGCCGCCTGGCTGGCATGTAGTTCAGGCGCAGTGTATATCCCCGGCAGGCATGCCCGAAACCATACTAGCCGATGGAGAGGGAGACGTTTTAGTACCTCATGCAAGCTCGTTTGCCTGTATTTCCGACATTGATGATACGTTTCTGGTATCGCACTCAGCCGTACTCATGAAACGGTTAACCGTATTGATCACCCGGAATGCGCATACTCGCCAACCCTTTGAGGGGGTGGTATCGCATTATCAGTTGCTGGCCAAAGCGAACACCCAGGATGAGGCAACAAATCCGTTTTTCTACGTGTCGAGTAGTGAATGGAACCTGTACGACTATATTCTGGAGTTCTCGAAGAAAAACGGCCTGCCTGAAGGCGTGTATCTGCTGAGCCCGTTAAAGCAATTCTCGGAGTTGTTGAAAACAGGGCAGGGGAAGCATATGACGAAGTTTATGCGGATTGTCCGGATTCTGGAAGCGTATCCAAACCAGAATTTTATTCTGCTGGGCGACGATACGCAGGAAGACCCCACTATTTATGCATCGGTAGTTGAGCACTTTCCATCCCGGATTCGTTGTGTCTATATTCGGCAGGTTCATCATAAAAATCAGCTAAAAACCCGGGAAATTTTGAGTCGTATTGAAGCCATGGGTGTTCCTTATTGCTACTTTGCGCACAGTGCCGAAGCCCGTCAACATTCAGTAGAAAGTGGATTAGTTGCCTAAGAACTAAATTTTAGATTGTTTTAGCCAGAGTATGGATCAGAACACGCCCCCCGAAGAATTAACCGGCGACCTTACAATAGGTAAGCCTTATACCGAAGCCGCTGGTGTCGAAGCCATCCTGAAGTCGCTGGAGCACATTGGTAGTGGCACGGGCCTGATTCGTGGGTTAAAGGTGCTGGCCGATCTGAACCAGAAAGATGGATTCGATTGCCCATCCTGCGCCTGGCCTGACCCTGACGACCATCGGTCTAAACTGGGTGAATATTGCGAAAGCGGGGCCAAGGCCGTCGCAGACGAAATTATGACCAAACACTCGGCCTCGCCCGTACTGTTTCAACGCTATTCGGTAGCCGAGTTGCTTCAGAAAGGGGACTTGTGGCTTGGACAACAAGGACGGCTGACGCAGCCGATGATCTTAAAACCCGGCGCTACTCATTACGAACCAATTGAATGGGCGGATGCTATTCAGCTCATTGCCAGCCAGCTAAAAGCACTTGATTCCCCTGATGAAGCCATTTTTTATACCTCAGGCCGAACCAGCAACGAAGCAGCTTTTCTGTACCAGTTGTTCGTTCGGATGTTCGGCACGAACAACATGCCCGACTGCTCGAACATGTGCCACGAATCAACCAGCGTTGCCCTGGCCGATTCACTGGGGCTGGGGAAGGCATCGGTCAAATACGATGATTACGAAAAGGCCGACGTGATCATGATTATGGGCCAGAATCCCGGCACCAACGCACCCCGAATGCTTACGCCACTGGAACAGGCCAAGCGAAATGGGGCTAAAATCATTGCCGTA
Organism: Spirosoma sp. KCTC 42546; assembly: GCF_006965485.1. Classification (NCBI taxonomy): domain Bacteria; kingdom Pseudomonadati; phylum Bacteroidota; class Cytophagia; order Cytophagales; family Cytophagaceae; genus Spirosoma; species Spirosoma sp. KCTC 42546. The sequence goes on from NZ_CP041360.1 coordinate 2,031,078, forward strand.
AATCCCTTACACGAAGCAGGCTTGCTGTCGTTTAAATATCCGCAGAGCGTTCGGGATGTGGTGTTGGGTGGACAGAAACTCACGGATTTGTTTTTGCAGATTCCCATCAACTCCGACCTTGCCTTGCTAAAGGCGATGTGTAAGCTGTTATTGGCCGAAGAGAAAAAAAGTCCGGGAAAAGTGCTGGACCAGGACTTTATCAGGAAATACACCGCCGGTTACGATGCGTTCGTGAAAAGTCTCGATCAGTTTGAACTAAGCGATTTAGCCGCTCAATGCGGACAGACCATCGCGCAGATTCAGGAAGCGGTCGATTTGTTCAAGCATACACCCAAATTGATCATTTGCTGGGCAATGGGTCTGACCCAACACAAAAATGCGGTTCAGACAATTAATGAAGTGATTAATCTGCTCTTGCTGAAAGGTAGCATTGGCATTGAAGGGGGAGGGGCCAGCCCAATACGTGGCCACAGCAATGTGCAGGGCGACCGTACGATGGGCATTTGGGAAAAGCCCAAACCTGAGTTTCTGGATGCTCTCAAGCGTGTGTTCAAGTTTGAACCACCCCGCGAAAATGGCTATGATACGGTTGCCGCTGTGAAAGCGATGCACGAGGGCAAAGCGAGCGTGTTCTTTGGACTGGGCGGCAATTTCGCGATGGCCGTCTCCGATACGAATTACACGGCAGATGCCCTGAAAAGGTGTAAACTAACGGTGCATGTTTCCACAAAGCTCAACCGGAGTCACCTCATTCACGGCGAAACGGCGCTCATTCTTCCCTGCCTGGGTCGTACTGACCATGATAGACAGGCAACTGGTGAGCAGTTTGTTAGCTGCGAGAGTACAACGGGCGTAGTGGCACAATCCCACGGAGTCGTTGAGCCTTCGTCTGCGTATTTGAAAAGTGAAGTGGCCATTATTGGTGAGTTAGCGAAGGCTACGCTTGTAGCACCGACCGTCCCGGTCGGCCGTAACAAGTCCGACTACTCGGCCGACCGTCCCGGTCGGTACTACATGGACTGGGACCAGCTTGTAGCTAACTATGACCGTATCCGTGACCTGATTGAACAGGTGGTGCCTGGTTTCGATAACTATAACGAAAAGGTTCGGATACCCGGCGGCTTTTACATTCCCAACGGCCCGCGTGTTCGGGAGTTTAAAACGAAGGATGGCAAAGCGCATTTCACGATCAACACACCAACGCACCATAACTTACAGCCCGGCGAGTTGTTGCTCATGACCGTTCGGAGTCACGATCAGTTCAACACCACGCTCTATGGCAATGATGATCGCTATCGGGGCATTTATAACGAACGGCGCGTGGTATTCATGAACCCCGACGACATTGCCAATCGGGGATTACGGGAAAAACAAGTGGTGGATTTGCATAGTCAATACGACGGTCAGAACCGAACGGCTCATCGGTTTATCGTGATTCCGTACAACATTCCGCTTGGCTGTACAGCAGCTTACTTCCCCGAAACGAACGTATTGATACCGATTGACTCAAAAGCCGATAAAAGTAATACTCCCACCTCGAAGTCGATTGTTATTACCGTGACACCAGCGGAGGGGTAAAGGATTAGGGTAGGTAATCAGAATAAGTACCGATAGGACGTCCAGATCTGGACGTCCTATCGTCCGTTTTCGGACTATAGTAATTCAATAGAAAGTGAAAAAAGGGCATTTTACGGCTTTGGGGGCCTACAAGCTTTATTGGCCTTTGATTTGCTATGCAAAAGGAAAAGATATACCTACCCCGCAAGAGTAATTCCAACTGATGAAGGGCACCCAACTAGGCGAGTTTGAAGAGATCGTTTTACTGACAATCACGCTGCTGTACGATGATGCCTACGGCGTGGCTGTTGTAGAGGCATTAAGCAAGCGTTTGGAGCGCCCCATGAGCTTAGGCGTTGTTCATCGAACCATGCAGCGGTTAGAAGAAAAAGGGCTGGTTCATTCTCGCTTTAGCGAACCTATTGCTGAACGGGGTGGACGGGCCAAACGCCTGTTTACCATAACCCTGGCGGGTGAACAAGCCTTACGGGAAGCGCGACGAATTCGTAATGAATTATGGGAAGAGATTCCGAAAACCGCTTTTGACCATCTGACATGAATCGAAACAATAAAAACCATCAGGGCAGCCAGCCAGCGCCCCCTCGCTGGGCTGAGCGGCTATTGGAACGGCTTACAGCTCCTCATATCCGGGATGAAATTTTGGGGGATCTGTATGAATTATTTCAAAAGCGGGTTCAACGATACGGCTCTACTCAGGCCCAGCTGCTGTATGGGCTGGAAATGCTGCTGCTGTTACATCCCCGCCTTTGGCGCAAACAAGCTCAATATGTCAATCGATACACGACAACCGTTTATTCACCACCAAACCCAATGGCCATGCTTAGTAATTATGTTAAAATTGCCTGGAGAAAACTTAATCGACACAAATCCTATACGGTGATCAATGTGGTGAGCCTAAGCCTGGGCATGGCCTGCGCCATTCTGATCTTTACGCTGGTTAAATACCATCTGAGCTTTGATACGTTTCATGCTGATCAAAACCGCATCTACCGCATTTACACAGAGCTTCATACAGAAAAAGTGACCTATAGCACGGGCGTTCCCAATCCGATGGGAGAAGCCTTCCGAAGTGGGTACAATGTCGCTGAAAAAGTTGGCCGTATTGCCTTTCTAACGAAACGGGTGGTTGCCGTAGCGCCCCAGAAAAAGTTTGAAGAAGATATTGCGTTTGCCGATCCGGATTTTTTTGACATTTTCAATTTTCCCCTGCTAGAGGGCAACCCGAAATCTGCTTTGCAGGATCATAATACAGCCCTTATTACAGACCGAATCGCTAAAAAATATTTTGGCAATGAAAATCCCATCGGTCAGCTATTGCACATTGATGAGTCGCTGGTTGTTAAGATAACCGGTATTCTCCGAAACCTACCGGCTACCACAGACTTTCATTCAGAGATCTATCTACCCTTCAGCAATTTGCAGAACCACAGTCCCTGGATGGTCGAAAAAGACTGGTGGCTAGGTTTCAATAAAGAGATGCAATGTTTTATCCGGCTCAAACCGGATGTATCAGCGGCTGTGGTCGATTCGAAAATTCTTCCAGCAATTGTTGATAAATACTACGATAAAGAGAATGCGAAGCATTTTCGATTTAAATTACAGCCGATCGCCGATGTTCATTTTAATCCTAACCTGCGGGGATACACTGAGAAAAAAAATCTCTGGACATTTGCTCTGATCGGTTTTTTTCTGGTTGTCACGGCCTGTGTCAACTTTATTAATCTGGCAACGGCTCAGGCGCTTGGGCGCGCCAAGGAAATTGGGGTTCGAAAAGCACTGGGCAGCCAGCAGGGAACGCTTTTCTGGCAATTTATTACCGAAACGGCGCTTATCGCCGGATTATCTCTGATTATCGCTTCGGGGTTGGCATACCTGGCCTTACCGTTTGTTAATCAATGGTTTGGCATAAAGCTGATGCTCAATTTATTGACGGATACGTATCTACTTATCTTTTTATTCGGCCTGCTGCTGATCGTAATTTTCTGTTCAGGTGCTTATCCCGGTTTGATTCTGGCTCGTTTTCAGCCTGTACTGGCGCTGAAAGGGAAGCTTTCTCAACAGTCGACAGGTGGTTTCTCCCTGCGAAAAGGGTTGGTGGTCACCCAGTTTGCCATCTCACAACTGCTTATCATTGGCACACTGATTATAACCAGCCAGTTGCGTTATTCCCAACAGGCTGATCTGGGTTTTCGGAAAGACGCAATGGTTATTCTGCCCGTTCCCGACAATAAAAAGTCCAAAATCAGCACGTTGGCGGCACAGCTTTCTGAACTATCCGGCGTTGAAAATGTGACGTTTTTCGATACCCCTCCCGCAACTGAATTCTTGGCAAGCACCTCATTTCGCTTCGATTCTCGCCCGGAAAACGAAAAATTCAATATTTCTATTAAAGCTGGGGATCATCAGTATGCCCCGACATTCAACATTCCTATTCTGGCTGGTCGTAACCTGAATCCATCGGATACGATTAGGGAATACCTGCTCAACGAAACGGCCGTAAAAGCCCTTGGATTAGCTTCGCTACAGGAAGTGATCGGCAAAGCTGCTACAATCAATGGTCGATCAGGAACCATAGTCGGCGTGATGAAGGATTTCCACTATAAGTCGTTTCGTGTAGCTATTGAACCCCTCTGCCTGACAACCTGGGGTGAGACTTACAACAGTTGCGGGGTAACCATAAATCCGGCTAATCTGGGGCCAACCCTGGCCGGACTTGAAAAAGCCTGGACGGCCCTGTATCCGTCTTCCATTTTTACGTATCGGTTTATGGATGAGGACATTGAGCGGCTCTATAAGTTGGATACTATGCTTCTGCGGCTCATTCAGGCGTTTGCCGGTATCGCAATTTTTGTGGGTTGCCTGGGTCTGTACGGGCTGGTGTCGTTCATGGCAGATCAGAAAAAGAAAGAAATTGGTGTACGCAAGGTATTGGGTGCGAGTACGTTTGGTATCCTTTGGTTGTTTGGGAAAGAGTTTTCTCGTCTGCTGTTGGTTGCGTTTGTGCTGGCAGCTCCATTGGCGTGGTGGGTCATGAACAAGTGGCTTACTAATTTTGTGTATCGGATTGAACTCGGTGCCGGTATGTTTATTCTGGCAATGCTCATCACGTTCATGGTTGCCTTGCTGACCGTCGGTTTCCAGAGTATGAAGGCCGCTCTGATGAATCCGATAAAGACCTTACGTACAGAATAGACAATAGGCAGGTTGGTCACTAAAAAGCACCGCTAGTTAATCACGTAAATTTTCACCTGCCTGATAGCCTGAAATAGATCCTGTAGCGTATTATATCCGAGTTAAACGAATTTGCTGCCAGAACTTCCCTCATGGGCAGTTCTGGCGGTGATTCTACCAGGATATGATTGGTAAGCAACTAGGGCAATTGGCAATACACGGTGGGCCGAAGTCAGTGAATACGACCTTCCCCTGGCCCATCTACGACGAAACGGAAGTTCAGGCCGTGGCCAGCATCGTGCGAAGCGGACAATGGGGAAACCCTGATTGTGCCGATGAAGTAGCTCACTTTGAGCAGGCTTTCGCGTCTTATTGCGGCAGTAAATATGCCGTAACCTGTGTGAATGGGTCCGTATCGCTTCGGTTGGCACTGATTGCCTGTGGGTTACGGCCTGGCGATGAGGTCATCGTGCCGCCCTATACCTTCATTGCAACGGCTTCGGTCGTACTGGAAATTAACTGCGTTCCGGTCTTCGTCGACATTGATCCGCAGACCTATAACCTCGACCCTACCCATATTGAGGCTGCTATTACAAGCAGAACAAAAGCCATTATTCCCGTTCATTTTGCTGGCTTGCCCTGCGATATGGACGCCATTCTGGACATTGCGCAACGGCATAATTTGCGTGTGATTGAAGATGCCGCTCACGCCCACGGGGCCGAATACAAAGGCCGGAAACTTGGCTCTATTGGTGATGCCGGGAGCTTTAGTTTTCAATCGTCCAAAAACCTGACGAGTGGCGAAGGTGGCATTGTCATTACCAATGATGATGCCCTGTACGAAACCATGAATTCTCTGCGAAATGTAGGCCGGTTGCCCAGCGGACAATGGTACGATCATTTCAACCCTGGCTGCAACTACCGCATCACGCAACTCCAGGCGGTTCTGCTCTCCGAACAATTAAAACGACTGGATGAGCAAACGATCACGCGGAACGAGAACGGTCTTTACCTGGATAGCCTGCTGGCCGATATTGACGGTATTACACCCTTGAGTCGGGGAGAGGTTGCTATCCGGCACTGTTATCACCTCTATATTGTCAAATACGATCGAACCAAATTTGGGCAGATTGCGAAGCAGGAATTTGTGGCCATGTTGTCGGCAGAAGGGGTGCCCTGTTCAGCGGGGTATCCGCATCCGTTGTATAAGCAACCGGTGTTTCAGCAAAAGAACTTTATGTGTTACGCCATCCCAGAATCGGTGGATTATACGCAGGTAAACTGCCCGGAAGCGGAGCTGGCGTGTGCTGAGGAAGCCGTGTGGATTTTTCAACAGGCCATGCTGGGTACTCGCTCCGATATGGAGTCGTTTGCTCAGGCGATTCGGAAAATTCAGAATGCCAGGAAATAGATTCGCTTAATGACGCTGTTTTGGGCTGTACCGACGTACCCACGGGCTTATTGATTTGAAGAAATTAACCGCCGTTTTGCTAGCCTTCAAAACCCCCAACCCCCTGAAGGGGGCTTAGTTCACTGGGAAAAAAAGCCCCCTTCAGGGGGTTGGGGGTTTTGAAAGCCTCAAAAGGACAAGTTTTATTTAGGCGCTTATTTAATACAAATCAATCAGCCCGTGTATCAATCCAATCCATACACGGGCTGAAGCCCGTGGGTACGCCCCAATCGCAATTCTTAACAATACCTTCCTCTTTTTTAATCTATGACTTTGAATCGTTCTGTAAGATTGGTAATCAGTGGCCTTACCCTGTTTTTGGCAATAAGTGGTAGTCAACTCACTGCTCAACCAATTAACCTGAAACAGGCCGTTGTTCTGGTTTCGCCCTCTGTTCCGTTGCCTATGCGGGAAACGGCTCCCCGGATGCTGCGCGAAGAGATTGAAAAACGAACGGGCGTTTCCCTGAAAACAGCGTCGACTTGGCCAAAGGCTGGCTCAACACGGATCGCACTGGTTCTTGTGGGCGATAAAGACGTTCAGGGCGTTACCATCCCGGTTAATACGTCGAATGATCGGCCAGAAGGTAAGCCAGAAGGATTCCGGGTGGTGAGTGAAACCAATACCACAGGCAATACGCTCTGGATTATTGGTGCCGATAGCCGGGGTATTCTGTTTGGCACCGGGTGGCTGTTGAGAAACCTGAAAATGGACCGAAAACTACTGGAACTTCCCAACCCGGTCGATCTGGCCACGGCACCCGCTTATCCCATTCGGGGACATCAGTTGGGCTACCGGACCACGGCTAACTCGTACGATGCCTGGACGGTGGACCAATTTGAACAGTACATTCGCGATCTGGCCATTTTTGGAACCAACGCTGTAGAAGGAATCCCGTTTCACGAGGACGAAAAACCCAGCCCTCATTTTAAGATACCCGCTTCGGAAATGCGGGTCAAAATGAGCGAAATCTGCAAAGCGTACGATCTGGATTATTGGGTTTGGACACCCGCCACCTTTGAACTCACCGATACGAAGAAACGGGAAGCCGAACTTACGCTGCACGAGACTTTTTATAAGGCATGCCCCCGGCTCGATCATGTTTTTTTGCCCGGTGGCGATCCCGGCGATAATCACCCCAGAGAGGTAATGCCTTTTTTAAAAGAGCTGCACGATCGACTGGTGAAGTACCATCCGAAGGCCAACGTCTGGCTGTCGTTGCAGGGGTTCAATGTGGAGCAGATCAATTATGTGTATGATTACCTGGCACAGAATAAGCCCGATTGGTTAGCAGGGCTTGTCTACGGGCCGGGAAGTCCGCCACTCGCTGAAACCCGCTATCGTCTGCCCAAACAATACCAGCTTCGGCAGTACCCAGATATTACGCATACCGTTCGCTGCGAATTTCCCGTTGAACGCTGGGATCAGGCGTTTGCGCTGACCTTAGGGCGGGAGGCATCAAATCCACGCCCTTATTTTTACGCGCGGGCTCAGGCGGCTGCGGCACCCTTTACGGATGGCTTTGTGTCCTATTCCGATGGTTGCCATGATGACATCAACAAAGTAGTGTGGAGTATGCGCGGTTGGGACCCGGATATGAACGTTCATCAGATCCTGACCGACTACAGCCGCTTTTTCTTTGGCTTACCATTGACCGAATCCGCGGCCAGCGGTATTGAGGCTCTCGAACAAAACTGGCAGGGACCACTGGCGCAAAATGGGGGCGTCGACGCTACGTTTTCATTCTGGAAAACGATGGAAACAACGAATCCCGCCTTAGCCACCAACTGGCGTTGGCAACTCCTCCTTCTCCGGGCTTATTACGATAACTACACCCGCAGGCGGTTACTGTATGAACAGGAACTGGAGGTAAAAGCGGACAAGATACTAGCACAGATGACCGATGCTGATCCCGATAACGCGATGAGCCAGGCGCTTGCCCTTGTGAACAAAGCGGATACAGAGCCTGCTTCGCCTGAGTTGAAAGCCAAAATTGTGTCGTTATGTGCCGATCTATTTGCTTCAATTGGCTTACAAACCAGCGTGCCTAAGTATAAAGCGAAGGGTTATGAACGGGGTTGCCTGCTTGATTTCGTCGATTATCCGCTCAACAATCGCTGGTGGCTGACTGATGAGTTCGATAAAGTCCGGACACTGAAAACAAAGGAAGACAAACTGAGACGTCTACGGGAAATCGGTACCTGGGAAACGCCCGGCAAGGGCAGTTATTACGACGATGTGTCGAGCGTAAGCAAAGGCCCCCGCGTGAAAACCATCTCCGACGATGCCACGGACATTGCCTGGTGGAAAGACGGTTTCAGTCGGACCCGGCTTTCATCGCAAACGTTCCAGCGAAGTCCGGCCCTGGATTATGATAACCTGGACCCTACGGCGGAGTACATTATTCGGGTTGTCGGATTTGGCGATGCTTTGTTACGGGTCGATGGAAAGCGGTTGAGTCCACTGCACTACAGCAAGGAGGCCGATGCGGTTAAAGAATGGATTGTACCCCTGTCGGCCACGCAGGACGGGCATATCAGCGTCACGTTCGACGAACCGGAGGAATCCCACCTCAACTGGCGGCAAAACTCCCGGATCTCGGATATCTGGCTGCTGAAGCAGTAAAAGGTTGTTTAACCACAGAGGCACAGAGAACACAGAGTAAAAAAAAACAAGTTAAAGCTCAGTGTACTCCATGCCTCACGTTTTCGCTTGGCTTCGCCGAGTGAAGACTATTGTTTCAAGGGCCTCTGGCCCGTTTTCAATATAGTACAATTCACCGGCCAGAGGCCGTTAAAATAGACCTCACTCGGCGAAGCCAAGCGAAAACGGGAGAAAACTTCGTGTTGTCTGTGCCTCTGTGGTTAAACCCCTTAGCGGACCACCGCTGGCAGAATATACTGTTCCAGTATCTTGTCTACCTGAGGATGGGCATACGCCGTGTTATAAGCAGTAGCCGTAACGACAACCACCAGTGGCTGGTCTTTAAAGACAAAGATTTTATTGCCCCCGTTTCCCGAGCAGTAATAGGTTTCATATGCCTTGCCGTCTACCTGATACGTTTTGTTCCAGAACAGGTACCCATAATACTCATCCTTCCGGCCCGGAATCGGCTTATGATGCGTAAAGGTTTGGCTAACCCAGGCAGCTGGTATGAGTTGCTTCCCCTGCCATTGGCCCCCATTTTTATATAACTGGCCGTATTTGGCAAAGTCCAGCGCATTCATTCGGATACCACCCGCCGTGCTGACTACTTTTTGGGGCGTGTATTGCCATTGGTAGTGGGTAATGCCCAGGGGCTTAAATAGTTTCTGGTCCGTATAGCGTTCCAGATTTCCCGGTACAACTTTGTTCAGAATGTCACCCAACAACACAACACCTGCGGTAAAATAATGCCACTCCCCTTTAAACTTCGCAGGGTCAACGGGTAGGTCCAGAATGAATTTTATCCAGTTAGGCGTAGGATACATATTCTCCTCGTTGCCCGGCGAGTTGTTGTCATTATCATCCCCGTCAAACGCCGAACTCATGGTCAGTAACTCGTTTAGTGAGGTATTTGCCTTGGCAGGAGAGTCGTTTGCAAAGGTTTTCAGGTCATAAAAATCAGCTAACTTTTGGTTTTCACTTTTCAAGTAACCTTCCTGCTTCGCAATCCCGGCCAGGGTAGAGGCAAACGTCTTACCCACCGAACGAACATCATGCAGGGAGTCTCGGGTGTTCCCGTTAAAGTATTCTTCGATCAGTAGTTTACCATTTTTAATGACGATCACACTGGTGATGTGTTTGAACACATCCTCGTCTATATTACCCTTCAACTCCTTGATCTTGTTGGTATCAAATCGTTCCGTCGAGACGGCAAAGCCCGGATAGGGTTTGGGGATAGTAAGTCGAACTTTGGTTAGGTCAATAACTGGTTTGCGCTTCACCTGTAGTGTCAGTTGCCCCGCAGCAATCAACTCGCCTACGGTTAGGTTGGGGTGGTTAAGATATGGTCTGATCTCAAGCCTGAACACGTGCGGGCCGTCCGTCAATTCGCTATCTCCGCCGTTATTCATAAACCGATTCCAGGCCGACTGACTCCACCAGGCACCCTCTCGCTGGTTATTAATCAACGGTTTGCTAATGAGTGTTTCAACGTTCTTCACCTGGGCGTAAGGCGCGCCTGGATGCAGATTGCTTTGGTAGATGAGTCGGTTATCTACGTAAAAGTTAAATTGATATCCGCCTGTTTTCGTGAGTTCATCGGCCGTCAGTTCAGGCGCTAACTGATGCAGGTAGTTGGTGAGTGAGTTACCCATGAAGACCGTCATGAATAAATTGCTTTTGTTCGTCAGCGCATACGTACGTAGAAAGTCCGTGGTTTTTAGGTCGGCCGCTGGGATATCTTTATCGGTAAAGATGATTGTGCCGATGTTGGCCTGGTGTACCGCAGTCGCAATGCCCTGCGTTTTTACCAGATCGGTGGGCTGGCCGTACAGCTTGCAAGCCACAAGCAGGCTTAGTAAAATGGGTATCAAGCGCGTATGCATAGGAGTAGAGAGCAACTAAGTTTTATCAAAGCTATGCAGATCAGATACGTACGTGCCGAAAATGGGATGAACGGGCCGGAAAATGGGTTTAATAAATCACCTTCACTTTCCCGCCAGGTATCGATTTCGGTATTCGAGTGGGGTGCAGCCTTTCACCTGACGGAACTGACGGGCAATGTTCTTGCTATCATTGAGGCCTAACTCCATGGCAATCTCAAAAACGGTCAGGTCGGTTTCCAGCAGTTTTTTAGAGAATTTTTCGATCCGCAGATTCTGGATGTACTTGTAGATAGGATAGCCAATCACATGCTGAAACCGCATCTCCAGTGAGCGTCTCGACAACGGCACCTGCTTGACCACTTCATCGACCTGAAGGTTTTTGTCGATGTTCTGGTGAATGTATTTCAGTGAGGAGGCAATGTAATCGTCGTGGGTGGCGTAAATATCGGTCGACTGGCGGGTGATTACCTGCGTAGGCCTCACAACGATATCATAGAAGCACTCGGTTTCCTTGCGTATCATGCGATCCAGCAGGCGGGCCGCATCATACCCCCCTTTCTCGGCATCCTGCGCAATACTGGATAGAGGAGGGTCAGACAGCTCACAGATCATTTCATCATTATCGACCCCCAATACCGCTACCTCCTCGGGAATACGAATACCCGAATGTCGACAGGCCTCCGTGATATGCTGACCAAGTCGGTCGTCGCACGTCATGATGGCAATGGGCTTTGGTAATGACAATAGCCACTGACTCAGTGAGCTAGGTTTATAATACCACAGCTCGATCTCACTGGCACGGGCGTTTTCGTTTTCAAAATAATGGACTTTGTAACCCGACCGGGACACCCGCTCGTCGAATCCTTCAGCCCGTTCCCGCGACCAGACGATGTCCGTAAATCCATAAAAGGCGAAGTTTTTAAAGCCTTTTTTTAGGAAATAGTCCGCGGCCATAGCGCCGGTTTCCTGGTGGGCACCCGTTATGTTGGGGATTTCTGTAAACCGTTCTTTAAAATCCTGCGCAATGAGTGGAATACCCGCCTGAACGATCTTTTCGATACTTTCATCGTTGTAAAGCTGCCCGATAATGCCGTCGGCTTCCCATTCTCGCGCCCAGTTCAGTATACCGTTGATCCCCATCGTTTCCCGATGAAAAAGGGGCATCCGGCAAAAAACCCATGGACCATATTCCCGCGAATATTTAGTGATCCCTTTCAACAGACTCTTGCTGTAGTCTTCTGCGAAGTCGATTAGTAGAATGATCTTGTGCATGGGTAAAGAGCGAAAGAGTGAACGAGTGAATGAGCGAAAACCGCCGGGAAGTTGCGCTGTCGCGTCTGCCCGCTCTTTCACTCATTCACCCTTTCGCTCTTTAATTTAATCGTCGCATTCGTAACCAGCGGTTTGGCCCAGATGCCAATACTGAAAATATAACCTAGTGTAAACAGAATGACCAGCATGGCCCAGCGCAGTCCCACCAGTTCGGCGAGGCCACCGATGATCAGGGGTACCAGCGCGCCACCAACGATTCCGGTACACAAGATACCCGAAAAAGTGCCATGATGCTGCGGAACGGAGTTGAGTGCGAGTGAAAAAATGATGGACCACATTACAGAAGCAAAAAAACCAGTGGCCGGAAACGCATACAGAGCCACTTCTTTAGTGCCAAACAGCCCGGCAAGTAAGGCGATAATAGCGCCCAGCGTGAAAATCATCAGCACTTTGCGGCTGTCGGTTAGTTTCAGTAAAACCAGGCCAAGAACGCAGCCAATGGTCATGAGCCCCCAGAAATAAGCCACTACTTCGGCGCCAGTTGTTGTCGGGTCAACTCCGTGATACAGTTGAAGGAACTTGGAAATCCAGTTGGCAATGCCCTGTTCAGTACCTACATACGCGAAAATACCCGCGAAGAACAACAAGACCGTTTTGTTGCGAAGTAGCTCGGTCAGGGTACCGCCCACTTCCACTTTTTCGTCGTCCTTAAGCTCGACGGTTGGGAATTTGATCAGCGCAACTACTACAATCATCAAGAGCGTCGTCAGGGCAAAAACCCAATAGAGCGACACCCATTTCAGATCAACGGGAACCAGTCGATTTAGCACCGCAATCGGGAAGCTAGTATTGGTGGTATGCAGGTTAACGACAAAGTAGCTGTATAGAAAAGGACTTATAAATGACGCGGCCCCGGAAAAAAGCTGCGCCAGCACCGAATTAAAGGCAAAATGCTCTTCCCCACCTGTTACTCGTAGCAGTGGGTTAATCACAACCTGCAACATGGCCATGCCAACACCGATGGAAAATAACGACACCAGCGCCACTGAAAATTGGGGTATGAGGGCGAAGAGTAAGGCACCCAGGAAAGCCAATAAAAAAGCACCTAGCAGCACCCGTTTCTCCTGGTATTTTTCGACCAGCAGTCCCGACGGAATCGACGCACTGTAGGCAACGAAAAAAGCAAAGGGCAAGAAACCCGCCAGACCGATACTCAGTTGAAAACTGTCGACCAGATCGGGGATGATGGGCCCCAAAATGTTGGTCAGAAACGAAATGACAAAGAAAATGACCAGAATCAGGACGACAATCAGGGTGTTACGGTTCATGGTATTAGCTAACTAAAGCGGCTGCGCCCAGCAGGGCAATGCCTTCCCGCTGCGACTGGAAAATTTTCAGTCGCTTGAGCGTGACTGGATAAGCGAAATCCTGCATACTCTCAAACATACCCGCTTTAAAAAACGGGTACGCTTTGGCAATGGAACCCCCTAAGACAATGACTTCAGGATCGTAGGCGTAGAGGACTGCTTTGATAGCCCAGCCAAAATGACGACCAAATTCGGTCCAGAGTTGTAACGCGCTGGGCTCGCCGAGTTGGGCTGCCTGGCTGGCTTCGAGGGCCGTTGTCCCGTGGATAGCCTCGAAAAATTCGGCAGAGGCATAGTACTCAAAGTTTTTATCCCGATAGGGGAGTAGTCCTATTTCTCCCGCTCCACAGTTACTCCCGACAAAGAGCTGATTGTCAATGATAATGCCCGAGCCAAGCCCTGTACCAATAGACATGCCAACGACGGAATGGTAGGATTTGGCCAGACCAAACTGGTGTTCGCCAAGGGTAAAGCAGTTCACATCATTGTTCACAAATACGGGTACGGCAAATTCCTCTTCCAGAATATCGCGCAGGGCAACCTCTTTCCAGGATGGAATATTGGCCACGTTATATACAATACCCCGCCCCACATCAACCACCGAGGGAACACCAATGCCGATACTACTGACGGTGGATTCCGCCAGAGGACGGATTAATTCAATAAGTTGTGATAACGTAGCAGAGAGCGATTCTTTTTGATGTAATAAGCCACTCTTTTGATGAACAATTGATCCATTCCGTACAAGTCCAGCCCGTACGTTGGTTCCTCCTAAGTCGACCCCAATAGTCATGGTACGTATGTTGCGTATTGGTGTAAAAAACTACAAGAATATTATACTAGTATCAGGACGTGCTACCGCACCTTAAGGATGGTTGCCCGGCTCGATCTACCCGATGCATCGAAGCTTTTTAATGTCAACGTGCCCGAAACCTTTACTGGACCTGTATATAGTGCAGATTGTGCCGTTGGCTCAGTCCCATCGGTCGTATACCGAATGGCAAGACCAGGTAGTTCTACATTCGCTTTGAGCATGCCCTGCTCGATAATAGCACCCGGAAGCGGTAACCGATAATGATAACCGCCGTTGATCGTAGCTAGCCGGGGGAGTTCTTTTTGGGCGAGTGTATTGGCAAATATATTCCAGCCGGTACTCATTGATTTTTCGCGCTCCTGCCGGTTTTCGATGGTCTCCCAGGGCCGCTCGGGTGCCCAGGCACTTTCGGCAAACCCCAGTAATTTAGGCAGGATATCATACTCGGCCATATCACGACCTTTAACGGTTTCGCTCCAGAGCTGACATTCTACACCCCGAACGTTTTTGCGGGCTTCGGGCTTCATTTTTTGTAGGCCTGCAAAATTTAAGGGCTTACCCATCGAATTTTTATAAGTTGTCTTAAACATATCGAACGGCGCAAATGCCCAGTTGTTGCGCGTATCAACATAGCCTGCCCAGTACAGACCTGGCTCCTGCGGATCGTTGTTATAGGCCATATCGAAATAAAAGTTCGATACATTACACAACACCACTGGATAACCGGCATTGGCCATCCGATTGCCCAGATCCACATCAAACAGATTGTTCCAGACATAGGGTACCACGCCCTGGCCAACAAATTCAGGGTTCAATACCAGTTTTCCATCGGCTGCTTTGGTGAGTACAGCCTCTTCCCAGCCGTGTATTTCCAGATTACGTTTTTTGAGCCGTTTAACAAGGTTTCGGAAGAAATAAGTCTGCAGGTTTTTCGGGTCTTTGATCGTTGGGTTATCTTTCAGGACTTTAGCCGCTATGGGCGATTTTGTCCAGACGCCTTCGGGCACTTCGTCGCCACCCGCGTGCATCACGTCCATGGGCAAACCGGCTTCTTTGTACATCTTCGTGATCTCATCAACCACTTTTTCATAGAAGTGGTAGGTCGACTCCTGTCCAACGCTCACCACATTGTCGGTGTACCCCTGTGCGGATAAATAAACGGATTTATCATTGGGGTCGATGAGTCGGTATTCATTGGCTTCTTTCTCGTTGCCCTCCTTCATCAATCGGTCATACCGGGCTTCCATAGCTTTAATGGCGGCTCTGGCATGGCCCGGCAAATTCACTTCCGGAATGACCTTGATATGGCGCGCTTTCGCGTACTTCAGGATTTCGATGAAATCGGCTTTGGTGTAATACCCACTGCCGTATTTGCCTTCATCATAGGCTTTCGGGCCCGATCCGTAGGCCGGATGCAGCACTGGCGTTTCCTTGCCCGACGTATGTTCCCGTTGTGCCCCTACTTTCGTTAGCTCAGGCAATCCGTCAATTTCGAGTCGCCAGCCTTCATCTTCCGTCGTATAAAACAGGAAGTGATTGACTTTGTAGACTGCCAGCAAATCCAGCAACCGAAGAATGGTTTCTTTGGTCTGGAAATTCCGGCTAACATCCAGGTGCATACCCCGGAAATGAAAGCGTGGCGCATCCTCAACCTGTACGTAGTTCAGGGCAATACTGGCCGACGGTTTAAGGTAGGTTGTGGTCGGGATCAACGCCAACATACTCTGAATGCCGTAGAAGACACCAGCCGCATCGCTACCCGTAATGGAAATGCCATTCCCGTCGATGCCTAACTGATACGCTTCTTTCGTAACGCCGTTGACACGAATAGTTCCCGTTTTCAGCGAAATGCCTTTGCCCGTTGGGGTTCCTGTTTTTACAGAAAAGTCGCTACCCGTTAGCGTTTTTAGTTTCTGACTCAGGAAATTCGCTTCATTTTCCAGGCTTTTATCTGCATAAATCGGCAGCGACGAATTGACGGTCAATATGCCTGTGCCCAACGTTAGTTTAACGGGTGCCGGTATGATTTTCTGAAGATTTTCGGTTGGAAGCAGGGAGGCCGTTCGATTCGTCTGGTACGTATGTTCGGGAGTTGGGAGCGGTTCCAGGTCGACCTTTCCACGTAGCATCTGCTCTCGCCGGGTAAACGGTTTGATGCTATAATTGGCTACCTGTACGATGTTTTCCTCCTTGCCGTCTTTGTCATAAAAAACAAAGTAAAGCCCCAGTGGAGCATCCGTGACCTTATTGACGGCTTCGGTTCCCTCGTACAGAACGTCGATAGCGGCACCGGGTTTGAGACTAAAGCCAACCCTGGGCGTAAGTTTATACCAGTCTCCATTGATGTGCTGAACAGTAGCGGACTGGGGTGTTTTTGTTGGAAGAATAGGCCGGGGCGACATGTTGAAAAACAAGGCCCAGTTGGTGTCTGTCAATGGAAAATTACTTTCATTGGCCAGGTGAAAGCGGGCTTCGAAACCCGTTTCGATCTCGGTGAAATTGCTGACCAGTTCCCAGGATACCGTTATTTTTTTTGCCTCTTCAACTGCCTGCTTTTCAGTGATACTACAACTGCTGAAACAGAGGAAAACAAGCGTGCTGAGGGTGGCAAAAAAAGTAGTTCGCATAAATCCTTAGGTTAAGTAGCCTTTATAGTACTCAAATCAGTAGTAAAGATACCATTGCTTTTAGCGGGCTTTTTACAACTTTTTGATGGTACAGCAACAAAAGCGGCTTATTTCTCTGGATGCGATGCGCGGGTTTACCATTGCAGCCATGATTGTTGCCAATTTTCCGGGCAGTGAGGAGACCGTGTATTTTACCCTTCGACATACCATTTGGAACGGTCTTTCCATGACGGATCTGGTAGCACCATTTTTTCTGTTTATCGTCGGCGTGTCTATTGCCTTCGCTTATTCACAAAAACGGACTGCTCCCAAAGGAGAACTTTATCGGAAGATTGTCATTCGCTCGCTGAAAATCTTTGCCGTCGGTATGTTCCTGAATCTGATGCCCGATTTTGATTTTGCCACGATTCGCTGGACAGGTACACTTCACCGAATCGCCATCGTCTTTCTGGTTTGCGCAACGTTATTTTTGACTACAAGCTGGAAACAGCAGGCCTGGATTGGCGCCTTTACTTTGGTTGGATACTGGCTGGCTATGACGCAGATCCCCACCCCCGATGTGGGCCGGGTTGTGCTGGAACGGGGCCAGAATCTGGCTGCCTGGGTTGACCGGCAATACCTGCCCGGCAGAATGTGGCAGGGAACCTGGGACCCCGAAGGTATTCTGAGCACCTTCCCGTCTATTGTGACGGGAATTATGGGTATGCTGGCAGGTCGGTGGATGCTGGGCCCCGATGAACCAATCGAGAAAGTTGCGTATCTGATGACGGCTGGTCTGTTTACAGCCATTGCAGGCTATTTCTGGGGGCTAACGTTTCCAGTTAATGAAAATCTCTGGACGAGTTCGTTTGTGCTGGTTACGTCTGGTTTTGCTGCCCTACTGTTTGGCGCTACGTATTTTCTGGTTGATGTACTCGGGCATACGAAGGGGACAAAGCCAGGGATTATCTTCGGAGCGAATGCCATCACGGTATATGTACTGGCCGACATCTTCGCCCTATTTTTCTACCGGCTCAAATTCGGTGGTCTTCCGCTGAATGAGCAGGTTGTAAAAGGACTACGTGATATTGGACTTCAACCCGAACTCGCCAGTCTGTTGTACGCGCTGTTTTTTGTTGGCGTCAATTTCATTCCAGCTTATGTGCTGTATAAGCGGAAGATTTTTATTAAGCTGTGAGGATGCGTGGAACTGTGCGGACTCTGTTTTCGCTTGGCTTTGCCGACCGGGCTGGCGTACCAGTGAAGACTATTCTTTAGGGCGTCTCGCCCGTATTGACTAATCAAAATTGGGCCAGAGGCCCTTGAAACAATAGCCTTCACTGGTACGCCAGCCCGGTCGGCAAAGCCAAGCGAAAACAGAGAATCATAACCATGCGCTTACCCTCAATCCGCTTAACCATCCTCCTCCTATCAATATGGACAACCGCCTACTCCGGCTCGATTGACCTATCGAAGGCGCGTATAGCTACTACCGTTACCGATAAAAAAGTTCTGCGCCGAACGGTAGAGATTCTACAGCAGGAAGTGAAAAAACGGAGTGGTATTCAACTTCCCGTTGTCGGAAAACTCCCTGCCGATAATCAGCCGTTTATTGGGCTTGTACTGGAACAGCATGTCGCTCAGTTGCCCGCGAATTTTCAAACGCTCATCCAGGCAATACCCGATAGTAAAAGTGAAGGCTTCAGACTGGTATCCATTGAAAAGTCCAACGCGGTGTTGATTGTCGGCCACGATGCGCGGGGATTGCTTTATGGTGTTGGACGTTTGTTGCGCAAGCTGGAGATGAAGCCGGGTAAAGTGGACGTGGCTGGAAATCTGTCTATTGCTACCAGCCCCCGCTATCCTATTCGCGGTCACCAGCTTGGGTATCGGCCAAAAACCAACGCCTACGATGCCTTTTCCGTGGCTCAGTACGACCAGTACATTCGTGAACTGGCGTTGTTTGGCGCTAACAGCATCGAAATTATGCCACCCCGTACGGATGATGACTTCACGAGTCGGCATATGAAGTTACCCGCCATCAGGATGATTGGCGAACAGTCGAGGATTTGTGCTGAATACGGGCTGGATGTCTGGATGTGGTATCCGAACATGGGCATGAATTACACCCATCCCGATTCGATTCAGAAGGAACTGGCTGAACGGCATGAGGTTTTTGCGGCTGTTCAGAAACTGGATGCGGTCTTCGTACCCGGCGGTGACCCCGGTGAACTGGAACCCGACGTGCTGTTTGCGTGGCTCGAAAAGGAAGCCCAGGTGTTGCATAAATACCATCCCAATGCTAAAATATGGGTCTCTCCGCAGGTGTTCCGACCTACGCAGCAATGGTTCGATGCGTTCTATAAACACGTCAATAAGGAATACCCCTGGTTTGGGGGTGTGGTGTTTGGGCCTTGGGTCAAGATGTCGGTGCAGGAAATTCGGAAGGTGGTTAAACCGTCCATTCCCATTCGGCATTATCCGGATATTACCCACAACTACGCGTCTCAATATCCGGTGCCGCATTGGGATCTGGCCTGGGCCATGACGCTGGGTCGGGAGTGCATCAACCCGCGCCCGCACGATGAAAAGGCCATTCACAATGCGCTTGATGACTATGGCGCGGGTAGTATTAGCTATTCTGAAGGCACCAATGATGATGTGAATAAGTTTGTCTGGAGCGACCAGGACTGGAACCCCGAAACGCCGGTTATTGAAACCCTGCGTGACTACGCCCGATTGTTTATCGGGTCGGATTATGCCGAAACCGTTGCGCAGGGACTTATCGCTCTGGAACAAAACTGGCGGGGAAACCTCCTGACCAACGAGGCCGTTGAGCGTACCCTGATGCAGTGGCAGGCATTGGAAAAATCAGCTTCTCAGGCCGTATTGCAGAATCCACGCTTTCAGATGGGACAAATTCGGGCGTATTACGATGCCTTCACCCGCCGTCGGTTACTCTATGAAACTGGTCTGGAGCAGCAGGCGCGGGTTGCGTTGGAAGCCAGTGAGTCCGTTGGCTCAGTAGCAGCTATCCGACAGGCAAATGCGATCCTCGAGAAAGCCTGGAAAGAACCGATTCTGCCCGTTTACCGCCAGACATGTTTTGCCCTAGCCGACTCACTCTACAAAAGCATTGGGGCGCAACTCACCATCGACAAACACGGTGCCATGGGTGGACGCGGTAACTTCATCGACAACATCGACATTCCGCTCAACGACTCTCCCTGGCTGTTATCGCAGCTCTCGCAGCTAGAGAAATTGACCAATGAGCCAGAACGACTCCAGAAAATCCGGGAGGTGCTGCACCGGACTGATCCGGGACCGGGTGGGTTCTACGACCATTTCGGCGCGCCTGAAAGCTGGCATCGGGTGGTTTCAGACACAAGTTGGGAGAAAGATCCGGGAAGTCTTCACTCGCCCCGAATTGGGTTTGGCGTAGGCCTGGTAGGTGTTGAATGGGTAGACGAGATTAAAGCAACGGGCTTCAAAGGCCAGGTGACGCCACGAGCCTGGATGAAACAGGCTAAAACCCTCTATGACCAACCCCTAAAAATCGCTTACTCTGAACTGGACCCCACGGCCAGCTACCGCCTTCGGATTGCCTACACCGGGCGCTTCCAATCACGCATGAAACTCACCACCGACGACGGCTCCGTTGTTCATGACTTCATCCAGACCGGCGAGCAACCCATCTATGAATTCGACGTACCCAAAGCGGCTTCATCCGATGGAGCCGTAACCTTCATCTGGGAATGTGGCGAAGGTGAACGCGGTTCGCAGGTAACGGAGATCTGGCTGGTGAGGAAGTGATGGGGGGAAGGGAGAGTGTTAGTACTTATGGCAACGGGCCATCATGTCCAATAATCACGCTTATAGAACCTGATAGGGGGTATGGTCACCGTGTCGAACCAGTATTGTCGTAGCGTAATGAAATACATTTTCCAGTCGTCAAAACTGAATGGTTTAACCGTGAAAGAAGCCGCCCCTGTTGAATAAGTAGTCAGAATAGTACTTGGCAATTGGCTGGCTGTTAGCATAATAACTGGTAATAAGCGTCCTTGCGCATGGGCCTGTAGGAAGGCTAAAAAGTCTAATCCATTCACGCTGGATCCTAAGTCGATATCAAGAAAGACTAGCTTAGGCCCATGACCATCAAGCGCATTGATATAGGCTATCGCTTCTGTATTGCTAAAGACTTGAATAAAAGACGCTTCAGGGAAATGGTCCCGAGATGCCCGGTGCAGGATGTCAACGAGGAGTGCATCATCGTCTACCAGGAGAATTGGAAAGTTAGATTTCATGAAGCAATGGTTAAGGAGCAACTTAACCGACAGCTTTCCAATTAGGGCGGGGAAGGAACTCAGTAGAAAGGGATTAGTCTAAAGGTACTCTAATTATAGTAGTATGCAATCATAAATTATTGAAAATAAGACAATTGTTGCTAAACTAGAGCTGTGGAATTAAGTAATCACGCAAATTTATTAACCACAGAGGCACAGAGAACACAGAGTTTAAATTCTCAAAAATCAATAAATAAAACTCTGTGTTCTCTGTGCCTCTGTGGTTAAAATCTATTTTTAGTTTGCATGATTACTTACCTCGATACCTTGTTTAAACCCGCAAAAATGTCTTTTTCTTGTAGAGAAAATACAGGAACACCCACTTTACGGCAATGTAGCCCAGCACGCCCAGCACGGCGGCAACCCAGCCTGATGAGATCAGCTTGATCAGGCCACCAAAGAAAAAGTGAGTTGCATATTCAAATTCGATGAACTCGCCCGCCAGGTAAATGAGGATGGAATTCATACCAATGATGGTGAAGAAAAACGTCCAGCCCTTGATGCCTTTGACGTCGATAACCCAGTAAAACAGACCCAGTAAGCTCAGACTCAGGCCACCCGTAACCAGCATGAATGAACTGGTCCACAGGTTTTTGTTGATTGGGAAGACAAAGTCCCAAAGCCAGCCAAGTAGGATAAACAGCAGACCTACGCCCACTAATTGAACCGCTTTCTGATTGCCGGTTTTACCATGTGTCTTCAAGGACGAACCAGCAAAAATACCAAGCAGCGCGTTCCCAATGGCCGGAATGGTTGAAAACAAGCCCTCTGGGTCATGGATCGTTTTGTATAAGTGACCCGGAACCACCATCCGGTCAATATAGCTGGCCAGATTGCATTCCATGGTTAGGATACCGGCTCCACAACCCGGTACGGGTATCAGCATCATAGCAGCCCAGTATCCCAGCAAAATACCGAAAAACCAGATGTACTGCGTGCGGGGTTTGGCATACAGAAAGATCAACTGGGCGAACATGCCCGCTAATCCGATACGGCCCAGAACGCTTGGGAAACGGGTATCCTCAAACGCTTTGACAAACAGACCATTGTTGTAAATAATGCCTAATAAAACCAGAATGAGCCCACGCGTTATAATCTTTCGGGCAATCTGCGCCTTCTCATCTCCCTTCTCTAACCGCGACCCTATCGAAAACGGGGTCGATACGCCCGCCATAAACACAAACAAGGGGAAAATCAGGTCGTAGGCCCGGAAACCATTCCAACTGGGATGGGTGAACTGATCGGCGATGAGAATAGCCCAGGCCCAGCCCGTCGTTTTGGCCAGCACCTGAAAGATTTCTTCACCCCCCATAATCCAGAACATATCAAACCCCCGCAATGTATCGAGCGAGAGTAGCCGCTTAACAGGGGCGGGCTGAAGTACAGCAGGTTCAACAGGCGAAGTAGACAGTAGAGACATAGGTTTTTGGTATAAATTTAGAATCAATAGAATCCATCAACAACCGCTAAAGCTTCTGTTGCTTCCGGGCTTTATACTCCTGAAAACGGTTCCGGTATTCCTGGAGCTCTTCAGGCTTGAATTTTTTCTGATACTCGGCTGGCAAATCCAGTCGCTCAGGCAGGAGCGCCGGTGCTTTGTCGAGTAGGGTATTTTTTCCTTTACGATTTTTTGTCAAAACGAATGAATCGTATTTCTGACCCGTTACCGTAAACGACTGGTACAATAGGCTATCCCCATCAATCGACACGGTTTGGTACAGTTGCGTGTTCGATCCTGCCCGATTCATCCAGTCCTGCAAACCAATATCGTACATTTTTGGGCCACTCACCGACACGACATAAATGGGGCCGTCGGGAAATTTCCGACTCTTGCCCAGCGGCATATTCAGCCCACGTCCATAGGTGTGGTCGTGCCCCTGCAACACCAGATCGACTTTGTATTTTCGATACAGGGGCTCCATTTTTGACCGCCACTCATCGTTGTCGCGGCCGTTCTTGGTGGAGTAAATAGGATGATGGTGAACGACCACGGTCCAGCGGTTTGGGTTCTTGCTCAATACCTTCACCAGCCAATCGGCCTGGGAGTCCATAACGGTTAAATCGAGCAGGGCAGCCTGTGAATTTAGGGAAATAAACCGTGTTCCCTGATAATCGAAGTAATAAGTTGTTTCCTCAAGTCCTTTTGGTCCGTTTTCGGGCAATACAAAAGATGGTCGCCAGTGCATGGATACGCGACTGGTGCCTTGCTCATCTTTAAAGTACTCGTGGTTGCCCGGTGTCGCCAGGGTAGGTACCATCCCATTGATCCAGCCACCCGCTTCGAACCACTCACCCCATTGCCAGTCGGCGTTGGAGGTGGTGATTAGATCGCCCGCATGGACCATCAGGCTTACCGTGGGCAGGGTTGAGTATGCCCCGCGAATAGCCCGCGACCAGAGCGAGCGGATGTCGTTCTGTGCATCTCCGAAGTACAGAAAGGAAAAGGGAGCGGGTTTATTTTGGGCCGTTTTGAACTGGAACCACTCGCTCCAGTACGTGCCATTGCCAACCCGGTAACTGTACTGGGTACCGGGTTTCAGGTTGGTGAACTGAACAGAATGGTAGCGCACCCGTTTGCCTTCGATCAACGCAGGTTCGCTCGTGGCTGGAACGAGGGTGGCGCTTTTGACAAAGTCGGGAGATGGGTCGGCTTCTGCAATGGCGCCAACCGCATTCGTAACGGTGGTGTCGGTACGCCAGTTGACGGACTGCGATGTAGCCGGGTCTCCATGCCAACCCAGTATAATGCGGTCGGGGTAAATGGAGGCCGGGTATTGTTTATGCGTCTGCGCGCTGGCAGATGAGAGCGTTAAGGCGACGAAAAGAGAAAAGAAAAGTAGTTTCATACAGTTAGAACCTATTGGGCATTAGTTCATAGAGTGGGTTAAGGTTTTATAAACGTTTAGTACATAATCGGTTTGGATAACATCCAGCTTCAACTGGGCCGCTTTCCGATACTGTTCTGCCGAGTCTGCGGAGTCCAGTAAGTCAGAAAAGGCTTTAATCCCATGCTGATGGATCTGCTGGATCAGGGACTCGCTGACCACCAGCCAGTTTAGGTCAAAGGCATATGGATTTAGTTTAGCAATCTTGTCGGCCATATCCTCCGCTTTTCTGAGCGATGGCATTAGTCGGGCCGTTGGGGCTGCCTGTTTCAAGGCCAGCAAGGTTTCGTCCGATCCGTAAAAAACGGCATTTTTAAGCAATCCATACGCCTGTAGTTGGCTAACTAAAGGCTCGGGAGCTACATTTTTGCAATCAACGTACAAATTTGTCGGTTTTGGGTGCTTCGCATTCCAGTTAGCCACCAGTTTACAAACCTCGTCCAGCGTAGGGATTCGTTCAGTCTGGAAGCGATCGCCAAAGCCTTTGCCCGCAGATAGGGTCCTGAGTGTAGCCAGCGTCTGCGCGTTTACCGGCCCCGTACCCGTGGTGGTGCGGTTCAAGGTAGCATCGTGCAGAATAACCAACTGGTTATCGGCTGTGGTCCGAACGTCGATTTCAATATAGTCAACCTGCATGGTCAGGGCTTCCTGAAAAGTAGCCAGAGTATTTTCGGGCGCTCGCTGGGAGTTGCCCCGGTGTGCAGACACTCCGGGTTGATTGTGCGTTGATAAGGCAGTGCGGTACATGCTGATCGAATCCGTAAACGATGCCATTTTTCTGGCCGACTGGCCCATTACGGAATTAGGAATTGCTAGCCCTCCCAGTAGAAATCCTGCAACCCAGAGTTGTGCCCATTGGCGTTTGTTCATTTGTGTTGAGCGTTTTTTAGATTCGGTCGAGCCCGCCAGTCGGCTTCCGGTCCAAATCGGGTATGAAGTGAATTGTCCAGTTTTTCATGGGACGGATACTGATAAATAAGCCGGTTGGTGAGCCAAAAGAATAAAGCAGACACCACCAGTGCCGATGTTGCCCTCAGCCAGACCTGTTTATACAGTGGCGCATAGGAAACAGGTTCCTGAATAACGACTGGCCGGTTTTTGGTCGGTATCGTCAGCACAAGCAGTGTGGCCAGTATGGCGTTGATCGTAACGCCCCATTCGGTCAGGATACGGTCAGGATGCCAGTTTACCAGGGCTCGCTCAAAATTCCCGACAATCATCAGCCAGAGAAGGATCAGGAAAATCAACTGCCCTTTGCCTAGCCACGAATCGGGCACAAGCGCGAGCGGTTCGCGAAAATGTCTGCGTATCAGAACGATGAACAGACCTAAGAGGATAAGCCAGGTTAGGTTGAACCACCCGCCAGGCGTCATGCACAGGGAATCGACACCCGGCAAACGACCCAGGTAGGGCACATCCCATAAAGCGGGTGCCGTTTCCTCTGTACCATCTGCCAGCGTAATGGTTCGCGTCCAAACGTCAGGATTTAGCTGCTTACCCCATTCCTCCACATTTTTAACCAGATTGACATAGGGGATAGCCAGTAACACAAAAACCGTGGCGACGCCCAGCGTCCATTTGCCGCGAGTTGGTTCTGCGTCGTGACGGTCGTTATGCAGGGGAATTCGGGTTGCCAGAAAGCCCAGAGCCGCTACAATGGCTAGTCCATTAACGAAACCGTAACTCTGTTCCAGGAAGCTATGCCAGTTCTGATGCTGCCAATCGGCCCAGTTAGCTACAGTGGTTTTATAGGCTGCGCTGTCTGGCGATAGGCCTCTACCCGCCAGTAGACGGGGATTTCCGGGTGCCATCAGCAGGTGTTTTAGCCATTGAATCCCCGAAAAGCCAAGCCCGCCAATGGTGCCGCTGATGACCGACGCAACCGCTACCGGACGTAATCGATGCCGGCGCATCCAGCTGATCATCCCGATAAAAACACCGGTGATGCCCGCCCAGTCATCACTACGGGGCGGAGTCATGCGGAGGCCGCCGGAGTCGGCAAAAAACAGGCTGCCAAGCACCGGGAAGGCCAGAAACGCAAGAAGCCAACCCGACGCCATGTACACGATCAGCGACGCGCCATGCCGGAACTTCCCGAAGCGAATGAAATACGCAATCAACCCCAGCAGTAAACCAACTACCCATCCAATGTGCGCCGGATAATCGCCGAACCACTGCGGCCAGTTATTCAGAAAATTACGAGCCTCAAAAGCCAGCTTGCCCGTTTCTGGGTCAACGTAGGTGGGATCGCCCAGCGGATAGGTCAGTAGCGACGCCAAGGATTGGTCAAGTCCCAGAGCCTGGAGAAGCGCCTGAATCCCCCAACCCAGCAATGCCCCCGCTATGCCAAAAACAGGGAGCCAGAGGACTCTGCGGCTCTTCTGGTTGAGCAGGTCGTACAGGGCCATCGCCAGCAATGCCGTTGACGCGGCCAGATAATCGGCATCGAACCAGTAGAGGGGGCTTTTATGGCGTGAGGCCGTATGGTCAATCCTGATGCCCGATTGCAGGGCGTGGGCAATGGGGTCTTCAACCAGATCCTGAAGAAACCAGATGCCAAAGACGAACAGAACAGGCTTAAACAACTGAATCAGCCGTTCCCGTTCGGCTACAGCCGCCAGCGCGGTACCCGCCCCGCCAAGGCCAGCCCATAGAAACCCAATGTAAAATAGGGCTGCATACCCATAGAGCTGGGTAGCACTATGACCGCTCATGGTGTAGGCAATGACCTGCATATAGGAAACCGACGCACCAAATCCCCAGCCGATGGCCCCGAAAAAAGCGAAGTAAAGAACCCGTTGCCGCCAGTCCGAACGATCTGATACCAAGGCAATACCTAGAGCACCCAGACATCCGGCAAAGGCCGCCCCGTATTCATGCCCGAAATTACCCCGGACACCCCAGCCAATGGAAAGCGCCAAGCCGCCCAATAGCACACTCCGCCAGTGCCAGGTCGAGCTCTGTTGCGTACGGGGAACGGCCATCGTCTCCATCAGATTACAGGCAGAGAATACGTATCGGTAGACTGATCGTCGCCAACGGCTGCTTTGATAATGCTCAGGTCGTGCCGTAAACGCTGACTGAACAGTGCCACATCGAAACTATGAACCACCATGTTGACGCCTTCTTTCATCCATCGGATCTGTCGTTCCGGCTCCAGCGAAAAGTGAATCCCGATGGAGAGTCCTTTGGCGCGGGTTTGATGAATAATCGACTGGACAGCGGCTTCAAAATCAGGATGGTCATATTGCTCCGGCAGGCCCAGGCTGACCGACAGATCATGCGGACCAATGAACACGGCATCAAGTCCCGGTACAGACAGGAGTTCGTCGAGCCGGTTTAGCGCGGGCACACTTTCGATGTTGGCAATGCAAATGGTATTGGCATTATAGGCAGCAATGTAGGCTTTCATCTCTGCCGAAAGTTCTTCCTGCCCTGCCAGATAAGCCGTCAGGCGTTCGCCTTTGAGAGGGCGAAATTTAGTAGCACCAACCAGTTCCTGAATCTGGGCAACCGATTCGAGGTAAGGGGCTACCACACCTATAGCTCCCCCGTCGATAACCTGACAGGCCCGGAAGGGATCGGGGCTTGGAATCCGGACAATGGGTGTAATGCCATAGGCCCGGAACTGCTGACAGAGTCGCGCCAGCTCGGCCCGATCCATGGGAATGTGTTCTGTATCGATGAAAACGAAATCAACCCCTGTCTGTTGAATAACCTTGGGCCACATGGGTGCCGTTGAGGTAATGCAGGAGCCGTAGACGTTATAGCCTTGTTGTAGCTTTTGAAGCAAACTCGGGTGGGTTGAACCAGTCATTTGACAAGGGCGATTACACGAATTGAGTAAAGAGAAGGTAAGCCAAAGGACCAGCCAGCCAGTGGCTAGTTGGTCCTGATGATTCGAAACAATTACAGACTATTCTATTACTGTGCATGGGTCCGTTCAGGCTATTGAGAGCGGTAATTATTTCGGTAGACCAATAGTCTGATTAAATCATACTGTAGTACTATACTCAGAAGCGTTATTGCTTCTGGCTGATTTGAGAAAGTAATGTGCAGCAGCCTGGATCACCGCTACGGCCTGCCATTCTTTCGCTCATTCACTCTTTCGCTCTTTTTTACATGAAACCCATTGTTCAAATTTCTCTGGACCTGACCAATATTGACGAAGCACTGGAAACGGCTGCTTTAGCCATGCGGGCGGGTGTCGACTGGCTGGAAGCTGGAACACCGTTGATTCTGGCCGAAGGGCTGCACGGCGTGCGAAAACTCCGCGAAGCCTTTCCGGGAGTCCCTATTGTAGCCGACCTGAAAACGATGGATGGCGGCTATCTGGAAGCCGAAATGATGGCCAAAGCGGGTGCCACGCATGTAGTGGTCATGGCACGTGCTCATGCCGAAACGATCAAGTGTGTGGTGAAGGCAGGCCGTGATTTTGGTGCCAAGGTTATGGGGGATAACATGGTGTGCCCGGATATGGTTGAGGGGGCTAAATGGCTCGAAGACCTGGGTTGCGATTACGTGATTCACCACATTGGCTACGACGAACGGCGGGGAATTGCGGCCCAGGGGCATCGGATGCCAAGCCCGCTGGATCAGCTTCGCGAGGTTGTTCAGGCGGTTCGGGTACCGGTGCAGGCCGTGGGCGGACTAAGTTTGGAGCAGGCCATTCGGTGCCCGGAATATGGGGCTCCCCTAGTAGTACTCGGTGCTCCGCTGACTATTGATGCCGATGCGTTCAAAACGGCTGATGGCGATTTAGAAGCGTCGCTCCGGCTGATCTGCGAAAAAATTCACGCCTATGGCGATGTGCCAGTGGCGAACTAATTTTTAACACAGAGAAACAGAGGATAAACAGAGTTAACAGTATAAAAATAGTTACGTATAGCTCCGTGTTCTCTGTTGTTGCCTCTGTTCCTCTGTGTTTACTAATCTCATTTACCTTATGAAATCTGCTGCCGTTGTTAATTATGCGCCGGAGAAAGGCTCCGTCGAGATTCGTGAACTGGATCGGCCTACAATTGGTGAGGATGATGTGTTGCTGGAGGTTGCTAATGTCGGTGTTTGCGGAAGCGACCTTCATCAGTGGACGTCCGATCATAGCTGGCCGGTAAACTACCCGGTGGTGCTGGGCCATGAATTTGGTGGACATATTATTGAGCTTGGAAGCCGGGTTACGGGCTGGCGTGAGGGGGATCGGGTCGTTAGCGAAACGGCGGCTGTTATCGATGCCAACAACCCGATGACCCGTCGCGGATTGTATAACCTCGATCCCACGCGCAAAGGGTTTGGGTATGGTGTCAATGGGGCCATGACGCGTTTTGTGCGCGTGCCCTCCCGCTGTTTGCACCTCGTACCCGATCAACTGGCGTTTGAACAGGCTTGCCTGACCGAACCCTGCTGTGTGGCTTTCAATGCTGTTGTAGAAAATAGCCGGATCAAACCGGGTGATCGGGTCATTGTGCTGGGGCCGGGCACCATCGGTATTTTATGTGCCGCCATGGCGCGGCTCTGCGGGGCCGAAGTGGCGCTGGTTGGCCTAGAATCCGATCGGCATCGGCTGGAAATCGGGAAACACTACGGCTGCGAACCCATCATTGGTGATGCCACCGAATGGGCCCGAAAAGCGGATGGTCTCGGTGCCGACTGCATCATCGACGCGGCTGGTACCAGCATTACCCTGAAGCTGGCCATGCAATGGGTGCGTCCCAACGGGCATATTACCAAAGTGGGCTGGGGACCACAGCCGCTGGGCTTTTCGCTCGATCCATTGGTCCAGAAAAACGTGACTCTTCAGGGGAGTTTTAGCCATAACTGGCCCATCTGGGAGCGCGTAATTGCCTTACTCGCCAGTGGGCAGCTGGACGTAAAACCTATTATTGGGGGTGTATGGCCAGTTACCGACTGGCACGAAGCTTTTGAAAAAATGCACCGGGGCGATGTCGTGAAAAGTGTACTCAAACCTGTATAACCAATGCGACTGCTGAACAAAGTCATTATCGTTACCGGCAGTTGTACCGGTATTGGGAAGGCCATTGCGAGTCGGTGCGTTGCCGAAGGCGCGCGGGTGGTTATTCACGGACTGGAACAGGAACTGGGCGAAGCAATCGTGGCCTCGCTGGGAAGCGATAAGGCCGTCTTGCACATCGAAGAAATTACCGCCGAACGTGCCCCGCAGCACTTGGTCGATCTCGCCCTGAGAACTTTTGGTCGACTGGATGCGGTGGTCAATAATGCGGCTATGGTTGTTTCGTCAAACACCCAGACAACAGATCTGGCGCTGTTTCGTACGGTTCTGGAAGTGAATACATTAGCACCTTTCGCGCTGATCAAAGTGGCCTTGCCCCACTTACAAAAACAACGGGGCTGTGTACTGAATATTGGATCGCTCAATGCCTGGTGTGGTGAGCCGAACCTCATGGCGTATAGTGTCTCGAAAGGGGCCATGGTGACGTTAACTCGCAACCTGGGCGATACCCTTCATCGGGAGGTGGGCGTACGGGTCAATCAACTGAATCCGGGCTGGGTGCTGACGGAGCGGGAAATCCAGCGCAAACACGAGCAGGGCCTTGCCGACGATTGGTACGAACAACTTCCGCCGGACGTTGCGCCCTCGGGCCGTATGTTGCAACCCGACGAAATTGCAGCCGCAGCCGTCTACTGGCTGGCGGATGAAAGCGGCCCTGTCAGCGGCCAAATCCTTGACCTGGAACAGTACCCCTTTATTGGCCGTAATCTACCGAAGAATTAATCATTTACAACTATGCCTCAACTAGCGGCTTTCCCCAAGGCTTTTATGCAGCAGCTCTGCAAAGACGGAACCATGCAGGTTTCGGACTGGATTGAGCTGGCGGCCAAACTCGATATTGATGGGCTGGAGTGGTATGCCGGATTCCTGGAAATGGAAAACGAAGCCAACTGGCCTTTGTTTCGCCAGCAGGTGGAAGCGCACGGAAAGGTGATTCCGATGATGTGCTGCTCCCCGGATTTTACGCACCCCGACGCGGCATTTCGCGCTACTGAGATTGCTAAGCAGAAGCGATGGATTGATATGACGTATATACTGGGTGGTTCATACTGTCGGGTGCTGTCCGGCCAGCGTCGACCGGAGTTGTCTATTGACGAAGGAGTAGCCCTGGCGGCCGAATGCATCGAAGCCTGTTTGCCTTACGCGCAGGCGCGTGGCATTACGCTCATTATCGAAAATCATTACAAGGATGATTTCTGGATATACCCCGAATTCGCCCAGAAGATGGATGTGTTCTGTAAGCTCGTCGACCGGATCAACCATCCTAATTTTGGGGTTAATTACGATCCCAGCAATACCTACCTCGCTGGGGAAGATCCGCTGGAACTACTCTACCGGGTATCGCACCGCGTAGTGACCATGCACGCCAGTGATCGGTATTTGCTCGAAGGTACGATTGAGGATTTGCGTCGCGAAGAAGGAGGAGCGGCTGGCTATGCCAAACGACTCAGCCATGGCGAGATTGGCAAGGGACTAAACGATTACGACGCCATATTCACCGAACTGAAACGAGTAGGGTTCAATGGGTGGATCAGTATTGAAGATGGGGTCGATGGGATGGCGCAACTGGAACGCAGTGTAGCATTTCTTCGTAAAAAAATGGTGGAATATTGGCCGGCGGATTGACGGTTTGTGGTGGCAGATGCTCACATCTGATACTTGAGATTTCTCAAAATCTTGTGTCTATAGGTTTTGAGAAACCTATTAATGTCGGGTTTAAGAACCCGATATCACGAAAACGAACCTGACTTTGTTCTCGCTTGGCTCCGCCGAGTGAGAGGTATTGCTTTAAGGGCCTCTGGCCCGTTTATACCCTATTTTACCGGCCAGAGGCCGTTATAAAAATAGTCCTCCCTCGGCGGAGCCAAGAGAGAACGGGGAAATCTACTGATGTCAGGTTTAATAACCCGACGCCACGAAAAGCAAAAAAAGCAAAACGAAAGGTACGATTGCGCTATAAATCAGTAGTATACTGTATGTCAATGGGATCGAAATCCCATTTGGCTAATTCCTAAACGCTAAAAACCGAATATTTCTATGGAAGAAAAGAAAACTACATCGAATGCAGAGAGTCGTCGCGACTTTTTGAAAACCTCATCGCTGGCGGCTACGTCATTTTTTATTGTTCCCCGGCACGTACTTGGGAAAGGGTTTGTAGCACCGAGCGATAAATTGAACATTGCCGGGATTGGGGCAGGCGGTAAAGGCAAAAGTGATCTGGCCGCGTTTTCACAAAGCCCCAACGTCAACATTGTTGCCCTCTGCGATGTGGACGACCGGCAGGCCGTCGATTCGCGGAGCCGCTTTCCGAAGGCAACCTACTACAAGGACTTTCGGGAAATGCTTTCCAAAGAAAATAAGAACATTGATGCGTGCTCCATTTCAACACCGGACAACACCCACGCTGTAGCCACGCTGGCAGCCATGCAGTTGGGCAAGCACGTGTACACCCAAAAACCCCTCACGCACGACATCTACGAATCGCGGATTTTGGGGCAGGCCGCCAAAAAATACAAAGTAGTAACCCAAATGGGTAACCAGGGTGGTTCGGGGAATGGGGTTCGCCGGATGAAAGAGATCTACGATTCGGGGATCATTGGCGAGGTTCACAAAGTATTGACCTGGACCAATCGCCCGGTTTGGCCGCAAGCTGTTCCGACCGACAAATCTTATGATATTCCAAAAGAACTTGATTTCGATTTGTGGTTGGGGCCCGCTAAAAAAGTACCCTATAATGAAGCCTATTTGCCCTGGAACTGGCGTGGCTGGTGGCCCTACGGAACGGGTGCGCTTGGCGATATGGCCTGCCACATCATGGACCCCGTGTTCCGTATCTTACCCATCGACTACCCAACGTCAGTTGAATGTAGTGTGGCCGGAACCTGGGCGTTTACGCTTCGTCCACAGGATGACAACCCCGACTGGACGCCCTTCTCATCCTCCATTCACCTCGATTATCCCCGCAAAGATGGCAAAGGGAACATCAAGGTGAGCTGGTACGACGGCGGCATTTTACCCGAATTGCCCGAAGAACTGCTGCCCGGTGAAAGTTTCGGCAACTCCGACGGTGGGGTGTTGTTCATTGGCTCAAAAGGAAAGCTGATGGCTGATTGCTACGGAGCTAAGCCGCGTTTGTTGCCGCTGAAAGCCAACGAGTCGCTCAACATTCCCGAAACGATTGCCCGCGTACCGAACGAAGACCATTACCTCCAATGGGTCGATGCGTGTATTGCGGGTTATGGAAAGGGCGTGACGAGTTCGCCGTTTGAATATGCTGCGCCATTCGCCGAAAGCATCCTGATTGGAAACCTGGCCTTACGAAGCTGGATGCTCCGCGATAATCCATCAGCAAAACGATCGGCCGATCGCTACAACGGTCGCAAGAAGTTGTATTACGATGCGCCCAACATGAAGATCACGAATTACGAACCCGCCAATCAGTTTGTAAAACGGGATTACCGGGAGGGCTGGAGCTTGACGTTGTAGAATGCCGGGCAATACTGTGATTACCGTGATGTCGGGTTCTTAAACCCGACATTAGTAGGTTTCTCAAAACCTCGTGTCTATAGGTTTTGAGAAACCTCAAGTGTCAGATGTGAGCATCTGACATCACAGTACATTAGCTTAATGCCAGTTTGATATGCGCCAGATGGTGCTGAACGTGCCAGGCGGTCATGGCCAGGGCCTGAGCCTGATTGATCTGGATTTGCCGAACGGGATGATAATATGCAATGGCTAACTGGTCTGATGTCAGGGAGTTGGCTAAATAAACATAGCGCCGGGTAACGCCATCGAGAAGAACAAGAGAGTCTGTAATGGGGGCTTCGGTGGCGTCGGGCGTATGTACCCAGGCGTTCATGTCGATGAGCGTAAGCACCTTGTAGTCAGGCTCCGTCAACGCTTTCTTCATTCGAAAAAAATGCACAAACTGAATGTCGGCCACATGATGAACCAGTTGATGCACAGTCCAGCTGCCTTCCCGGTATGTTTTCGCCAGATCGGTAGGCGACAGATTTTCGACCAGTTGCCGATACTGGGCGGGGCTATTTTCGATGATACTAATAAGATGCGCCAGCTCATCTGCGGAGTACGTATCCTGGGTTACAAAGGGTCCAATGGGGTACTTACGATCGTCCATGTCAACAAAAGAGAAGTAAAGTTGCAAGGTAGTCAATTCTCTTTTTGATGATTCATCTTTGGTTATTTCCCAACCGGTCCGCTGATGGCACCCAGATACCGACCCATCCAATAAGGCAACAGAAAGGAATCACCCGCGCTCAATTCGCTCACCACTTTGCCGGGTCGGTCGAGTTTGAAGAGGTTGCGATTATGCTTGAGTTCCGGGCGTTCGTCGGGTGGTAAAACTTCTTTAGTTGTTTGGCCCCTGAAATTTTCGGGAACGAGTTCAATGTCTTTTCGGTGACTATTCATCACGGGCCACTCGATCATATCCAGCGGAAATTCCTGTAGATACCAGACCGTTTCGGGTAAATCGAAGGTTTTGGCACCGGTCATGGCATAGCAGAGGTTCCAGAGACCGTCTTTTTCGGGACGTTCGGCTTGCCAGTGATCTTTGATAGCCTCGCGGTAGTTGGCTTTCAGTTCGGGTGTGAAGGCATACCGATATAGGGGCCAATAGGCTAGAAAGTACATTTCATCGTCGGAGTGGTTCCAGCCTTCGGAGAGCATTTTGGCCCAATCGTCGGAGCCGGGAGGGGCTTTCCCGATCTCGCTCATGGGGCGCATCAGATTTTCCAGATAACCATGTTTTTGCATGAGCTCATAGGCTTTCTCCTTGTAAACAGGCTTCCCCGTGAAGTGATAAGCCGCCTGCAAAAACGCAATGATGTTCGATGAGTTGATTTTTCGATCTCCGACATTCGTTGGGAACCCGTTCACATAGGTTGGATTCCATTTGCCCCAGAGGGTAGGCTTGCCGTCGAAGTCGATCAGGTACCAGTCGTTGTTGATGATGTTGGTCATCAGTTGATCCAGCAGCGTAATAGCCCGCTTTTTTACGTCACCATCCATGAGTTCGGCCATCAGGGTCAACGTAAATACCTGCCCAACCGTTTGATCACTGCTGGTTGTTCCGCGCCAGTCCCATTCCGGATCTTTGGCATGCACCCAACCGTTTGTCATGCCACCATCCCAGGCTTTCGGATCAAATTTATGGTACCCTTTCCGTTCGAATCCGCGAGCAAAATAGCCACTCATACCGGTAATGCTGAACAGCCGTTCCATAGCCTCGAAAGACTCCAGACAGTTTTGAAGGGCTTCTTTGTCGCCGGTTACCTTGTAGCGGAACAACTGACTAACCAGGTACATGGATGTCCAGAGGTTATCGCTGTCGCGCTGGCCCATCTGAGCGGTCGACAGATCGCCATTTTTGATGGCGGTTACGTCGCAGTTAAACCCGTACCGGATATGTCGTTGCCGGACCTGTTTTTCGTAGCGCAATGCCTTTTCGCTTAAGGTTATGGCCTCGAAATGGATTTCGCCCAGGCCCTTGTTCGTCAGGATCAGAATGGTTTTGCCTTCGCCTTCCGAAATAGCCGTTACCTGATTGCCGGGTAGCCAGCGCTCACCGTAGTAATAATTGAATTTGCCATCGGGCCGTAGCATAAACGCACCCTGACCAGAACCGAACCAGAGGTTACCCTGAATGAGCTGAATAGCCGTTAGATTCGGGCAGGGAAGTTTTTGCTGGATACTACCGATGGGTTTATACGTAGCAGCATCGAGCGTCCAATAGCCATTGGTGGTACCCAGGTAAATTTTGTTGGTTCCGATGGCAAAACAAGTCAGGTTGGGATTCTGAAAAACGGGTGTTAACTGCTTCTTCGCCAGATCAATCACGTTCAGTGAGTGGCTTCCTAATACCCAGAACCAATTTTTTGCCGAATCGTACCGAACCGATTTCACCTGATCCTGACTCAGTTCCCCTTTCCAAACAACCCCCGATTCGGAAAGAACCGTTAATCGAGTGCCATCTGAAACCAGAAAGGTGAAACCGGAGCCGGAACAAAACAGTGTTGCTCCAGACAGCCCATGTTTGGTAAACAGCTTACCCGCCCAGGCATTGCTGACAATGGCGGTGTCATCAAGGTAAACGAATTGGTGGTCATGTAGTCCAAGACCCACGATTTTTCGGTCGGCAATGGGTTTGTAGGAACGGTCGGGTTCCAGCGTTCCGGGATATTGAAACTGCCCTCCTCTGGGTCGCAATAAGCCTTTCGATGAAGCGACCTGAATCACGCCGTTTCGATCCGAGAAGACGTTTTGTAACTGGATGGTGCTATCTGCGGTGTAGAATTTTACGCTATAATCCTGTTGATAAGGCAGGTCGCGGTAGGCGGCTATTTGGGCGAGGGCGACAGTTGGAATAAAGAGCGAAAGAATGAATGAGTGCCGCAATAGATGTTGAAAGGGCGTATCGGTTCGGAGAGAACGCTTTGTGAGTTTTGAAAAAATGGCCAACGTCATGATTATTTCAGCAGATATTTTGTGGTGCCGGGTTGAAGAACCCGACACTGCGGTAATGCCATCGTAAAATCACCCCGTTCTCGCTTGGCGAAGCCAAGCGAGAACGGGGGAAAACGTTCGGTTTTGAGAAACCTCACAGTGCCGGGTTGAAGAACCCGACACCACATTATTGCATTGATAATAAACAGCGTAATCACTTTCCAACGGGCGCGCTGATTACACCCAGATAACGGCCCATCCAGTAGGGCAGTAGCCAGATGTCGCCCGCGCTATGTTCCGAGTTACCATTGCCACGGGTGCGGTCCAGGCTAAACATATTGCCATTGTGCCGCTGAATAGGTCGCTCATCAGGGGGGAGCACCTCTTTTGTGGTTTGATTCCGGAAATTGGGGGCAATGGGCTCAATGTCCTTCCGATGGCTGTTCATGATCTCCCAGTCGATCAGGTCGAGTGGATGCTCCCGTAGGTACCAGGCTGCTTCGGGAATGTCGACATTTTTAGCGCCGGTCAGGGCCGAGAAAATGTTCCAGGCTCCTTCTTTTTCGGGACGTTCGGCCTGCCAGTGATCCAGAATCGCCTGTTTGTACTTGGCGCGTAAGTTCTCGTCAAATGCATAGCGATACAACCCCCAGTAGCCAACAAAGTACATTTCATCATCGGAGTGATTCCAGCCATCCGACATGTGCTTGCTGTGCTCATCGGCGTCTGCCGGAGCTTTTCCGATTATACTCATGGGGCGCATCAGGTTTTCCAGATAGCCGTTTTTCTGTAGCAGTTCAAGCGCCTTCTTTTTGTACTTTTCTTTTTTAGTGAAATGATAGGCCGTTTGTAGCATGGCCGTGAGGTTGGAGGAGTTCAACTTACGGTCGCCCACGTTGATCGGAAAGGCATTCACATACTCCGGGTGCCATTTGCCCCACATCGTCGGTTTTCCGTCGAAGTCGATCAGATAGAGATTGTGCGACAGAATGTGGCTCATCACCGTATCGATGAGTGTAATAGCCCGGC
Source organism: Spirosoma sp. KCTC 42546 (assembly GCF_006965485.1). Taxonomy (NCBI): domain Bacteria; kingdom Pseudomonadati; phylum Bacteroidota; class Cytophagia; order Cytophagales; family Cytophagaceae; genus Spirosoma; species Spirosoma sp. KCTC 42546. Next base: position 2,068,615 of record NZ_CP041360.1, read on the forward strand.
GTTGAAGGTTTTTGTCGTCAACTAATTCGGCCATGGCCCCGAACGCGAAAATATGGCCAATCACTTCGTCGCTACTGGTTGTTGACTTCCAGTCCCAGCCGGGCTGGGGCGAATGCTGCCAACGCTCAGGGTCCGAGAGTTGGTTGATATAACCTGCCCGCTCAAAGGATCGGGCGGGGAAACCGGGAACGGGGTTGATGGTGTACAGCCGCTCCATCGCATCGAGCGATTCCCGGCAATTTTGCAGAGCTTCTTTGTCTTTCGTAACGGCATAGCGGAAAATTTCTCCGCCCAGATACATCGATGTCCAAAGTCCATCATTATCCGAGTCAGACATATAGCCCGTGGCCAGATTGCCTTTCTCCATCCGATCCAGCGAGGCATTGAACCCATTCCGGATGTGGCGATTCCGCACCTGATCTTCGTAAAAGAGCGCTTTGTCGTGGAGGGTCATTGCCTTGAAACAGATTTTGCCCAGTCCCGCCGTGGTCAGGACTAATACCGAATTCTTGGGGCCTTCGGTGATACTGACAACCTGATTGCCGGGTAGCCAGCGTTCGCCGTAATAATAATCGAACTTGCCATCGGGCCGCAACGAAAAGGCTCCCTTGGTTGAGCCAAACCAAATTTTGCCACCAGCTTCTGCCACCGCTGTGATTTCCGTCCAGGGAAGTTTCCGGTGAATAGCCCCAATCTGTTTCTTACTAGCCGCATCGAGTTCGATATAGCCATCGTTGGTTCCGATGATGACGTTCTTATTGGCATTGGCGAGAGCGAATGCCGTAAAACCAGTTCCCTCAAAAACCTTGGTCAAGCTGAAGTTTGCGCCGGAAAGTGTATAGAGCGATTTCTTGCCGAGAATCCAGAATAGGTTCGTGGCGGGTTGGAAACGTACGCTCAGGACGTCATCGCCGGAGATTGCGCCCTTCCAAAGAAGCTTACCATCCCGAACAACGTTCAGCGCACTTCCGTCAGACACGAGGAAAGTAAGATCGGGAGTGCCGACAAAACTAGTTGCCTTCGGAAGCTGGTGTTCGGCAAACAATTTCCCCGCCCAGGCATTACTCAATACCGCTTTTTGACTCAGATAAACGAGTTGCTGGTTTTGTGAACCGATGGCCTGAAGCTTCATATCCTTGATGAATCGGTAGCTCTGATCAGGCTGTAAGGTGCCTGGATGCAGAAAGTCACCGTCGGCGGTGTGCAGTAAGCCTTCGGAAGAGAAGACCTGAATGACGCCATTGCGGTCGCAGGCTACGCCCGATAAACTGGCGGTTGGCTTGTTGACATAATATTTGACGCTGTAATCCTGTAGAAAAGGTTTGTCCTGATAAGGTACCTGCGCCCTCAGTTCATGCCCCACCGAAAAGAAGAAAGCAGCTAAACTGAACCAGAAACGTGTATAAGGAATTTGCATAATCGTGAATAAGAAGAGATGAGTGAGTTTTAGTGGTCAATGCGTTGAGGATCAACAACTACGTAGTTAATCGACTTGCCGTTTTTGGTTCCATCGTGATGCGAGTAGGTCATGTGCAACAGACCGTCAGGCGTTTGAATGAGGGAAGGGTAGGAGTAGCCGCCCTGCCCCGGCTGGTGATCTTCGATGCGTGTTTTCCATGTCCAGGTTTTGCCTTCATCGTCCGACAAAAACAAACTCAACCGATAGCGACCATCGTCAATATCGTTCCCCAGAAACGCCCAGCGGCCATCCTTGAGCACGAGCAGTTCAACACTCGCGGTATTGGGAATGTCTGTTTTTGTCGTGGCTTTCCAGCTTTCGCCCCGATCCGCCGATTCGCTGACATGCACGCGTGTGGGGCCGTCTCCGCTATCGCGCATGAGGGCGACAATCGTTCCGTCGTTCCGCCGGGCTAGGGCGGGTTGAATGGGCCCTCTTCCTACAACGGGTAAGCTGGGTCGCCAGGTAGTGCCATCGTCGTCGGAAATAGCCATAAGCGAGAAATTGAAGCCGTCGGAATACAAGGGGAGCACAATACGGCCTTTGTCCAGAAGCAACGGTTTGATGCGTGTCATCCAGCCTATGGAGCGCTTCCCGGCATCCCGGCTGGCCTCAATAATCATGTTGTCGTATTTGGGAGCATAGCCTCCCCAACCAGCACTGCTTTGGGGCAAATCCTTAAATTTAGCGGCCACTTCGTTGGCAAATGAATCCCCGGGTTTGAGTAGGATATTGTCCTGCCAATTCCAGATGGGCGGGCCACTTTTGGCGTAATCGGTTGAGGTTTTGACGCGAAGAATGGAGTACTCCCACTGGTTGGCCTGTACGGCTATCCATACCAGAAATAACTTCCCCTGACTATTCAGAAAAACGACCGGGTTGCAATCGGGCAGGTTGGGCGTATCGGCCATCAGGAAGGGTTCGCTCCACGCTTTTCCCCCTTTTTGTAAGCGGGCACCCATGATCTTCACATCGTCGGCGGTGCGTTCGCCACTGCCCTGAAACCATACGGCCAGAAAATCGCCATTGGGCAGACTAACGAGGCTACTGCCGTGTACGTGCTTTTCCTGGGCAGGGAAAATGAGCGTTTCGCGGACAATAGCCCGATCAGGTGCCTGGGCGAAACCAGCGGCTGTTGCCAGAAAGAGGATTATAAGTAGGAGAACTATTTTTGTCATTGGTGTTTTTAGGCTTTTGAAGTTATCTGGTAGGCTGGCACGGGTAAATACCCGCGCCAGGTAGCCAGATACTTACTTCGCCTGTTTCCTGCGTTGCATAACTTCGCGCCAGGTGGTTAGGATAATGCCTTCTTTTTTCAGGTACGCTTTCAGTGCTGAGTCCATCATGGAAAGCATGTCACCTAAGCGTGAGCCTCCCGAGGATGAGATTTGTTTGAATTCCTCCGATGCATCGGTACTGTGGACAATGAACATGGCAAGGCCGGGTTCCATCCGGGAAATAGCATCTTTAAACTGCTCGGTTTTATAGCTGCCCCAGGCTTCGGGGCTAACGTCTTTGGTATCGGGCCGCCAGTTTCCACTGATCGTGTGTAAGTCATCGAGGACAGGCAAACCGGCTTTCCAGATTAGTTCGCCAACCGCTTTCGTATTTTTAACAAGTTCTGGAATGGGTAACTGCATGCCTTCTTTCCATTTGCCTTCGGCTTGTAGTTTTTTGATAATTGGGTAATTCGTGCATTCGATCAGCAGTTTATCGTTGCCGCCCGGAAACATCACAGGGATGCCATACGCAATACCCACCTTTATATACCGGTCGAGGTACGACTGATCGGCAAAGAGCGTGCCCATGTGTGAGTCCAGGTGGGTGGGCTTCAGCCCCATAGCAATAGCTCTGTCGATCTGCGCTTTCATTTCCAGCTCAACTTCATCGGCTTTGGCGTGTTTGATCACGTCGGGCACTTCCGGCCAGAAAGCCCCTTCGGGATCTGTCAGGCCGGGTACCTGTTTGCCGCCTGCCAGCGGACTCCATCGGTAGTTTTTCCATTCGGAGGTCAGGGTGAGGTGAATGCCTGCGTCAATTCCCGTTTTCAGCGCATACCTCACGAAACTGGCTGCCCAGGGGCAGGGCATCATAATACTCGTAGACGTGGCCGTTCCCTGTTCCAGCGACTTGATAGTGCCCTGGTTAGATGGGTACGACATACCCGCATCGTCTACGTGAAAAATAACCACTTTCGCACCTTTCGGCCAGCCTAGTTTTTCGGCATAGGTCTGCGCATGCATTTTACCGACAGTACAACACAGAATGGCAAACAGACTAATTAGTAGCGATTTCATAGTTTATCGATTTGTGCAAACGCACGTAAACTTATTTTTTACTGTCAATCATTCCCAGGTAGCGTCCCATCCAGTAGGGGAGTAGCCAGAAAACGGGTTCACGTTCAATATCAGGCTGGCCGTTTATGGCCGCCCAGGGGTTTTTATCCCAGCGAACAACGGTGCGTATACTGGCGGGGGGTAGCTCGCTAACCTGAAGTTCATCCAGGACCGGCGTTCGCACAATGCGCACGTCTTCACGTTTGGTATGGTCGATAGTCCAGTTAATTAAGTCAAGGGGTGTATCGACTAAAAACTCGATGGAAGGCGCTAGTTCGACTTTTTTATTGCGGGAATAGCAGTATAGGAAATTGATAAGCGGATTTCTGTCGGCTTTACGCTGTTGGAGCCAGGTATCCATATGCTCTTCATAGAAAGCCCGGATTTTGGGGTCTTTTTCGCAGCGAACCAGAATGGGATAGACATAAGCCGCCAGCATGACATCGAAGTAAATGAACCAGGCGGGATTCTGTTCCGCGATCTTCGCCATATTATCGAGATAGCCTTCTTTGTCAATGAGTTGTCGGTAATGGTGCTCGTAATCGGGTTTTCCGGTTACGTGATAGGCCAGTTTAAGAAACGCCAGCAATTCCATGGAATTCTGGTTTCGGTCGGGTGCCCAGTCGGGGTCGCGGTTAAGTTTGTTGGGCGACCACACTCCCCAGCGCGTGTGGGTACCGTATACATCCGTCAGCGTGAAGTCGTTGGCAATGAGGTGATCAACTAGCCGGGCAACGTGTTTGCGGATGACCGCTTTTTCGGCTTCATCCGCTACCAGTTCATAGTACACGTAGTAGCCTATCATGTGCCCGCAGAGTTCGTCGCTGCTGGTATCGCCTTTCCACCGCCATTTCCCATCTATAGAGGTGTGCCAACGGACTTCAACGGGCTTGAATCGAGGCTCTTTTACGAGTTCGTCGGCTCGTTCCTGCGGGCTAAATGTACGGTTGCCATCGTCCACCCGAGTCCAGTTAGCCGGAACAATGGTTCGGGCAAAAAAGCCATCTGGCCCCGTTACTTCCTGAAGAAGTCGTAAAAAATCAAATGCCTTTTTCGCCTTCGCTCTGGCATCTGGATTTTTTGTGGCGGCATACCGGAAGCACTCCATTGCCAGGTAGTTGGCGGTGTACTCCCCATCATTATCGTCATCGTCTGGCTCCCAGGTGGTTACACTGCCCGGAACCGGTAAGCGACACTGCCCGGCAATCCAGGGGCTACGGATATGCCGCTTCATAAGTACATCGTAAAAATAATCCTGCTTTTGCGCCAGATTCATCGGCCTACGCTTAATAGCGCTTACACCTTTTGTTGTGGCAATCCAGGCGTTTCCTTCGGCGTCGAAGGCGATATCGTTTACGTGATCGTCGAGCAGCCACCGGCGACTAAACCGAAGGGAATGGCTACCATCGGGCTTGTATCGAACTACGCCCGTTTCCGTTCCAACCCACATGCTTCCATCCGGTGCCCGTTCAATACAATTCACATAAACGGATGGAGTGCCCTGTGCTGGTTGCAGCACCCGTTTGGGCTTTCCCTGCTGCAAAATTGTTACTCCGCCAAGACCCGCAACCCACAGCTGTTGAGCCGTATCGAACGCAATGTCTTTGGTGGAAGCACTCAGTAACTCATCTGTTTTTTGGAGGAGCGTGGTTTGGTTAGGGGTAGCATGAAACAGACCAACGTCCGTGGCAATCCAAAGGCCACCCTGCCGATCCGACAGTGCATGTCGGATGGAGCGTGCGATAGGGTAGTTCTTTTTCTGACAGCCAGTTGCGTTGATCAGCCATACCCCTTGTGGTCCTATTGCGTAGGTACCTTCCGATGCCGTAACCACCGATGAAATGGGCGCTACGGGGCCTGCGATCTGAGTAAGCTTCTGATTTGTATACTGATAGAGGCCATTCCAGGCGCCCACCCACACTACCGACTGTGCATCGGCAGCTACTGAATAGGCAGGACCTTGATCGGTAGGTGAGAATAGAGCTGTCCATTCCGTCTGGGTCGCTTTTTTTACGAATACTCCAGCGGCTGTAGCAATCCAGACTGACCCCTGACCGTCGACGACAATGCTGCGTACCTCATTGGCTCTGGCATCCACCCCAACCGGATATGGTTCATGGTATTCCTGTTCGAATGGTACATCGGTATAGATGCTTGTCGATGCGCTGTTTTCCTCCGACGAACGCATACCCCACTGGCAGGCCCAGAGCAGAAGGCCCAGCATACCAGCGGTAGTCGCTTGTCGGAAACATCGATACAACTTCATTCGGGATTGGGGTGTCGTCGTGCGTAGCGTTCCCCTGATATACTCCCTGGCTGGTGTATCGGACTATTGCCAGCATGGTTAATTTCCAGATCAACGGAAGGAAGATAATTGTCTGCTGGTATGGCTAGAGGCTATTTCTGCTTCCAAACGGTACGTTACCCCAACGTTATGTGCCTTCCAATCAATACATGCTGGTTTTTTTGTAAGCACCTGATACTGTGCGAATAGTAGATTTTTTTCAGACAGGAATATTATGTCAGTATAAATTTTAATGACTTTGCGCAAATTGAAGGCAATTTTACGCAAGAAGCGAAAATAAATTGAAATAGGCAGGTCTATATTTGTTGCGGCTACGGAGTCTACGCCAAATTTTATTTTGAATAAATCTCCATGGCAGATTGATTAATAACTAACAGTGCGAGTTGGCGAAAAATCATTCTGTCTAATTAATCCAAAATCCTATTCGGTGATTTTCTGGATTTGTTTATAAAAATTTTGTGATTAATTCAATTTGCGAGTTTTTGTTGGATTTTACCGTAAACAAGCGGTCTGTAGATCTGATGAAATACCTGATTGTTCGATCTGAATTAGTGCCGTGTTTCTATTCTGAATTTCCACCTTAACTTTTCTATACTCATGGCTTGTCCCACCGAAAGCATTATTCTCCTGGCTATTCAGGGTGATCAGGCGGCTTTTGCTAAAGTATACCAGCATTACCGGACACCAGCGCTTAAGTTCAGCATCTCCCTCCTGAAGGATAAGGAAGAAGCCGAAAATATGGTGCATGATGTATTTATAAAGATCTGGGAGAAACGGGCGCTTATTAACCCAGAACTGAATTTTAGCTCCTACCTCTTTACCTGCCTGCGGAATATGATATTTGATTACCTAAAGCAGATGGAAAAAAGCCAGCTGCTCAGGCAACGGTATATGGAACGGATGGAGCGGAATTCCCAAGATGATCCGGAAGAGTTGGAAGTCAGATGTATGCTCCTCCACACAGCCATTAATGCACTATCTGAAAAACGAAAACAGATTCTACTGCTCAATGTAGAAGGTGGGAAATCGTATCAGGAAATAGCCGAATCACTACGTATCTCAAAGAATACAGTAAAGAACCAGCTCGTAAAAGCCAAGCAATTGTTGCGGGAGCGGGTAGACTTATCGAACTAACTAAAATAAATACAGTCAGGGGAATAGTCTTTTTTTCGGCCTTGCCCGTAGTATGTGTAAACTGCCTAAACACCAAAGCAATGTCGAGGCAAGGCATCACATACCTTCTTGAGAAATTAATCAGCAACAACCTGTCGAAAGAAGAGCTCGATGAATTTTTGGCAGGTCTGCATAGTCCCGAGGACAGACAGGCCTACTCTGATGTACTCGAGGCTTACTTTACTGAATTGCTGAATCAACACGAGTTTCAACCTGAACCTGATAAACAACCGGAGTAGACACGAGTCTGCCAACTCCATGAACGGGTATAATCACGTACGTGAATAGATAATGAATAATGTACAAAGAATAATGGATACTGATTGATCTGCGAACTTATCTTTCTGAAAGCCAGTGTGTTATTTGCTAATTGTTCATCACCCATTAATCGTTGTACATTACCCATTGCCGTTTCTCTTAATTAACCTTTGTATTTATTGAACATCTCATAACTGAACACGAATGAAACCATTTTCTACTTTTCAGTTTATTCTGAGGCAAACGCTAACCATTGTCATGCTGGTGGGAGTTTGCTGTATGCATGCGCTGGCCAATGGGCCGGCCAGAAGTAAACCGGCCAGATCCATCACCGGGAACGTAACCTTAGGCACCAATAACCAGCCTATTGCAGGGGTCAATGTCTTGATAAAAGGCACCCAGATTGGTACCGTTACCGATAAATCCGGGAACTACTCTATTACCGTCAACAACGATAATGCGGTTCTGGTCTATTCCTTTATCGGGTATAAAACGCAGGAAATAGCGGTCGGCAATAAGTCGGTCATTGATGTAGCCTTAGTTGAAAACAACGAAGTTCTGGGCGAAGTCGTCGTTACCGCGCTGGGTATCAAGCGTGAAGCGCGCTCGTTGGGCTACTCGGTTGGCGAAGTGCAGGGCAAGGATCTGAGTCGGGTGGCGCAGGAAAACGTACTGAACTCACTGGCAGGCCGTGTAGCGGGGGTGCAAATCAGCTCAACTGGACCCTCGGGTTCGTCGGTGAGCATGATTATCCGGGGCGCAAAATCCCTGAATACGGATAACCAGCCTTTGTTTGTGGTGGATGGAGTTCCGGTTGCCAACTCATTGAATAACGTGAGCCAGATCGGGAACGACAACCGCGTCGATTACGGGAACGCCATTTCCGATATCAACCCCGACGATGTGGAAAACATATCGATCCTGAAAGGTCCCAGTGCCGCTGCCCTCTACGGTTCTCGGGCGGGTAACGGTGTGGTGTTAATTACGACAAAGAGCGGTTCCAAATCGCAGAAAATGACCGTATCGGTTACGTCAAATACGGTATTTGATCAGCCGTACAAATACCTGAAAATGTCGAGCCAATTTGCTACTGGTATTCTGCCCTTTACGCCGGACAACAACCCGTATCCGGGCGGCATTCTGCAAATTGACGAAAGCTCGTCGGGTGGTGTTGGTCCTGAACTGGATAAAGGGTACAAAGCTATACAATGGAATAGCCCGGTTGGATCGGATGGGAAGCAAATTCCAACGCCCCTCGTTTCGCACCCCAACAACGTTCGTGATTTTGTGAGAACAGGTATTACCAGCACAAACGGCGTCTCGATCTCGAATAACTCGGAAAAGGTCACCTATCGGCTTTCGTATTCCAATATGACCAGCCGGGGTATTATTCCAAACTCTGATCTGTTCAAAAACACGCTGGCCCTCAATACAACGGTACGGGTGAGTAACAAGCTGACCCTGAGCACCAACCTGGACTTTAGCCGGAATAACTCCAACAACCGCCCGGCTGGCGAACGGGGTACCAATCCCATGCAGTGGGCGTATGCCGTTGGCTCGCACATCGATATCAATGACCTTCGCGATTATTGGGTACCTGGTAAAGAAGGGCTTCAGCAGAAGTCACAGAGTATCGGCAACTACAACAACCCGTACTTCCTGGCTTATGAAGTGAACAACAGCTATGTGCGGGACCGGGTGTTTGGCAACCTGCGGGCAGAATGGCAGCTAACTCCCGAAATCAAATTAATGGGTCGCTATTCGCTCGACACCTATTCTGAACAGCGGGAAACCAAAATTGCCAAGAGCTATACCGGTGAGCCCAATGGCGCTTATGGGTTGATTAACCTGAAACGCTACGAACGGAATGCCGACTTCCTGGCTACCTATACCAAACGGTTCAATGCGCTGAGCGTCGTAGTATCGGCGGGGGGGAACAATCGGTATTCGCAGTCAACGGATCTAAGTAACAGCAGCAAAAATGGAGCAGGGTTAATTATTCCGGGTCTGTACACCATTCAGAATATTGCACCAAACAACCTTCAGTACAATAATTACCTGTACAAAAAGGCTATTTACAGTGCGTATGCCACGGCCAACTTAGGCTTCAAAGACATGATTTACCTGGACTTGACCGCCCGAAACGACTGGTCAAGTACCCTGCCGGTCAACAACCGTTCGTATTTCTACCCCTCGGCTTCGGTGAGTTTGTTGCTCAACGAGATGTTTCACATCTCCAACAACGTTGATCTGTTTAAAGTACGGGCGGGTGTAGCACAGGTAGGTAACGATGCCAACCCCTACAGTTTGTACCCCACGTTGGGCGATGCGGGTGCCTGGAATGGCGTAACGCGTCTGTCAAAATCAGGAAGCATCCTGCTGCCAGAACTGAAGCCTGAAATTGCCACCTCCTATGAAGTGGGTATTGATTACAATATGTTCCGGAACCGACTCCGTTTTTCGGGAACGTATTATATGTCGGAGAACCGCAACCAGATTCTACCCTCGCAGATTGCTCCTTCTTCGGGCTTCACTACCAAAAATATCAACGCGGGTCTGCTGGAAAGCCGGGGTGTTGAACTCTCGCTGGGAGGAACCATTCTCGACAAAGGCGGCCTGCGCTGGGACCTGACCACCAACTTCACAAAGAACACAACCCGTATTAAAGAACTGGCCGAAGGTATACCCTATTACACCTTATGGACGGATGCCAAAGGCGGTGCCTGGACCTACGTAGGCGATAAAGTTGGGGATATCTATGATGCCGCCGTTATTACCGTAACCGACCAGAAATCACCCTATTATGGCTACCCAATTCTGGATAACGATGGTTCGTGGCAGAGCACAAGTGCTACCAACACGAAGAACAAAATTGGGAACTTCAACCCCAACTTTATTCTGGGTGCCCAGAGTTCCTTGTCGTACAAAGGCTTCACTCTCAATCTCTCCCTCGATTGGCGGTCTGGTGGTGATTTCGTCTCGCAGACGTACCGCTACATGGAATCGGATCTGCGCTCACAGCGGTTTTTGGATAACCTGATCAATCCAGGTGGTCGTTCGGGCGACGAGCTGCGCAACTGGCTGGTGGCCAATCAGGATGAGTACATCAAAATTCACGGTAATTTCTTCCCGATTGTGGGCGGTCCAACGGCAGCGTATGGCGGGTATCCTTTTGAATTCGGGGGTAAAACCTATGCATACGGTGTATTCAATCCGGGGGTTATTGCGCAGTATGACTCGCAGGGTAACATAACCGGCTACACGGAAAATCTGGGTGGATCGGGCACCAAAATTATCCCTTATGGCGATAACTACCCCTGGAGCTTTACCCGGGCAGCTACCTTCGATGCCTCGTTTGTTAAACTGCGTGAGATTTCGCTGGGGTACGATATCCCCGCTAAATTCGTGAAGTCGATTGGCTTACAGAATGCTACGTTCTCCGTCTATAGCCGTAACATTATTCTGTGGACAGCCGCTAAAATCAACGTTGATCCCGAAATGGCCTTCCAGCCTCAGTCCAGCCCACAAGCGGGGACCCAGTTTAAGCAAGGTATTGAACGCTATAACGTAACCCCCTGGACGATTCCGGTTGGTTTCAAACTTGGTCTCACGTTCTAAACTCATAGTCATTCATAGTCATTCGTAGTCATTGAGTCATTTGTAGGAACAAGCTGAGTGTTAGTTGATTGAGTAGCGCAACGCCTGACAACTGAAATGACTAAAAATGACCACTAATGACTAAAAACGTAATTCAGTCATGAAAAATATACTCAAAAAGAGCACGATCTGCCTGGTTCTGTTTGTGTCTTTCCTGTTTTCCTGTAAAGACCTGAGCCAGTTGAATGTGAATCCCAACGGCGTTCAGCCCGAAACGGTGAACCCCAACCTGGTTTTGCCAACGGTCCTAACTGAAACCGCTAAACTTTACCTAAACCTTGGCTTTCAGGATATTGCCGGTGTCGTGCAACATACGCAGAAAGATGCCTGGTTTAGCGGCCATAACGACTACGACTGGGGTGGCGATCAGAGCTGGACGGCTTATTATGATCAGCTTCGGAATAATGACCTGGTTTACCAACGGGCTGTTGCGCTGAACATGGAATTTCAGCAGGGCGTAGCGCTGGTCATGAAATCCATGCTCTTCGGCCTGATCACCGACTTGTGGGGCGACGCACCTTATACCAATGCACTGAAAGGCGAGCTGGGTGGTACAGATAACATTGCACCAAAATACGACGGTCAGGATGTAATTTATGCGGGTATTCTGGCAGACCTGGATAAAGCCAATATCTTGCTTTCAAAACCCAAGGCATCTTACTCGAGTATTGTGGAAAGTGCCGATGTGTATTATGCGGGTGATCCTACCAAATGGCAGAAACTGGCTAACTCGCTCAAGCTTCGGTATCTGATGCGGATTTCGGCCAAACAGCCTGATGTGGCAAAAGCTGGCATTGAGAAAATCGTAGCCAATCCGGCACAGTATCCCATCATTGACGATTCCTCTGTCGATGCCACCATGGCGTATGTAGGTAACAACTCGGGCGATGCCTGGCCATCGAATGCCGTGTTCGATATTAGCGGAAGCAACTATCGCCGGATAAAAATGTGCTCTACATTGCTCAAGCCGATGCAGGCAACCAGTGATCCCCGTCTGGCCATCTGGGCCAAAAAGGTAGAGATTCCGTTGGCCGTGGATGCTACATTGCCAGCCGGTACGGATAAAATTGTAAACGGGGTTCGGTACCTATCGCCTGATAAAGTTGGAACGACTCAAATTGATACCGATCCTAATTACGTTGGCTTGCCACCCAGTGTTTCTCAGCTTCCATCGGGCTATAACTTCAACCCAACCCCCGGCCAGACATCGGTTAACCCGCACGTTTCGTACCTGAACGAAATATATACGCAGGCCAAAGGAACGCTACTAAAAGCCCGACTGGTTTCGGCGGCTGAAGTACGGTTTATTCTGGCCGAAGCAGCACAGAAAGGCTGGGCCGCTGGCGATGCCAAAACCCAATACGAAGCGGGTGTAAAAGCCTCGTTAACTGCCTGGGGATTGGCCAGTAGTTATACGGCATTCATTGCGCAGAAAGGTGTTGCCTATGATGGCACATTGTCGCAGCTCATTGGTCAAAAATGGATTGCCAGCTGGACAGCTGCTACCGAAGCCTGGTTTGATTACCGGCGGACCGGTTTGCCAGCCTTATCGGCAGGTTATGCGGCTAAACGGAAAGCCCTTCCCCTTCGTTTTTACTACATGCGGGATGAGTTGAATCTCAACAAAACGAACTCGGCAGCCGCTATGGATAAGCTGGAAGTGACCGCCAACTCGCAGTCTGATGGTAAAAACAGCGCCTGGTCAAAACCTTGGCTGGTTCAGGGTACCGGTAAGCCCTGGTAGATGAAGTTTTATGTGTGTGATGCCCAATACGCAAGGCCGGGCCACGTTGGCTCTGGCCTTGTGCTATTATTAAACTTTGATGGCACAAGGCCAGAGCCTTGCGCCATCATACTCATATGAAGAAACTCCTTGTCACGCTTGCCTACTTATGGCTGTCTACCCCCGCTTTGGCGCAGGATTTCAAAGCGGGAGCGGCTGTCAGGCTGATTACACCGAATCCTCTATTACCCGTTTCGGGAGGCATCGGTACGCCGAAAAAAGCGGTTGAGAAAAAAGGGGAGCTATTTGTCCGGGCCTGTGTCTTTGAAAAAGGGGGTACCCGAATAGCCATCGTCAGCGTCGATAATCTGGGCTGGCCGTCGGTACTGGGGAATAAATCCAGAGCGCTTATCAAAGGAATTCCGCCCGAAAATATCCTGATTGGTTGTACGCATACCCACAGCGGGCCCGATGCCTACGGTTTCCCGAATGAGAAAGGAGAGTCTTTTGCCGATCTTCCGTACCTGGATAAATGCGTACAGGCTATGACCGATGCGGTGAATGAAGCCGTGACGAAATTGGCTCCGGCTTCGCTGAAAATTGCGGTTGGCGATGCAAAAGGGCAAATTGCCTACAACTATTACGCGCCTGAGTTATATGATCCACGATGTGGTGTTATTCAGGCAATAGCAACGGCTGGAACGAATGCCGGTAAACCCATCGTAACGCTGGTTAACTACGCCATTCACCCCGAAGTAATTGGCTCTGGTCGAGGTATTCTTAGCCCTGATCTATGCGGTCCGCTCTGCGAGCGAATTGAATCGAAAGTGGGTGGTGTTGCGCTGTTTATGAATGGTGCTCAGGGTGGCATGGTCACGGCCGATAACCGGCGTGAAGGATCGAAAGAAGCGAACACCTGGGAAGAATGTATCCGAATTGGGGAATTACTGGCCGATGAAGCTTTACGTATTGTGAGTCCCGCTGAGACTCAGGCTAATCCCACGCTGTTCTGTACCGCCCGAAACGTCACGTTTCCGATTGAATCGGATGTGATGAAATACATCGTCAAAAACTCGCCGTTGAAATACAAAGTAAGTCCCGGCGATAAGGTTATAACTCAGGTAAACCTGCTCAACGTTGGTACCGCCCAGATCCTAACCATTCCGGGCGAAGCTTTGCCGAATATTGGGTTTTACCTCAAACGACATATGCACACCAAGGTCCCGTTGCTGTTTGGCCTGACGAACGATGCTTTTGGCTACATGCTGACCAAAGTAGACTTCAACAGTTTCAAACGATATGACTACGTAAGCCGCACCAGTCTTGGAGAGAACACCGCCGAAATTTACATGGACGAAGCGCTGAAATTAGTGGCCGACTCACCGAAGGCAGATAGCTACAAGTAGCGCGGACAGAATGTCCGCGCTACCTATACATTAACCCCTAATACATCAATGAAAGCCTATTTCCTAAAAACCCTTGCCTTTCTTGGCCTTATCAGTATCAGTACGCTTTTTTCATTTAATTCTTCCAAACCAGTGGACGGTATCACCCCATCAACGGCATTGGAAAGCTATTTAAAAAATGGTGATCAGACGTTTAAATGGGAGGTAAAAGACACCTACACCTATGGCGACATTACGGCCTACGAGGTATTGCTGACGTCCCAAAAATGGCGGGAACATACCTGGAAGCACCAACTGACGGTACTCGTTCCGAAGGAAATCAAGTACGACGGTGCGCTGCTGTTTATTACTGGTGGTTCTGTTAAAGAAGGCGAGCCAAACTGGAACAAACGGGAAGATGGATTTAACCGGGCAATCAGTACGCTGGCCAGCAAGAACAACGCTATTGCAGCCGTACTGCGGCAAACACCCAACCAGCCGTTGTATGGCAATCTGACCGAAGATGCCCTGATTTCGTATACCCTGCATCAGTTTAAAAAAGATGGCGATTATTCCTGGCCGCTGCTGTTTCCGATGGTGAAGAGTGCCGTTCGGGCAATGGATGCGGTGCAGGCATTAGCCAAAGAAACGCTGCATAAAGACGTTAATCGGTTTGTTGTGTCGGGTGCTTCCAAGCGTGGCTGGACTACCTGGCTCACGGGGGCGAGTGATAAACGGGTTACGGCCATTGCGCCTATGGTGATCGATATTCTGAATATGCCGGTCAATCTGGATTATCAAATTAAGAGCTGGAATAAGTACAGTGAACAGATTGAAGATTATGTAAAAATCGGTATTCCGCAGAGCGCTAACACCAAAGAAGGAACTGCCATCAATGAAATGATTGACCCTTATTCGTACCGGAAAAAATTAACCATGCCCAAAATGTTGTTCATGGGTACCAATGATGAATACTGGACGGTTGATGCCGTTAAACACTACATTGGCCAGATACCGGGCGAGAACTACATCCATTACGTGCCCAATGTTGGTCATGACCTGGGCGATAAGCGGCAGGCACTGGAAGCATTAAACGCTTTTTTCGGAACTACCTTAGCTAAACAACCCTACCCGGCCTGTACATGGGCCGTATCGACTACGAAGAAAGGGGTAGACATCACAGTAAAAGCAACGTCCGATAAGCTGGAAGATGTTACGGTCTGGTCGGCGAATTCGACGGATATGATTTTTCAGGACGAAAAATGGGAAGGTAAAAGCTTGGGTATCAAGAATAAATCTACCTTTTCTGTCAATGAATTGTATCCGGCATCGGGTTATCGGGCGTTTTACGTCGACCTAAAATATAAAGCCCCAACCGGCGGAACCTACACCGAAAGTACCCGGATGTTCCTGACCGATAATGACGAGATTTTCCTGAAGTAAGTAGTGAACCTTCCTCTTTTTAAAAGCCCCGTTAACAGTTCGACGGCCAATGTTGATTACTTAAAAAGGGCTGATCGGCCCTTTTTAAGTTTACTAACCCATTAATCTACTAAGCTAATGCATCTTCTACCGATGTTTTGGCTTTTTTGAGCGAACCTTTCAACGATTTACCGACAGACTCCGCTGACTTTTTTGCGGAGTCTGCCCCTTTCCAGGCCTGATAGCGGTACTTCGCCGTATCATACGAATTATTCCGGCGGTAAGCCAGGTAAAGTCCGGCTATGACACCCGCTGCCAGACCGACACTCACGGCCAGGTTGGGTACTTGTTTTTTCGACTGCTCATCCGACTCGTCTTTGGGTGTCATGTCTTTTCGGACATTGGCTGCTAGTAACGGATCGGGGAGGACGTGGGCCATAGCTACCCGGGCCTTGTTCATCCAGCCAGCTACCACATGGTCTTTGCCCTGCATCAACGCTTCGTAGCCTTCCTTGGCCACGTCGGCTGGGTTTGCCGTTTTGGAAGGGTCGGCACCTTTGGTATGGGCCGCACCCGCTTTGTTGAAGAAATCCGTATTAGTAGCCCCAGGCATCAGCACCGTAATGGTGATGTTGGTATCGTTCAGTTCATTCCGAATGGCTTCCGAAAACGATTTAATGAACGCCTTCGTTGCGCCGTAAACGGCCATCATTGGGTTCGGAATGACGGACACTTCGGAACCGAGCATCAGGATTTTACCTTCATTGCGGCTTACCATATCCTTCAAATACAATTTGGTCAGGTGCATCAGGGATACTGCATTAATCTGCACAATGTCCAATTCTTTCTGCAAATCGGTTTCGGTCGCAAATTTGCCATACTCGCCCATACCCGCGTCGTTAACCAAGATATTTACCGTAAGGCCTTGTTGCTGCGTTTGTTCGTAGATAGCATCGGCAGCCTTGGGATCCGCCAGATCCTGAGCTATAATGGTTGTTTTAATGCCAAACTGTTGCTCGTATTCATCCGCAATTTGCCGGAGGCTATCGCCCGAACGGGCAACCAGAATCAGGTTATAACCGTCTTTGGCAAACAGGTTGGTCAGTTCACGACCGATGCCGCTGGTGGCCCCCGTAATGAGAACCGTCTTGTCTGTTGGAGTTTCCATAGTTGAGTTGTTCAATACTGATTCTGATTGTGTTGTCAGGTTCTTAAACCTGATGTTGTGAGGTTTCTTAAAACCTCGTAGTCGGTTTTGAGAAACCAACACCACTGGTGTACAACACTAACCAAATCAGGGTTTTAATACTACTTTGGTACAGTCGTCTTCTTTATGTTTAAACATATCGTAGGCCCGTGAAGCTTCGGATAGTGGTAACGTATGGGAGATGATATCATCGAGTACAACTTTACCCTGCACCACCAGATCCAGCAGATGGTTCATATTCTTGTGCACAAACGACTGCCCGAACTGAATGGTAATCCCTTTGTCGAACAGGCGATGAACCGGGAAATTGTCGTATGGGCTGCCATAGACCCCAACGACGGTTACAATACCACCCCGCCGAACGGCCTGAAAGCACAGCTCCATCACTTTGGGCGTACCTTTCTCGAAATTGATGACGGCTTTGGCTTTTTCCAGCAACGACCGATTCGCTTCCATACCCACAGCATCGACACATACGTCGGCACCCCGTCCGCCGGTCATCTGGCGAATGGCTTCAATCACATCGACCTCGTCTGGATTGAGCGTCTCAACTTTATTGACCAGTCGGGCACGCTCCAGCCGATAGTTTAGCGGATCAATGGCAATCACGCGTCCGGCTCCCTGTATCCAGGCTGCTTTCTGCGCCATTAATCCCACGGGCCCTGATCCGAAAATAGCGACCGTCTCACCACCCTGTAACTTGCCCCACTCAATGGCGCTCCAGCCAGTAGGGAAAATGTCGGTCAAGAATAGCACCTGTTCGTCTTTAAGGGTTTCGGGTACCAGGTGCAGCCCATAATCCGCATAAGGCACCCGGACGTATTCGGCCTGACCCCCATTGTAGCCGCCGTAGAGATCGGTGTAGCCGAATAAGCCACCGCCTTTTTCGGTTAGCATGCCGCCGTCGGGACCGTAATGTTCGGGGTTTGAGTTTTCGCACTGCATCTGCAGGTTATGCTCGCAGAAGTAGCACTTCCCGCAGGCAATGGTGAACGGCACCACCACCCGATCCCCTTTTTTTAGATTCGTTACGTCCGAGCCAACATCTTCGACAATACCCATAAACTCGTGGCCGAGGACTTCATTCTTCAATTGAGGGATGAACCCATCGTAGATGTGCAGGTCGGAGCCGCAGATTGCGGTTGACGTAACGCGAATGATGGCATCACGCGGTTGTTCAATGCGCGGGTCGTCTACCGTATCGACCTGAATGTCGCCGATTTTGTGAAAAACTGCTGCTTTCATGCTAAACGTTGCGTAAAGGATTGGCTGATACTTCGGAATTTATACTGGAAATGGCTTGACTTGGTTTGCAGAAACGGTCTGATCCATACGTGGCAGGAGAGCGTTTAGGTGACGGGTTTGACTGTTTAAGTAGCTATCGGCCAAATTGTTGAGGTTAGCAGTAGCGTATTCTAAAAAGTAAGGTTCTGGTCCTTTTGCTGAAGCGATTCTTCCCGTAAACGGAGCTGTTAATGGATAGCCATGAGTAGTGCCATTGCCTCACTATTTGGCGATTGGGTATGGTCATTTCAGTCGGGTCCTAGTTGAATTTCGAGCTAGCCAAAATGGCTAATCAACTACCTAAAACTAAACCAACTACAACGATGCCACGAGGAGATAAATCGGCTTACACTGATAAGCAACAACGACAGGCTGAGCACATTGAAGAAAGTTACGAAGATCGGGGTGTACCCAAGGAAGAGGCCGAAAGCCGGGCCTGGGCAACGGTAAACAAAATATCGGGTGGCGGAAAAAAGAGTGGCTCAGGCCGCGGTCACGCTGAAAATAAGGAACCAACCCAAAAGGGTGGCCGGAAAGGTGGGGCTGCTTCGGCATCGCGCTCCGCCGAAGAACGGTCAGAATCAGCTAAGAAAGCGGCTGCTACGCGTAAGAAGAATGCGGCTAGTTAATCGCTGATTTTACAGCTTTTCTACCCCTCAATCCCCTGAAGGGGAATTTGTCTGAGCATGAGCAAAGTCCCCTTCAGGGGATTGAGGGGTGGAAAAGCCTTGAGGTGAAGACACAGACCGAGAATACCGAGCTATCGACTGACTTAATAAACTGTATAAATTACTCCCGAAAGAGAAAATCCGGCGTTGTCGGCTGTAACGTGTCAAGTCGCTCGGTTACCACATGTTGAGCCTGTACTAGCGCACGGGCATATGGTTCGTGCAACACCCGACCAGGGGGAGTAACGGACAGATCGGCGTCCCAGAGCCCGGAGCGGTGCCATTGGTCGAGGTGATCCCAATCGGGGCGGTCGATGATTGGATATAGACACGCGCCCCAGAGAGGAACGCCTGCTTCGAGTACCGCTGCACATTCGCGGCCAATCATCTCGATCCAGACCGGACGGTCGATGCCAGGGTGGCTGGTTTCGGTTAAGGCAATGGGCTTATCATACCGATGCCAGGCTTTCATCAATAATTTTCGAAGAGGGACCCAGCGCGGATCGGGCCTGAAATCGTTCCAGCCAAGAAATATGCCGGTTTTATTGATCCACTGATTATTATAGTAGTAATTGAAGCCGAGAATATCCAGATAAGCAGGCGAGCCGCCTAGTTCCGGCGCAATTTTTCCGGCGAGCATATCAACCGATTGAAACTGATTTTCGTCGGCAATAGCCGCATCGATGAGGTCCCGTTCGGTTGCCTTGACCGGTGGTACAATCTGAACCAGCGGTTCGGTTGTCAGGATGCGGATAGTTGGGTCGATCTCGCGCATAGCGGCTACCCCTTCAATATAGGCCCGCATAAGACCGAGCTTAACTTGCCAGCCCTGGTTGGTGCAGTAGGGCGACGTACCACGGGCATCACCACCCAGCCAGGAGATAAAACTGACTTCGTTGATGGGGGTTACGATGAGTGTATCGTCGGGGTAACGGTCGCGGTAGAAACGGACGAACGCCCGGCAGAGAGCCGCAAAACGGCGGGCAAACATCGGATGCAAAGGCGTCAGATCGTCGGGATAACCAAAATGACACAGATCCCATACCTGTTGAATGCCCTGGCGTTTTCCCGCGATGAGCATCGGCTCTACGGCACTCCAGTCATACTGATACGCCTTTTTTTCAACCACACTCCACCGAATGCCTTCCCGAACGGTACGAATAGAGAACGGGTTAAGCTGTTCATAATCGGCGTCAATCAACTGGAGGTGTCCGGTAGTCGAAAGCAAGTCGACTCGGTTCCCGAAACAGTTAAGCTGATCGGTGCATTCGTAGCCTGCCCACCAGAAGGATTGAAATGGGTTATTAGATAGAGAATTCGCCATAGTTTCTATCTAACCACGAAAGTTAAGGTATTTGTTCAGTGAACTAGCCCGCCATAGTTCGTTGAATAAACGCGACTACGTCGTTTGGCGTCTCCCAGGGTAACAGGTGTCCTGCGCCGTCAATCCTATCGAGGGTGGCCGTTTTTAGGTAAGGTAAGGTCATCGTTGTTTGCACATTGGGCAGAAGCGCTTGATCGGCTGTACCCACAAGAATCGCTACCGGAATGATGATATTGCTCATTTGTTCCGAAATATCCTCTTTGCTCCCAAGGGTGAGCCAGGCTTTCCAGGCTACATCCGCCGTCCGAAGATTGTCAATAACGATCTGTTCCTTTACTTCCTGGGAGAGCGACCTGGCAGTGATTTTGGCAACTGTCTGCTCGGCATTTGCCCGTTGACCGTGGTTAGCAAGCATATCGGCTCGATCGTTATCCGGAATGGGTTCTGGAACGGGCGGGGATGGTGCCAATAAAACGAGTGATTGAAGGCCAGCGGGTTTCTGACTTGCTAAGGCCAGCGCCACTTTGCCCCCCATCGAATGCCCAACGAGTGCGAACGCTTCGACATTCATGACGCGAAGCAATTCGACAACGTCATTGGCCATATCAGGTACCGAGTAACCCGTTGCCGACGCTTCGGAATCACCATGCCCCCGCAGGTCGACTGCCAGGCACCGATACTGGCCCGCGAGCTGGTTCATGACAACTTGCCATTCCAGGGCCGATCCACCGAAATAGTGTAAAAAAACAAGTGTTAGCGGACCGTTGCCTAACTCAAGAACGTTGAGCTGGGTGTTGTTGATGGAATAGTGCATGGTGGTAGGAGAGGAGCCGGGGGTGAGGTGAATTATAGTTAAGTCGCTACTTTTAGTCGTGCTGGCCGGTCGGTGATCTCAAGCATTTCGGCGTGTGGAACGATGGTGATCTGGCCAAATTCTTTCAACAGCGCCTTATAGGTTTCCGCAACGGGGCGGGGTTTTCGGTTTAGATCGTAAAGACCGCAGGCATTGACGTTGTTATTCACCTCTTTCAACTGGGTGTCCCAATCGATCTGGTCGATCAGGCTATACCAGGTAAAACCCAGCACCGGGACCCCATCCCGACGCATGCGCAGGATGCTTACCCACTGTTTCATGAGCCAGATGGGCGCTAAATCGGCCTCAAATACATTGGTTTCGGTGTGCATGACCGGCATGTGATAGCGCTCGTAATAATCTTTCGTGATTTCGTACCAGCCTAATACATCCATAGAGATTTGAATGGAGCCATCGGGTAGCTTGATCCGTTCGTTACGGCCGTAATAATCATTACCCATGATCTGATAGCCCGGTGGTTTGCCCGTCATAAACCAATTGTACTCGTCACGCGTCAGGCCGTTGTCCATCATATACATAGCCACCGTAGCCGAGGGCGGATTGGCATAGAGTAGATCCAGCGACAAAAAGCGAAGTTCGTTCTCCAGGGCAACTGAGGGCGAAGGCGTCGCACAAAGTTCATGCGTGTATTCGGCACTTTCGCTTTGTACGATGATGCAATCATTCCGGCGTTTGGCAATTTCATGGTTCCCCATAATACTGGCGGCTACGCAGTGTTTGAGTGCCGTTACGAACCCTTTATCGGTTTTGAGTTGCTCATTCCAGGCACCTTCTTTCCCGCTCAGGCGAGCCGTGACGTAAATTTCGTTGACGGGCGTATAATAGCGGACCCACGGATAGCGATCGGCCACGGCACCGGCATATTCGGCAAAATGAACGGGTAAATCGGGGTTCTGAAAGTCGCCAACCCAGTCGGGAACGCCAAAGTGCATCAGGTCCAGAATAGGGGTTATCTTGAGTCGCTTGATCTCGGCCATAGCTTCGTCGGCAAAACTCCAGTCGAATTTACCCGGCCCCTTATGGATGCTATAGTATGGCAAACCATAGCGCAATACGTTCAACCCTAATTCTTTTACCAGACCCAAATCCTCCTTCCACCGATCATAATGACCACATTCCCGGAGTAAATCCCGGCGTACTTTGCCGTTCTGAATGGTTGGGTACGAACACTCGATGCCCGTTGCGAACAGGAAATTTCCTGGATTGTCGGCTGGTAAGCCGCTGCCATCGTGCCCGGAGGCACCTCCAAATTCATCGCCAGCGTAATTGCCGTCGCCAAACTGTTTTTTTATGCTGTCTAAAAATCCTTTTTGAGCCATACGTTGATAGGCGGAGGTTATTTTTAAACACAGAGTCACAGAGAACACAGAGTAAAAAAGATAGTTTAAAATAACTCTGTGTTCTCTGTGACTCTGTGTTTAAAAAATTCACTTATATTTTTCCAGAAACCGATCGGCGGTGCGGAGTGATAACGCCATGATTGTCAGGGCCGGGTTAACGCTCAATGCACTTGGAAAGGTTGAATTATCACTGATAAACAGATTCGGAATATCGAACGACTGGCCATCCGGATTTACCACTGCTTTAGCTGGATCGGTTCCCATTCGGCAGGTACCAATAACGTGCGCGTTTCGTGGGAACGCCCATACGTTTTTAGCTCCCGCTGCGTCCCAGATGTCGCGCATGATCTTGTCGGCATGAGCGGTCATTCGTTTTTCATTGTCTCCATTCGAGAAATAGATACGTGGTTTGGGTAGTCCCCGGATGTCTTTTTCGTCCGATAATTCCAGGTAATTCTGTTCGTAGGGCAGGCAATCGCCGAGAATATTAATGCCCGCCACATGGTTGTAAGCCAATGCCGCTCGTTTTAGGTCTTGTCCCCAGATTCCCCGCGCCCGCGCCATCTGTGAGATATAGGTCAGGGGCATCACGCCAATGGATTGAAGCAGATAACCACCCGCAAAATCCGCCTGCTTAGGTCGGTGGGTATCTTCTGAAATCAACGCACCGGGAATGCCTTTGTAGGGGCGGACATCTTCCTCAAATTCACCCCAGATCTGTAGACCCGTATGCGCCATCAGATTCCGGCCAACCTGCCCGCTGCTGTTCGCCAGATTATTCATAAGGAGCAACCGGGCGGTTTCAACCGTTCCGGCACAGAGAAATACGAACCGGCACCGTTGCCGTTCCTCCTGGCCATTTCGGATATAAATCACCTCACTAATTCGACCGGATGCGTCCTGAACTAGCTGCGTAACAAAACTTTCTGGCCGGATTTCAGCGCCGTGATGGATTGCCAGTGGAATGTAGGTTACGTCCATGCTGGCTTTGGCACCAATGGTACAGCCTGCCTGACAAAACCCGCGATTGGCGCAGGCGGGCCGATGACCAACCCCTTCCTGATAGTAGCCTGCCGATAAGGCGGCATTGGCCGCTGGTGATGTTTTAATGCCGAGTGTTTTACACCCCCGTTCCATCAATTGCCCGGCTCCGTTTATAGGCAATGGTCCCAGGGCATAGGCGCGTTTTCGGGTAGGCCCCCAGGGATAAGGCGACGGGCCAGAAACTCCCAAAAACTGTTCAACTTCGTCGTAATAAGGCTCTAGCTGATCAAAACCAAGGGGCCAGTCTTCGCCTACGCCAAAGTCGGTGCGAAGTTGCAGGTCGTCGGGTTGGGCTCGGGGCGTGTAAGCGGTATAATGCAGTGTCGATCCGCCCACGCCCGTACCGGAGTTGTTACTGCCGAACGGGAGCGGATCATTTCCCGCACTGAGTCGTTCGTCATTCCAGAATAATTTCTCCTGCGACTTTTCGTCGGTGGCAAAATCCGTAGCTGGATTCCAGTGTTTTCCGGCTTCAAGGGCAACGACTTTCAGGCCCGCAGCCGCCAGCCTGGCCAGTAAAGGGGCACCCCCGGCACCCGTGCCAATCACAACGGCGTCAACGGTTTCTGTGAGCATGATGTTAATGGATAATGAATAATGCAGAATGAATAATGGATAATGAAGATTAATTGGCTGATGGACTTTTGTCTGTTGATGGAGAATTATTCATCATCCATTTTACATTATCCATTATTCATTATCCATTAACTTTCCTTGGTTCGCGGTCTTCCAACTCATTCAGGCTAATGCGCTGCCAGGTTGGTACATCGGCCATACCGACGTAGCCAATGGCTTCCTGGGCTAGCGGATGGCTGTAGTAGATGTGCGTAGCTTCGGTTAGTAGTTCTTCAAAAAAACGACCTGCGGGAAGATGCTCCCAGGTTTTGCCGGGCGCTACGGATCGCTGTATATTCAGGAGAACGTCGTCCTGCTGACTACCGGCCAGTTGCTGAAATGCCTGCTGGAAGAACAATTGAGCTGTCTCCTCGACGCCTGCAAGTCCCAGTTTATAAGCATCTCCATCCGCAGGCATCGTATCATATCGCCAGCCATCCGATTCGTTCTGAAACAGACGCTTGTCGATACCACCAGCTATATCAATCGGCTTGTCATCAGCCTCCTGCGGAAGCAGCCGGTCGCAGATGGCTTGTAACAAGGCAAATTCACTGGCGGAGAAAAACTGGGGTTGGTAAGCGGGTGACGTCAGGCGCTCGGTCAGTGCCTGTCGGGTTGCTTTGGTAACCTGGTTGGTGTTGAGCAGCGAACGAACGGTGCCTTCGGGGTAGTGCATAGAAATTGGGTTTGTAGTTCGATGTTTGTAGTCTGAGGTATAGACCCGCGAGTAGTTCAACCGTAGAAAAACATCAAACGTTGAACTACAAACTCCAAACATTACCCTAGTTTACCGCCTGTTACTTCTACAATACTACCTGTAATGAAACTGCCTTCGCTCGATGCCAGCAGCACGTAGGCCGGGGCTAACTCTTCGGGTTGTCCGGGGCGGGCCAGCGCTACTTCATGCCCAAAGTTTTTGACCTCATCTTCGGGCATGGTGCCGGGTATGTTGGGTGTCCAGACAGGGCCGGGAGCCACACAGTTGACCCGGATATTTCGTTTCCCCAACTGAATGGCCAGCGACTTGGTGAAAGAGTGAATGGCGCCCTTTGTAGCAGTATAATCGACCAGAATCGGATTGCCCACAATACCCACAATGCTACCCGTGTTTACAATGGCATCGCCCGCCTGCAGATGCGGCAGGGCGGCTTTTACCATGAAAAAGTAGCCGAAAATATTGGTCTCGAAGGTCCGTCGGAACTGCTCTTCGGTAATGTCTTCAATGTGTTCCTGCGCCATCTGATAGGCGGCATTGTTGATAAGGATATTGAGTTTGCCATAGCGATCGACCGTCTGCCTGACGGCATCCAGACAAGCCGCCGAACTACGGACATCCGCCTGAATGACCAGGCAGGGTCGGCCTTTGCTTTCCACCAGGTGTTTGGTCGTCATGGCATCGTCGGTATTCTCGTTATAGACAATGGCCACATTGGCCCCTTCCATGGCAAAGGCAATGGCTACTGCCCGGCCAATGCCCGAATCGGCACCTGTAATGATAGCGACCTTGTCCGTTAGTTTACCGGCTGCTTTGTAATTAGACAGGTTACTATCAGGGGCGGGGTTCATGTCCGACTGGCGGGCCGGATAGGGGAGTTGTTGCCCCGGAATATCCGCGGCTTCAGGGCGAAATTCACTTGTTTCCATAACGTGGTTGAGTAAGATGCCATTCGGCAATCAACTTGAATAAACCGATGTTAAGTGGTTTTGTTATGGACGACCGACCATTAGCCAGTTGTTGTCAACAATAGGGCGGACTTCTGGTTATGAGGTCACCTGCTTTGCCAACCACACGTCTTATCAACGCAGGAAATCACTCTATGCAGCCTGCGCTTGCCTCACCATCTACATCGCTCTTCCAACCGTTTTCACTGTTTAGTGCCTGCCCACCTGATTCTCAGTTGCGCGTTTCTGTGATTATTCCTGCCCGGAACGAAGCGGGTTATCTGGAAGTTGCCCTGGATGCTCTGCGCAACCAACGTCAGACCAATGGCAGACCAATGCCCATGCGGGAGTATGAAGTATTGGTGCTCCTCAACAATTGTACCGATCACTCGGTAACGATTGTGCAGCGCTACCAGCAACGGTACCCGGCTTTCGCGCTCCGTATGGCTAGCATTCAATTACCTCCCGAAAAAGCCAATGTAGGCACAGCCCGGCGATTGCTGATGGACGAAGCCTGCAAACGGTTGTTGGCGGTTAGCAATTCTGACGCAATCATTGCCTCTACAGACGGCGATACGCAGGTCGATACCTACTGGATCGCCCAGATACGGGCAGAAATGGCGAAAGGCTGTGAAGTCGTTGGGGGCCGGATTCTAACCCGGCCTGACACGAACCCCGTGCGCCTTAATCATCTTCGCGATGTGACCTATCGCATGCTGATCGCGCAACTCGAAGCCTACCTCGATCCATCACCAACCGATCCCTGGCCACGTCACTTTCAGCATTTTGGGGCCAGTATTGCCTTGACTTGCGCGGCTTATCAACGGGTTGGCGGACTGCCACGAGTAGCGTGTCTGGAAGACGAAGCCCTGTATAAAGCGCTGGTTCGAACAGATACCCGAATTCGGAAGAGCCCGCAGGTACGCGTTACTACCTCCACCCGCATGCAGGGCCGGGTAGAGGTGGGTTTTTCGGAGCAGTTGCGTTATTGGGAAGCCATGAATCAGGCGCGTAAGAGCCAATTGGTCGAAGCCTCGGGCGCAATTATTCGACGAATACAGAATCGTCACCGCCTTCGGGTAATCTGGCAAAACCGAGCCATCGACCAGCCGGCGGATGAACTAACCGAAATCGCGGCTAATCTGCTGATTGATGCCAACTGGCTACAGAACCAATTTGCCCAAAGCTGTTATTTTGGCCAGCTTTGGGAACGCGTCGAGGAACAACTGGCAACGGGTAGCTGGGCCGCTTTGTGGCCTCTAGTCCCAATTACAACGGCAATTAATGAGTTGCGGTTGTTTCTGCGTGGTATTGGTTAGGGATAGTTTTTACTAATCTGCTCTATAAACATGTTGCGCTAGGCTGGTATAATGAATTGATTGTTGGAAAAGTGAAGTTGTATAGTTAGCTTAGTGTAAAAGTTCACTATTATGGCGACGGCTTTGCCCACTTCTCATCAGAGTCGATTTGTTTCGACTCGCCTGCTTACCGAACAGGAAATAATCACCCGCAGCCGACAAGGCGTGTTGCGAGTTGAAGCCGACCGGGTTGCTAAACTGGTAGGCTTAACAGATAAAGAAGTAGCTATGGCCTTAGGGATTTCGGCTTCTTATCTGCATCGTTTGAAGGTTGATCAACGAATCAGTCAGGATGCTTCTGAGCGGTTACTTCTTTTGGAGAATTTACTCCAACATGCCCTGGATACATTTGAGGGACGAACCACAACCATAGTGGGGTGGTTACGTTCTCCGCTTAGGGAGTTGGATTTTCAAACCCCTTTGCAAACCTTAGACACAGTCACTGGCTATACGTTAGTCGACCGAGTATTAGGACGTATTGATCACGGTATCTTCGGCTGAGGTATGGCAGTGGTTTATCGAGTTATTCGCCAGAAGTATGCAGAAACTCCCCTGGATGTGACGGGTACATGGCTGAACGGAGGACGTTGGAACCCACCTGGAGTTGGTATTCTCTATACCGCAGAGCACCCGGCTTTAGCTTTAGTGGAAATCCTGGTTCATATGCCTCAGGTTCCTTACAACGAATTGCCAACGTACCGGCTATTTAGTTTAGAGATTCCGGATAAAAGTAGATGTGTGGTAAGAGCTGATGAATTACCATCCTATTGGCACGAGAACACATATAGCAGAAGCCAGACAATTCTAGCAGATTGGTTAGCAAAGCCCACTATATTAGCCTTGGGCGTTCCTTCGTCAGTTATGCCTGATGGTATAAACTATCTTCTTCATCCTGCCCATCCTGACTATCGAGATGTTCGTGTAATTGAGGAAAAAGCACTGGTGATCGATCCGCAATTATGGCACGAATGATAAAGAAACAGGTTAAGTCTATCCGGCTCTTTTCTGAAATAAATCCAGCCGATACGTCGACTCCCGTCGATTGGTCAGGTGCGTCAGTGGGCCATTGGCCTGGGTCGATTCCAGGAAAAAGTCATGCACCTGATCGCCGGTTAAGGGGTAGTCGTGCACGAAGGGTGTCCAATGCACCAGTAATAGATGCCCATTTGGCCTGAGATGATCAATCAGTAACTGTCGCGCATGGGTTAAATCAGGCATGGCCAGATAATAGCCTACTTCAGATAGTAGAATCAGATCGAACGATTCGCTGGGAAATTCGTCCGGAATTTTCATCTGCTGGATCGTTACGTTTGGATACGGAGCCAGCCGTTCGCGAGCCGTTTTTAAGGGTAGTTCGCTGGCATCAACGGCTAGTAACTTCCCACAATGGTCGGCCAGCATTTGGGTCAGCACACCAATTGAACACCCGATTTCAAAGGCATTGTCGTACTGCGCATTGGGTAAGGCCGCTATCGTTGCCATATACTTCTGTCGTTCGTAGTCGCTGGTGGCAAAGGACCAGGGGTCTTCGTTGGCCTGATAAACACGGTCGAAATAGGCCTGATCCAGGGTGGTTTGTGGCGTTGGCATGATACGTTTTAGGGAGTAGTCGTGGATTCCAGAAAGAGCTCACGAGGGTGATCGAAGTGAAGTAATAAGTCTGGCGATAGGTAAAAGGCGGTTGGATCGTCGTCAATTAGACGCGTTACCTGCGAGCGATGAGCCGCAATGGCTTGATTCCGTTGCTCCATCACCGTATTGATCGGTACGGTCCAAACCTTTACTTCATCTGGACCAGGCATGTCGGATGAAGTTCCCAATTCCCACAACCAGATCAGGTATTCCAGGACTCTGGGCTGCGTTGTCGTTTGTCTCAAGGCTTCCTGAACAAGCTGCCAGGAGGCCCGATGATCTGGGTGCGGGTCACGTCGCCAGGGAACAAACAGGGTAGAGGGTTTCACACGGTCGATCAGGGCTGCCATACAGGTTGCGGCCTCCGTAAATCCCGGTGTACCATCCATAGGCACCTGCCGATCCCGGTAACGCAAAAATGTACAGGCGTCTGGATCAACGTGTAGCATACGTAAAGCTTCGCGCGCTTCTGACTCGCGCAAATCACGCAGCCGTTCGGCCGGGTAGGCTTTTGAGTTCGGGTGCGACATGGTCCCGTCACTCACGAAGGCGACATGTACGGCGTATCCCTGGTCTCGTAACTGAGTAATCGTGCCGCCACAACCCAATGATTCATCGTCTGGATGCGGGGCAATAACGAGCGCTGTGCCAATTGTAGAAAGGTTAGTGAGCGCTACTGCCCGCTCATCCAGCGTATGGGTCTGATCAATGCCAGAGTTCATCGGCAGTTTTGGGGTTAGCGAGCACATATTTTCCAATATCCACCAGCGTTGCATCGGGGGCGGGCTGGCGTAGGTAATGGGTTAAATCGCGATGGATGCGCTCAAACGGGAGTGGACGAAGTAACCCTCTGGCACCTACGCAGCGTTCGACGAGTGGCATCACACGTAAACAGATTTCTTCGATAGCCGTTCGGGTCATGTTGGCATAGGCCACAATCTTTGTCCAGTCGGCTCCTTCGGCCAGCCAGCGATCTGTATGGTCGCCAGCATTCTGAAGCCATTGGTTGCCCGATTCGATCAAATAGGCCATTTCAGCCAGGCGGGTTTGCTGGAGCAGATCGTCGGTGCGGTTCAGGGAGGTCAGAAACTGGCGGGTAGCCTCATACAGGGCTTCGGCCCCGCCGAGTTGAACGGCTGCAAAGCGAATGGCTCCACCACTAAAATAAGGCTGTCGGAAATAGTCGCCGGGCTGGCCCAGCAAATCCGCATCCGTTAACTCGACACCCGTGAAATCAAGTTTAAAACTGGCCGATGCCCGCATGCCCAACGGTTGCCAGAACTGTGCATCCTGCCCAATCGGCGCGACGTGTTCGGTAGGCACAATCGTCATTTGCCAACCCTTGCGTGAATCGGCCTGTAAGTCGCCGGTGATCAACGGGCGCTGAATCCAGCCCGCTCCAGAGCAGAAGGTTTTTGTGCCCGACAGTCGATAGACACTGTCGCGGTCAGATGACTTTTGTTCGGCCAGTCGTACTCCATGATCAGCCTGCGTGTTCCAGACGCTGAACAACCGCTTATGTTCGGTTACGTCGGTATACCAGCGCGTACGCTGATCGGGCGTCGCGTAGAGGTGAATCAGATAAAGCGCGTTGATGTGTCCTTCATACACCCGGCCGACGGCCAGATTTGCCGACCCAATCCGTTTGAGCAGATGCAGCAGGCGAGCCGTTTGCCCCCGACCAAAATCCAGATCGTGACCGGGTAGGGTGATGGCAAGTAGTCCAGCCTCCGCCAGCCAGCCAAAAGCCTCTTCGGGAAATTCACCTTCCCGATCGGTGACAGGAGCTGCCTGGGCTATCCGGTCCATTAGTGGATTTAACAGGTCTGGGCTATCGGTAGGCGTATGAGGGCGCTTAGCAGCGGGAACTGGGTGAATAGAGTTCATGCCCTATAAATCGGCAAGGCTACAGATTGTTTACGAAGCGCGATGGCTGGGGTGTTTCGGTACGCTAAAAAGATATGCCCTGGAACCACTACCTCACATAATCAACAAAATTTATTTCCCGGAGTTGGTATTAATTATACACCTTCAAGTTCTCCGTTTATAGCCAGTAGCTGTACAAAAATATTTTTCTGTCTAAGGCATTGGGTTTATGTGAACAGGAATTAGAAAGCGCTATTTTACATTTTTTCTATACAACTGATGTCTCAATATCAACCTGAATCAACAATGTCTTTAATCTCTAGGGAACTAGCTAACTCTGAAGTTGTAAAAAATGTGAAATCGCCAGATTTGTCGGCTGGTGAAGTAACGGATTTGATTTGTTTTTCTCATTTACGCTGGAACTTCGTTTATCAGCGCCCCCAACATTTACTCAATAGAGCTAGCCAAACCTGGCGCGTTTGGTTTATCGAAGAGCCTATTTACGGCAACGAAAACCGAGTAGAGCTTCGCCCCATTAGTGAGACATTAACCGTAGTCGTTCCGTTCTTAAAGCACGGAACCAGCCATGAAGATGCCGTTCGTGAGCAGCGGGCCGCTATTGATCAACTCTTAGATCAGCACTCGATCCACGATTTTATTGCCTGGTATTACACGCCCATGGCGCTTACGTTCAGTGATCATCTGACTCCTCGTTTAACGGTTTATGACTGTATGGACGAACTATCGGCATTTCTTGGCGCGCCCAAAAGCCTGTTAGACAAGGAGAAGGCACTGCTTAATCGGGCCGATCTGGTATTTACGGGCGGTATGAGTTTGTACGAAGCCAAGAAAACCCGTCACGCCAGTGTATTTGCATTCCCTAGCAGCATCGATTATCGCCATTTTGAACCAGCGCGGCATTCGCTGCCAGCGCCAGCCGATATACGTGAGATTGCAGGGCCGCGCATTGGTTTTTGCGGGGTAATCGATGAACGGATGAATATCAATTTACTGGGCGAAGTGGCCCGGAAACGCCCCGACTGGCAATTTGTTTTGTTAGGGCCTGTCGTGAAAATTAATCCGGCTCATTTGCCTAAAGGCCCCAATCTTCATTATTTGGGTATGAAATCCTATGCTGACTTACCTACCTATTTCAGCCAGTGGGATGTTGCCATGATGCCCTTTGCCCTTAATGAAGCTACTCGTTACATAAGCCCCACAAAAACTCCTGAATACCTGGCCGCTGGTTTGCCCGTTGTCTCAACGTCGATTCAGGATGTGATCAGCACCTATGGTGGTTGGGCACCGGTCCTCATTGCCGACTCGGTCGAGGCTTTTGAAGAAGCCATTGACAAAGCCCTTAATCATACAATGGCTGATGACTGGGTGGCTGTCGATGAATTCCTGCTGGCAAATTCCTGGGATACTACCTGGGAGGCTATGAACCGGCTGATACAGGCTCGTATGACAGTAGCTTTTCAATAGTCTTTACTAGTCCGGATACGCCCTATTGCCCAAATAGGGCGTATCCTTTTCTGAACCTGGCAAACCCAACGTCGACTTATTGGTTTATTCTATTGGCAGGACGTAGTGCTAACGTCCTGTCGTACTACTGAAGTCATACAATCGTCGGTAAACAGGGTTCTAAAATCAGCTAGTGTATGAGTGTTATCAAACCTGCTCTCCAGCGCCCGGAATTAATAGCTTATTTTTCAGGGGCTAACAATTACTGCTGGATTTACTTTCGAAACGGGGAGAAGAAGCTCCTGGCCAAGCCAATTAGCTATTTGGAAAGCCAATTGCCCAATTTTATCCGCGTTCATAAAACGGTTCTGATTAATCCCGCTTATGTAAAAAGCCTGGATCAGCCTCCGCATAAAAAAATGGCTGGCAAGGTGTACCTGGATACAGGAGAAGTATTCCCTGTTAGCCGCCGACGCTGGTCTCAGGTGGTTGAATCGTTGCAGGTACTTCATCCGGTACGTGTTAATGGAATAGAGCAACAGCTCTCATCCGCTCCGGTTCGGGTTTCACCGGAAATTCAGCCATCGGGTTTTTCAGCGGCTTCGATATTACTAATCACCGATGATAAAGAGAAGGCAATCCTGACGGAACAACTTATTGGGAAAAAGTGGGCTGATTATCAGGTAAATACTGTCCAGTCAAGTGTGTTTTTGCCTGAACTGCTGAAACAGTTACCAGAACAGGATTATCCAACCCTGATTTTGCTAGACGCCAGGACACTTACAACTGACCGATTAACTACACTTCAGCGTCTGAAAGAGGATAGTCAACTGAATCGTATTCCCGTTGTGCTACTGGTGCTGCCAACCGATCAACTTATTAGTAATGGCTATCAAAAACAGGCAAATTCGGTTGTCTCGATGCCGATAGGGTACACCCTTTTTGAGCATACCATTGAACGAATCTGCCAATTCTGGCTGCGTATTGTCAGGTTGCCTGGTGTTCCGATGCATAGTAATTGAAAGCTTAGATGACGGATTGCATACGCGAGCGTCCAGTACATACCCCCCTGTTTTTAACAAGGCGATTAAACGTGAATGAGCCTATGAGTGAAGGTCAGACAAAACACGTATGGTGGCAGACAGGCATAATCTACCAAATTTACCCCCAATCGTTTCAGGACAGTAGTTGCATAGCCTGAATCAATTAGTATCTATGCTCAAGGTCATGAACAATCCCATATCAACCTACCGAATCCAATTTCACAAAAACTTTACCTTTCCTGATTTCGAGCAATTGATTCCGTATCTGGATAAGCTGGGCGTGAAAACCATTTATGCGTCGCCTATTTTCGAGGCCGTACCCGGTAGCCTACATGGCTATGATGCGGTGAATCTGCACCGAATCAATCCTGAAATCGGTACCGAAGCCCAGTTGACAGCCATAAGTCGGCAGTTGACAGAACGGGGAATCAGCTGGCTACAGGATATTGTGCCAAATCACATGGCGTTTCATCCTAATAATGCCTGGCTGATGGATGTGCTGGAAAAAGGACAACGTTCATTTTACGCATCTTTTTTCGATATTGACTGGACGAATCCACAGCAGAAAGGGCGACTGATGGTGCCGTTTCTGGGCGCTTCGTTGGAGGAAGTTATTGAAAAAGGAGAACTGGCCGTAGCCTATCAGAATCAACGCTTTGTTCTAACGAATCAGGACGCGGCTTACCCCCTGCACCTACGTTCGTATTCGACTATTCTACAGGCTAGTACTGGAAAAACGAACAAGTTGTTTCAGCCAATACTAGAGCTAGTGCAGGAGCTTGATTCGATTGCCGATACGAAAACCTACGCTGTCGGTTGTGCTGAATTACAGGAGAAACTCGCCAGTATACTTACTGAATCGAGAGATCAAAACTATCTGGAAAGCTGCCTGGAAGTGGTAAATACAAGCCCAGCACTGCTTCAGCAGCTTGCCGATGAGCAGGCTTATCGCTTGTGCTATTATGGGGAAACCGATCAGCAGATTAATTACCGGCGTTTTTTTACGGTCAATGCCCTGATCTGCCTAAACATACAGGACCCGGTCGTTTTTGAGCAGGTTCACCAGTACACGAAACAGTTGCTGGAATTAGGTGTGTTCCAGGGACTGCGTGTTGACCATATCGACGGGCTGTATGACCCGGATACCTACTTGGATCGACTTCGGAAACTGGCTGGTGAGGATACCTATATTGTTGTTGAAAAAATTCTGGAACAGGGCGAAGAACTACCTCAGTACTGGCCTATTCAGGGGGCAACGGGCTACCAATACCTGGCGCTGCTCAATAACCTGCTGACCCAAACCCGCAGCCAGCAAACGTTCACCCAGTTTTATCGGGAACTGCTTGGTGAGAAGAAAAATGTTCACTGGGAATTGCGCGATAAGAAAGCAACTATTCTCTACGAGCACATGCGGGGTGAGCTGGACAATCTGTATCGGTTCTTTCTGGATCTGAACCTGATCGATAGAAACCAGCCCGAAACAATACCGCCCGATACCCTAAAAACGGCCATTGGTGAGTTTCTGATTCAGTGTCCTGTATACCGCTATTACGGAAATCATCTGCCGTTGGGCGAATCGGAAGCCGAAGCTGTAGAAAACCTGCTCGATAAAATCAATACGAGTAAGCCAGAACTGGCAGCAGCCATTGGCTTACTGAAGGAGGCTTTGTTAACAAAACCTCAGTCGGGTGGTCAGGCTTACAACGACCGGGCCGCACGCTTCTATCAGCGTTGCATGCAGTTTACCGGCCCGCTCATGGCTAAAGGTGTGGAAGATACGCTCATGTACACCTACAACCGCTTTATTGGGCACGATGAAGTGGGTGATTCGCCCGAGTTCTTTGGTCTGACGGTAGACGAATTTCACCAGAAAATGATCGATCGGCAGATGAATTGGCCACTGGCGCTCAACGCGACGTCGACGCACGATACGAAGCGGGGCGAAGACGTGCGCAGCCGCTTGAATGTGCTAACCGATCTGGCCGAGGAATGGGTTGAGGAGGTGAAGGTATGGCAACAGCTCAATCAGGCAGGGGAGGCCCCCGATCGAAATGATGAGTACTTCATTTATCAGACGCTGGTCGGCGCTTACCCCATGCCCGGCCAGCAAGAGACAGATTTCTCTGACCGCCTGGCGGAGTATCTGGAGAAAGCCCTGCGTGAGGCCAAGCGCTACACTACGCATGCTAATCCCAATGAAGCCTACGAAGAAGCCGCCAAAGCGTTTGCCCGTACGTTATTGAATCAAAAACGCCCGTTCTGGAAACGCTTTCAGGCCTTTCACCAGCGCATTACCGATTTCGGGATTATCAACTCCCTGGCGCAGGTCGTGTTGAAATGTACCTGTCCGGGCCTTCCGGACGTATACCAGGGGAGCGAACTATGGGACCTTAGTTTAGTGGACCCCGACAACCGTCGGCCAGTGGATTACGACCAGCGGCAACAATGGCTGGATGAGTTGGTGGCTACGGATTCCAATGATTTGTGGTCTGAATTATGGACGAATCGCTACGATGCCCGGATCAAACTTTGGTTGTTATATACGCTGTTAACTGAACGAAGTCAGCAGCCTGAACTCTTCGAGAAGGGGCACTATATTCCCCTGGCGATTGAAGGAACTTACAGCCAGCATGTATTGGCCTTTGCCCGGCAGTATCAACAGCGCTGGTGTGTTGTAGCAGTTCCGTTAGGGTTAGCTTCGGTATGTCAGGAGCAACAGACCGACATCGTTTCCCTCGACTGGAAAGACACCCGACTCATTTTACCTGACAATGCCCCTGCCGACTGGAGCCACCAGTTGATTGATGCCCAAGGAAAGGCTGAAAAGAGTATGGCTATAGGTGATCTTTTTTCTTTTTTACCGCTGGCGGTCGTGCGGTTAGGGCAATCTGTAGCAAGTGAAGTTGCTGTAGGTTAATGTATAGAGCAGATCTTGAGCGTGGTCTAAGAAACTGGTGAAAATTAGTTTTTGCTTAGCCTGAAAACAATCCCCTTATTGATTTGCATTAAATAACCGCCTAAATAAAACTTGTCTTTTTGGGCTTTTAAAACCCCCAACCCCCTGAAGGGGGCTAAGTTCACTAGGGAGAAAAGCCCCCTTCAGGGGGTTGGGGGTTTTGAAGACTAGCAAAACGGCGGTTAATTTCTTCAAGCCAGTTAGGGGATTTTGCTCATGCTTAGGAAAAGCCCCTTTTAGGGCAGGGCCGTTAATTCCTATCGTCTTTACCCCCCAACCCCCTGAAGGGGGCGTACTCCGAAGTGGATTTTCTCCCCCTTTAGGGGGTTGGGGGGTAAAATAAGCCAATAAAAGAGGCTGATTAAGTAAAGAAAATTCAGAACTTAACGGCCTTGACCTTCAGGGGATTTAGGGGTTTTAGATAATTTCACGAATTTCGCCGAACGCCGGATTAGTCAGGTCAAATTCTATCTCTGTAATCTCTGTGTTCATCATCTTAACCTGCCTGAACAAGCGAGCGTCCGCGGCCGGAATGGATCAGGGAATAAATGAACACCATTCCGAAGCCAACCATGAGCATGATATGGAGAAAAAACATGCGGTAATCTTCGATGTAAAATGCCAGAATTAGTCCGCCCAGGAAATAGAGCGATAGAAAGCCTTCCACCAGCGTCAACCAACTGAACTGCCGGTTTACGTACACATTGGCGCTCCATCCGTCCGTAGCCGCTTTAACATTGAATTTTGGTGTCCGGATAAAGGGCGTCTTTCGTCCGATATAGCCCTCAATTACGGCAATCGTGTTATGCAGCGAAAGACCCATCATAAGGGACGAATACATCGGGAAATACCAGATCAGTTTAGCCTTGGTCTCCGGTTTCAGAAACCAGATGGGAATTCCGTAGAACGTAATGAGAATCAGTAAATTGGCCTGGAATAAATTAATGACTCTGAACACCCATTCCCATTCCGGGTGTTGGCTCCGAATGTAAATCAGGGGAACGCTCATGACGCCCAGGATCAGTACCAAAATGAACGTAGCGCTGCTGAAGAGATGGAAAAACGCGTGGAGCTTCACGGTCAACGACAATCCCGGTGTTCGGAGTACATTGACAAACAATTTACGGGCGCACTCAGCCGCTCCTTTCATCCAGCGGTATTGCTGCGATTTCAGCGCATTCATCGCAATCGGCAATTCGGCAGGAGAACAGACGTCTTCCCGGTACACAAACTTCCAGCCTTTGAGTTGGGCCCGATAGCTCAGATCCAGATCCTCCGTCAGTGTGTCGCTTTGCCAGCCTCCCGCATCGGTAATTGCCTGTTTCCGCCAGACGCCCCCCGTGCCATTGAAGTTAGCCAGAAAGCCAGCGGCATACCGGCCGCTTTGCTCAATCGTGAAGTGCGCATTAAGGCCAAACGCCTGTAGTTGGGTCATCAACGAAAAGTCTTCATTAAGGTGCCCCCACCGGGTTTGTACGATGGCTACTTTGGGGTCGGTAAAGTGAGGAATGGTCTTTAACAGGAAGTCGGGGTCAGGCACGAAGTCGGCGTCGAAAATGGCAATGAATTCGCCTTTTGCCAGCGTCATCCCGTACGCGAGTGCCCCCGCTTTGAAGCCCTTTCGGTCGGCCCGGCGAATATGCTCAATGTCGAAGCCAAGTTGCTTATAAGTAGCTACTTTACCCGCGATCAACTCAACGGTTTCATCCGACGAGTCATCCAGAAGTTGAATGTCGAGTTTGTCGGTTGGGTAGTTCAGTTGCACAACGGCGTCGATGAGTCGTTCCACTACATACAATTCATTATAGACGGGTAATTGCACGGTTACGCGCGGTAACGCATCGGGTAAGATGATTGCGGTTGACAAAGCGGCCTGTTTTCGTTTTCGCGTCGATGCCAAGTAAATAAGAATAAGGCTCAACTGCCCACAGTTGTAAATAAACAGCAGCATCAATGCCAGTCCATATAACAGCAGGACCAGAATTTCCATATGGATAAAGTATAAAGTGTCAAAACGTTGTGCCCTACACAGCTGGGCCTATAAGGGTGGTAACTGCTTGAGTAAGCAAAGAGTTAAGAACAAAGCGATAGGGTTACTAAAGGAACCGGCAATTTTTATCGATAAACTGACTCCATTCTCATAGAAAGGCTTTCCAACCGAATTAAGGTTACGGCCTGTATAGCCATAAGCTGGTTTTAACGTGGTATTGTGAGGAAACGGATAGCCGAACTAGTGTAGGTACATTACTTCTTCGTTGTTTTTTCCAGCTTTTCCTCTGTATTATCAATGGCTTCTTCTACGGAGTGCGATTTCCGTAGATCGGTCTTTTGTTTGGTTAACTCAGCCATCGTACAATAGTGTTTGTAAAGGATATCCAGTTCCTCTTCACTCAGGTTTTCGCTGGCAACCAGCCGGTTGCTGGCCCCTTTGGTGGCTGCAATTAGCTCGTTCAACTTAAGCTGAACCGAAAGAGATTCTTTATTCTGGGCTTTCTGAATAACAAACACCATCAGAAACGTGATAATTGTTGTGCCTGTGTTGATAACGAGTTGCCAATTCTCCGAATAGCCAAAAACAGGCCCAAGCAGCGCCCAGATAATGACCGAAGCCATCGCCAGAATAAAGGCGGCAGAACTACCGGTTGCTTTGGCAACGGCGGAGGAAAACCGTTCGAAATAGCTTTTGCTGGCATGCTCTTCATGTGTTTCTGTAGTTTTCATACGTTGTTTTGTTTATCAGGTGAATAAGGGATTAGTTTATTAATTCAGATTGAGGCCAACCGTTACGCCTAGCCAGGGTTTGTGCTGATATACCCACAGAGATCGGTTGCTATCCAGTAAATAATCGTAGCCGACGGCTAACCCCAGCGTAACGGCCCGATAGCCAAAAATTGCCGCCAGACCATAATTCAGACAGGCTCCCTCATAGTCATCCTGTACCATATTAGCGGTTGAAAAAGGGCCTACTGCACTTGCCGAAAGACCGAACAGACCACCTGCTCCAATACTAAATGACCGAATGTCTGATCGCTGCTGATGGTGGTAAAAAACGTTCCGCTGGAAACCCTGATCGTAGCGTAGGCCCACATAAACGGCCGCATTGGCATTGGTAGTCAGTTGAGGAACAAGCCCCGGCTGTGCCAGTCTGTATTTAAAGGGAATTGTCAATAGGTCCGTATCGAAGGAGGTAAAGTGATATCGAAACCAGGGACTTGTTTGGTTGACTGGTAATTGTTTGGGCTTAGGATTGACAAAAAATACATAAGCCGAGTCCGATACGTCAATGGTAGCCGGATTGTGATCATCAATTGGTAAGGAGGCTTTCAGGAATTCAACAAATAGGGTATCATTTTGCAGGTAAAGCGCAGCTCTGGAAGATTTGAATAGCCGTTTGCTTTGGTTACTACCCCGCTTGGGAGAAAAGTAAAGGTCCTGCCCTTTATTGACCCGAAAGGTCTGATCCAACTCCTGAATACTCCGTCGACTATGGTAAATGGATGTGCAACTACACGAAATTAACCCCAATGCCCAGTAAATAGGAAACCTCTGCTGGCTCAACAGCTTGCCAAACAGGCGTTTGCCTGCACCAATGAATGGGTAGCATACGAAACATTGATTCGGTAAGCGGGGATCCATTACCTCTATCTTAACAGGTTAATTTAAGTAGTCTCACACGCTCATAAGCCAGACTGAACTCGCGGGCTAGCTAGCCCGCGAGTTCAATAAGCCTGCCGGAACCGTCAGTTCGCCCGTCTGTGGGTCGATCAGTCCGTTTCGTTCATCCTCAATGTTGGTGGCCTGGGTGTATATATCCCCGGCAATGGTATACTGGCGTAATTCCTGTTTAAAGAGCCGGATTCGTTCGGCGCGGCCTTCGGATTCCTCAGGGCCGCCATAATTGGCAAACCCAAAACCACCCCATTCGCTAACGACTAAAGGCACCTGCCGACGGTAGAAAAACGGATCGCCAACGACCAATGGAAACGCAGCTACATGCTCCAGGTCTCCGGCAGTCAATTGGCCGAGCAGTTCCTTCCAGCGGTTTAAGTCCGGCGTGTAGAGGTGAGCTGTTAACAGGTCTGATTTCAGCCGGCCTTCCCACGAAATATGCTGCCAGCCGTCATTATCGACAACCAGGTATTGCGGATACGCAATCTGCATGTAATGGTACATATCCATAATGTACTGGCGCGTCTCCGGATTGGTGGCAATATCCTGCGCCCCCCAGTCTTCGTTATACAGGCTCCAGATCACAACGGAAGGGTGCGTACTAATCAATGACACCATTCGCAGGAGTTCGGCGCGGTGGTTCTGGCGGCTCTTGGCTGTTGAGCTATGCGGACTGGGAACCTCTACCCAGAGCATAAGCCCCAGTTTATCGGCCAGGTTGTAAATTCGGGGATCGACACCGGCAATGTGAACGCGTACCAGATTGCAGCCCAGTTCTTTCATCGCCAGCATGTGTCGCTGCATCTCCTCGTACGTAGCCGTGCCCGGCTGGTACAGAATACCATCGAGGTAAACCGGCGAATTATTCAGATAGATATATCGTCCCCGCGCTTCTATTTTGCGCAGACCAAACCGGGTTTCAATCTGGGCGGCATAGCCTTCGGCGTCAATGAGCTGGGCAATGAGTTTGTAGCGTGTCGGTGATTCGGGTGACCATAAACCCGCCCCCGGTAGTTCGAGCACGACCCGTTGTTGCTTTTGTCCGGCATCCAGTTGCAATGGAAAATCGGAGGTGGCAATGGGCTCAGTCTGTTGGAGATCGTAGGCCTGTAGTCGCAGGATATAGTGGCCGGGATCATGAATGCGGGTTGTTACACTAAAGCGCACCAGTTGATCTTCCACCACGCTGACCACACCCACGCGGGAGCGAAGTCGGTTCCGCTCCACGGTTTCGAGCCAAACGCTGCGAACGGCCCCTGTATAGGTCTGATACCAGATGCCCCCCCGTTTATACACATGCGATTCCTGCTTACCCCTTGGAATTTCGGCGTCCATGGTATCCGCAATTCGTACTGTAAGCCGGTTTTGCGGGCGTAAATAGTCTTCCGGTAATTCATAGGAGAACGACGTATACTCACCCAGGTGAATCTCCTCATCTTCAATTGTGTGGAGCGGATGGCCATTAAGCCATACCCGGGTTTCGTAGCCGCAGGCACCAAAGGTGAGCTGGATCATAGAACGAGCGTGCGGTTCACTGCGATGAGGCAGCGTAAATTCCCGTTCGTACCACGCAACTACCTTATCCTGCCATCCGGCAGAAGAACCTTGACCTTTGGCCTGCGCCATATGGGATTCAATGGAGCCCGGCCAATGGGCTGTTCCATCAAAGGAATGACCAACGTACCAGCGCTGAAGTAATCCTTTATCGTCAGGATCGATCGTAAACCGCCATTCTCCGTCTAGCAGCAAATACGTATTTGGGCGCAGAACGGCCCGGGGGAGTTCGTTAATGGGTTCTGCCAGGGGAGCTTTTTCCGGCCTGCTGGCCGAGAAACTAGTGTTGGGCTGTTTTGATTCCATAGGTTCAGGATGAAAGATAGAAAACATCTTATAGGTGCCTTCTGTTTGATCTGGGCCACTGACTCGTTTTTTTAAGCAGTTCTGGTACCTCGTTAGTTAAAAAGTTAGTGCACTCCATCCCCCTGTTTATGACACCCTCTTCTGATTCTCCGCAGCCTCTGGTCGAACTTGTTTCCTACCTGTTTACCCGACGAGAAGCCATCTTAAACAATTGGCGGCAAGCTTGTGAGCAGGATGAGGTATTGAATAGAATTTCATCATTAAGTCGAGAGGAGTTCAATAACTTATTACCCGTTATTTTAAACATCCTTGAACAGCGGTTGCTGAATAAGCCTCAGGAAGCCGATCCAGGCACAACGGCTACCTCGCAC
This sequence comes from Spirosoma sp. KCTC 42546, assembly GCF_006965485.1. Lineage (NCBI taxonomy): Bacteria > Pseudomonadati > Bacteroidota > Cytophagia > Cytophagales > Cytophagaceae > Spirosoma > Spirosoma sp. KCTC 42546. The sequence continues at coordinate 2,110,570 of NZ_CP041360.1, forward strand.
GGGTTACATCGTTGGCAAAAGGCTTATGCGTTACCAGAGACGCTGCGGGAGTTAAATCTCTTGACCCAGATACTCTTCGCTGAAATACAGTCCTTTCAGGAGATTTTTCCAAAAACCGATACCCGGTTGCTTCTACAGGCCCAGCAAACAATGGTTCAGCTCATGACTGAAACCATTGAAGGAAGTGTGCAGAAGTATGACGAGTTTCAGCGGCTGGAAGCCGCTAACCGATTCTCAACGCTGCAACAGGCACTCGATCAGATTCAGTCCTTATCCCGCCAGCGGGGCGATTTACTGCGAACATCCTCCCATGATCTCAAAAGTAGTTTTGGCATCATCAATAGTGCCGCTTCTGTTTTGAGAATGGAGGGGCTAAGTGATCAGGAGCGAGAGCAGTTTATGGATATGTTGAATCGCAACCTTACCCATGTGCAGTCGATGCTGGGCAGTCTTATGGATCTCTCACGACTTGAAGCTGGTGAAGAATCGCTGCATATTCAGTCGTTCGATGCCGCTAAACTGCTTAAGGAATTAGTAACAGGCGTACAGCCCATGGCCGCAGAGCGGGGATTGGTCCTTCGGGCCGATGGACCCGATTCATTGCCGGTGGAAAGCGACCCGGTTAAAATTCAACGGATTGTACAAAATCTATTACTCAATGCAATCCAGTATACACCAACTGGATTTATATCCGTTTCCTGGTCTAATGAAGTCGACATGCACTGGATGTTCAGTATTCAGGATTCCGGGCCCGGTTTACAAAGTAGTCTGACCAGCTTATTGGCTAAGCAACTCAGACCTACTATAGATTCTACAAGTAGTATGGGCCCTGGCGAGTCGCAACCAGTTCCCGTTTTACCATCGTCTGATCATGAAATAACCGGAGAGGCACTCCTGCAAGAACAAACAAATGGGCTAATACACGGAGAAGGAGTTGGGTTACAAATTGTTAAGCGATTGTGCGAGTTATTGAAGGCTAACCTCGATATCGAAACCCGCGCTGACCGGGGAACATTATTCCGTATTCGGCTACCTAGTCATTAGGCTAGCCAGGTCCGAATGAAAACTAGATTAAACTCAGAACATTCTACTTAATAAATAGATTATTAGACTAGATAGATAAGATAGCTTTATACCCATTTTTCAATGAAGGTTAACGATACTCACTCGATCATTAAAGCCAATTTCAGGCTTGCTAAAGTGCTTATTGTCGAAGACAATGAGGATCACTGGTTATTGATCAAGCAGGCTATGCAGCAGGTTCTGCCCGAGGTAACCCCCGTCCGGGTAGCTACTCCAGGACTGGCTTTAACTTTACTGAATGAATGGCAGTATCAGGAGTGGGAGGTTCCAAAACTGATACTGTTAGATCTCTACCTGCCTGAAAGTGAAGATGGATGGGCACTACTTGAGCAAATTAAACGGATGCCTTCTCCACTTGATCAGGTTCGCATTGTGATGCTCAGCTCGTCGGAAGTACCAGTCGACATTCTGAAAGCGTATCAATTGGGTATTTCCTCTTATACCGTAAAGCCTACTAATTTTCCTGATTGGCTTACGTTTTTTCAGGAGCTGCGCGCTTACTGGTGGGAAACCGTCAGTTTACCTCCTACGCATTATTCGTTTTAACAGCTTACTGCTGATAAGCAAACAGGCAGAATTAACCCGGGTTAATTCTGCCTGTTTGCTTATAATATATCTAGTTCAGTTACCTAACTGCTTAGGCCAGAAAAGGCTTAACAATCTCTAAAACCTGCTCTTTGGTTAGTGGCTCATCAAATGCTTCGGTTATACCTTCAATGGGGACCACACCATTCAGGATTCCCTGTAGATTGATATTCTTTTGCGTCACATTGCCCTCGCCCATGTACACGCCAGCAGCCGCCGGTGGTAAACCCGATGGACTGGACTGGGATATCCATCCTTTTTGACCCCGCAGGAATCGGACCCGTGCCGCATGGGTGGCTTCTGTGGCATGAATCTGTAGCGCTGTTTCCAGAATAGGCTTTGCATTCATCAGGTTAGGTGCCTGCCCTTTGTACGCCCGAACCCCTGTATCTTCGAAGGCCTGTGATACCGCGGCAAAGGTCTGGAAATTTGTAAACGTATCCGGGAAGTTCCCCTTGGCTGAGAAATCGAACTTTGGTTCTGCAATAGCTTTTGAACCAAGAACCGTTTTTAGCAAATTAACATGGATTTGCTCGTGGCGTCGGATTAGCTCAAAGGCAGGCTTATACTGGGATGGAATCATGGTCAGGTTATTCCCAATATCATAAAACCGATACTCCAGGTATTCCAGTGTAAGTGCAAAGTTGAGCACATCCACTACATTGTCGGGTAAGGCGCTTGATTGCCCATACGCAGAGGTCAGTGCTGAGGCTAAAATAGAGGGAGCTGCTACAGCTACTGTTTTTTTGGTCAGGCTACTAAACAGGCCTCGACGGGATACGTGCTCTAAGCGGTCGAAAAATTCGTTGTCAACCTGTTCGAGTTCGGCGAAAATAGATTGTAGATTCATAATTGTTGAGCAGGTTTAGGCAACGGTAGTTGGAAGGTTTCGGGCATCGATGGTTTCACGGATGTATTTCTGGGCCATCGGTAGTACTTCCGAAGGTTCCTTTTTGATGAACAGGCCGTCAATAACAATATTATCGCCCGAGAAAGCGGTTTGATTCATGTACTGCATTTCACGGATGATGGATACGTGCCGCGCTTCGACAGATACGATTTTTCCTGCTACAGCCAGGTTTTCGGGGTCTGTCAGGTACTTGCCTCCACCATTGTAAGCGGCAGTTCCGATTTCGGCAAACATGCGGGCTGCTTCCAGCACATCGGTGCGTTGCCGAAAGTAGATACTGCTAAAATCGAGCGTGAGATCGGGAATGCCGGCACCTGCCAACGCCGTCCGATAGAAAGCGCGGTGCGTTACTTCGTGGTTGCGCAGATCCTGAAATAACTGCATCTCCATAGCGGTCATTCCCTCGTAAGGATTTGCCAATACGAGTTCGTAAAAGCGAGCTTCAATCTGCTCCAAAACGAAGGCGTAGTTCAGAATGCCGAGATCACCACCGGGCAGGGTAATAACATCGCCGGGTGCTGCTGCCCGGGCACCATCCGGACGAACCTGAAGATCGGCTGTGGAGCAGGCGGTAAGAAGCCCACCCGTTACGGCTGCGGCTCCAACAGTTCGCAAAAAAGAGCGCCGTTGGGTATTAACTACCGGGGGCGTCGGCTGCGTGAAATTGGTACTATTTTCCATTGAGTAAATGAATAAATGTTGATACTATGGGCAATACTAGCCTGGAAGCTAACTAGTTTGACAGAGTGAGGTAACGGCCTTACCGCACTTTATACTAGCTTCCTGATCACCCAGACCATTCCCTCATTTTCTCTGTGGAGCCGCTCCACTACCTTCATTATGGCAGTTTGTGTGAAAAAATCAACGTTCATGAATCAATTTTGCACAAACCGATTTATTCGTAGAAACGGACTTAGACTGTCTGCTGCTGTACTCATTACGCTTGGCCTAGTGGCCTGCCAGGATCACCGCATTCCATTAGCGGGCCAGGGTATACAACCAACGGGCCCCAAGCCGACCTGGGGACCAACCATTACGCCCCAGATGCAGGCCGTTATTGAAGAACTGGGTCGACTCAGTCCTATTCCCCTCAATACGCTTACGCCCCAACAGGCGCGGCAACAACCTTCGTTTAAGGATGCGGTTAATTCGCTGCTGGATAAAAACAAGATTCCACGCCCAACTGCCAACGTTACGGTTAGTCAACGGACAATTCCTGGGGCTGGGGGGGTACCGATTCGGATAGTGGTCTATACACCCAATAACGTGGCCGGACCAATGCCGGTCATCGTGTATTACCACGGTGGTGGCTGGGTGATTGCCAGTCCGGAAGTATACGAATATTCGACACTGGCATTAGCCGAAGAAACGGGTGCAGTTGTGGTATCGGTCGATTATCGACTGGCTCCGGAAAACAAGTTTCCGACCGCCCACGAAGACGCCTTTGCGGCTTATAAATGGGTCACTCAGAATGCCGCCAGCCTGAATGGCAATCCCGCGAAGATAGCCGTTGCGGGCGAAAGTGCAGGCGGAAATATGGCCATTACGGTGAGCATGATGGCCCGCGATCAGAGTATTGCGTTGCCAGTACATATTCTGTCGGTTTATCCGGTGGCCAATAACTTTCTGGATACGCCTTCCTATAACATTTATGCCGATGCCAAACCGTTGAACCGGCCTTTGGTGAAATATTTCACGGATAATTATTTTAACTCGCCTGCCGATGGAGATAGTCCGCTGATTTCGTTACTTGATGTGGCCAATCTAAATGGACTGCCGCCAACCACCATTATTGCAGCCGAGATTGATCCCTTACAGAGCGAAGGAGAGGAGTTAAGTAAGAAGTTACAGGCGTCGGGTGTAAACGTAACGTATCGGCTGTTTAACGGAGCCACGCACGAGTTTTTTGGTATGTACGCTATTGTCCCCCAGGCCCAGCAGGCGCAGGATCTAGCCGCCACTCAGCTCCGAAACGCGTTTAAGTAAGAGTTACCTATATAGTAACAAAGTTTTGGTATGGCCCCTTCAGGGTCAAATATTTATAGCAAAATCATTGTTACTATAAATAGTTGACCCTAAAAGGGTCATACCAAAACGCTGCTAAGAACGATAAGCTATATGTTCCTACCCTTGGCCTGTATCCTTACAGAACATTTTCACAAAGGCAGACCATAGGCGGCCTGTGAGGATACAGACCGAGGATATGGCCTTAGCGGCAACTCAGCTCAAAAACGTGTTTAAACAATCAAAACGTTAATACAATTTTTCCCGTTGTCCGGCGGCTTTCCAACTGCTGATGAGCACTGGCGATCTGATCGGCGGGGAGCACTTCACTGACCGTGATTTTTAATTTACCGTCGGTGATGAACTGGTTGATCGTTTCCAGATCGCTGCCGCTGGTGTGTACCTGCGTTCGCTCGGCCGTAATATCGGGCCGGATAGCCAGTACCTTATCCATCGCGCCATAGGCAATCGAGATCAGATGACCATTGGGTTTGAGAACTTTAGCCGATTTGAAAACTGTGTCGACACCCGCCGTATCGAATACGAGATCGACATTCTGTACGGCTTTCTCGACATCGGTTGTAGTATAGTCGATAAACTCATCGACGCCCAGCGAGCGCACAAAGGCTTCGTTTTTGCCCGATGCGGTACCGATCACATACGCGCCGATCGCTTTTGCCAGTTGAACGGCCAGGTGACCAACCCCGCCGGATGCCGCCTGAATCAGTAACCTATCGCCCGCCTTCAGGTGTCCGTGTTCGGTGAGTGACTGCCAGGCTGTTAAGACGGCTAAAGGTGCGGCTGCCGCTTCTTCGAACGATAATTCTGCGGGTTTATGGGCCAGATGGGCTGCAGGGGCGGCTACATACTCGGCGTAGGCATTGCCCGGTTGGGGGAAATTGACCATGCCATAGACGGCATCGCCCGGTTTGAAGGCGGTTACGTTGCTACCTGCTTCAACCACCTCGCCCGCCATATCCCAACCCAGAATGATTGGCGGGGTATAGTTCTGAGAATAAGGCGTTGTGCCTGCGCGCGTTTTAAAATCGGCAGGATTTACGCCAAACGCCCTTACTTTCACTAGTACGTCATCGGGCGTGATAGTTGGTATGGGTACTTCCTGAATGGCGAAGTTTTCGGTGCCACCCCAGTTGCTTAACACAATGGCTTTCATGGGTTTTGAGATGAGTGATAGATAATGTAAAATGGATAATGCACAATGGTTTGCTAGCCTCATTATGCATTATCCATTTTACATTATTCATTTAGTTTAAGTGGGCCCGAAGCATCCAGGCAATTTTTTCGTGCTTTTCCATGAGGCCGGTGATGTAATCGCTAGTTCCGGCATCCTTGTGGGCATCGGCAAATTCGTCAATATTCCCACGAATAAACTCAATGATGCTTTCGTGGTCGCTCAATAGTTTTTTAATCAAGCTCCGGCTATCATTTCCATCTTCGTCCTGTTCGGTAAGATGGGTTAGTTGCAGGAAGTTTTTCAGCGTAGCGGGTGCGTAGTGGCCTAACTGACGAATACGCTCGGCAACATCATCTACAATCTCAGCCGACTGCTTATATAATTCTTCGAAGTAGAGGTGTACTGAATGAAAGTCCATCCCCTCCAGATTCCAGTGCGCATTCAGGGTCTTTGTGTAAAGAACAAATTCGTCGGCCAGCAGCTTGGCTAGTTGATGGGCAACAACTTCCCGATTTTCGGCTGAAATCCCAATGCTTGTTTTCATGTGTAGTAGTTTTTAAGTGAGTGAAAGGTATGTATAATGGCCATAGAACACACTAAGCGGGGAATTTCATTCCCTCACTTAGCCGTTGTAGCTGAAAATGAATACGGAAAATCGTTTGGCTGAATACCCCGTTGCCGGTTCGGAGTCGTAGACATATCGAAATCTAAAACAGCCCCCTGTTGTAACCCCTGATGGCTCAGCCAGTTTTTGGTATAAGCCTTTCCATTCAAACGCATTGTGTTAATATATCGGTGCTGAGCGCTATTGTTTGGTGCGTTGATAACCACCTGTTTGCCGTTTTCCAGTTTGGCCGTTATCTTTTTGAATAAGGGTGCGCCAAGAACGTACTGATCGGTGCCTGGACAAACGGGGTAAAAACCCATTGCGCTGAAGACGTACCAGGCCGATGTCTGGCCGTTGTCTTCGTCGCCACAATAACCATCGGCCGTTGGTAGATACAATCGGTTCATCACTTCCCGAAGCCAGTATTGGGCTTTCCAGGGCTCTCCGGCGTAGTTATACAGATAAATCATGTGTTGGATAGGCTGGTTCCCGTGGGCATATTGGCCCATGTTGGCAATCTGCATCTCCCGAATTTCGTGAATGACGCTCCCATAATAGCTCTCGTCGTACATGGGCGGGATCATAAAGACGGAATCTAATTTCGTAACGAACTGTTGTCGGCCACCCATCAAATTGATGAGGCCCTGCACATCATGAAAAACCGACCAGGTGTAATGCCAACTGTTGCCTTCGGTAAACGCATCGCCCCATTTGAACGGATTAAACGGCGATTGGAACGACCCATCTTTATTCTTGCCCCGCATCAATCCCGTCTGCCTGTCGAACAGATTTCGGTAATTCTGGCTCCGTTTTGCAAATCGATCGATTTCGGCTTGCGGTCGTTTAAGGGCTTTGGCGAGTTGATAAATCGTAAAATCATCGTAGGCATATTCCAGCGTCCGGGCCGCATTTTCGTTGATTTTTACATCGTAAGGCACATACCCCAGTGTATTGTAATAATCAACTCCCCGACGCCCGACGGCATCCAGCGGCCCTTCTTTCTCCGAATTTTTTAACACGGCTTCATACAATGTGTTGATATCGTAGCCACGACCGCCTTTCAGATAGGCATCGGCAATGATAGACGCCGAATTGGAACCGACCATCGTGTTACGCAGACCCGGACTTGCCCATTCGGGTAACCAGCCCCCTTCCTTATACGCATTGGCTAAGCCTTCCTGAATCTGTACATTCAGCGATGGGTACATCAGGTTCAGGAAGGGGAATAAGGAGCGGAAGGTATCCCAGAAACCGGTGTCGGTGAACATGTATCCCGGCTTCACCTGGCCGTTGTACGGGCTATAATGCACCACTTTTTGGGCAGCATCCAACTCGTAAAACTTCCGGGGGAACAGCAGTGAGCGATACAAACAGGAGTAAAACGTTTGCGTTTGGGCCACTGTGCCACCGTCTACCTGAATCCGACCAAGTTCTTTGTTCCAGGCCTGTTTTGCTTTCTGCCTGACGGTCTCGAACGAATCATTGCCCAGTTCCTTCAGATTCAGTTCCGCCTGCTCAACGCTGATAAACGACGAGGCTACCCGAGCCTGAACCTGTTCGCCTTTGGTTGTTTTGAAACCTACTACCGCTCCGGCGTGCGTCGATTTAATTTCCAGAGAATCTTTGGTAATCGTTTTCTCGTGCCAGACTTGCGAACTAGCGAACGGTTTATCAAAATAGATGACGAAGTAGTTTTTAAAATTGGTTGGTACGCCACCGCTGTTGCGGGTGGTATAGCCACTGATTTTCCGCTCCTTCGGGCTGATTTTTACGTACGACTCGTTGTCGAAGGCATCCAGGACCACATACGAATGATCCGTTTTCGGGAACGTAAACCGAAAACTGGCAGCCCGTTCGGTTGGGGCTAGTTCGGTTGTGATGTCATGGTCGGCCAGATAGACGCTGTAGTAATAAGGCGTCGCCACTTCTGATTTGTGCGAGTACCAACTGGCGCGTTCGGTTTCGTCAATGCGTAGCTTCCCGGTTATAGGCATGAGTGAAAACTGACCGTAGTCGTTCATCCAGGGCGATGGCTGGTGCGTTTGTTTGAACCCCCGAATTTTGTCGGCTGCATAGGTGTAGGCCCAGCCATCGCCCATTTTGCCCGTTTGCGGCATCCAGAAATTCATTCCCCAGGGCAGTGCGATGGCTGGATAGGTATTTCCGTTGGAAAGACTCGGCTTTGAATCCGTTCCAATTAACGGATTGACCATACTGACCCAGTCGGTACCAGGCGCTGACGGTTGTGCATATACGATGGCAGGTAAAGCGGCCAAAATAAGTATGTAGAGGTAGTTCTTCATAGAAGTAACATCAATGAGGGTAGTTAGTTACCAGGCGAATCACCTACGGATTGGCTTGGTAAATAGGGGAGAGCGACTGTGTTATGCGTATTACTAATTCTGGACAAATTTAGTCGGAATACACTCGCTGATGCAAACGCTCAGCTACAGAGATTCCCTATAATTAGCTGTAATAGGATCTACCGGTAACTTCATTATTTAAAAGTGTATATAGTGCTGATTATGTATAAATTAAGTATATCTATATTAAATTTTGTAAAATAAAAATTGTGTAAACGGTAGTTTTGCTGTAGTTTTGATAGCACCTCAAGGAAAAATCCACACTTTTTACACCCTATCAGACAGCTCTTTACGTGCCATTGGCGCTTTTTTTACAAGCATCACAACTAATGCCTGATAGTTACGCATGATTTTTGCTTCAAATAAGGATATATTAATTCTATTTTGACTACTTGAAATTTAATAAATGCTAATAACGTGTACAAAATGGATGTGAGGGGGAATTTAGCAGTATGTATAGCGCTAATAGCTAGTCTAGTCATGCCCTGTGAATCAGAGGCTCAAATCAAAATTACCTTTCCCGTTAGTCGGCTGGTACTGCAGCGCAACAACAGTAATCAGGCAACTGTGCAGATTGCTGGCAGTTATAGCCAGTCGCTGGATGTTGTGGAAGCCCGCGTAGTTGCCCGCGTTACAGGACAGGGTACCACAACCGATTGGGCAACTTTGCAGACAAACCCAACCAATGGCCAATTCAATGGGACACTCGCTGTAAAAGGTGGATGGTACAAGGTACTGGTGCGAGGGAAAAGCGGAGGGGTCGTAGTAACATCAGATTCAGTAGATCGGTTTGGGGTAGGAGAGGTATTTGCTATTATGGGGCATTCCAATGCGCAGGGATCAGGTTGTACGGTAAACGGCGTTAACCAATGCCCCTCTATTAATGGAGCCAGCGATGATCGGGTCAATGTAGTAGCCCTTGATCAAAATGGGAGTGCCTTTCAGCAATACCTGAATACCGCCGATACGCAATACCTCCCTGGTTTGGCGTTGAGCCAATTGCAGATTAACAGTGGCTTCTCGCCGTTTGCGAGTATACCCTGGCTATGGGGCCATATGGGCGATGCCCTTGTCCAGCGAATTAATGTGCCGGTTATGTTGTACAATGCTGGCTTCGGTGGAACGAATATGCAGCAGAACTACTGGGCATCCTATAACATACCGTTCCAGCATTCCTTTGTTCGCTACGACCTTCGCATGCCTTACGCTAATTTTCGTAACCTCATGAACCTGTATGTACCCACAACCGGGCTACGGGCTGTATTGATTCAGCATGGCGAAAATGATCGGGACAATCCAACCGATTCGACGGCAAAATATTATACCAAAGTCATTGATAAGCTGCGAACGGAGTTCAACAAACCCAATCTGGCCTGCATTATTGCGCTATCGTCATTCGTTGGTGCCCGCTTCGATAATGTTCGGGCGGCCCAACTCAGGGTCATCGGTACGTCTGGCTATTCGGCGTTTCAGGGGCCCGATCTGGACAATATCAACACCCAGGCCGACCGTCCCGATGGTATCCATTTCTCCCCCTCGGGTCAGACTAAAGCGGGTGATTTCTGGGCTACTGCCATTACAGACTCGTACCTATCGACGATATCTCCCTATGTCGCTGAGCCACAACCGCTGGCCAGTATTGCCTGCGCAACGGCTAATCAACTCCAGCTCACCCAGCCAGGCGGTTATCAATATACCTGGAACACAGGTAGTACCAGCAATAGTCTGACGGTTGGCGCTGGCGTTTATCTGGCCCGACTAAAGAATGGTCAAAACAAGGTGTATTTCCCGCCTGCCGTAGTTGTGCCCACAAACGTTCAGCCTACACCGCCAACCGTAACTTCCGATAATGGAACCCAGGCTATTTGCAAAACTACCGGCCTGAAACTCAGCTCGTCGTATGCCGGGCCGAATCGCTGGAGTACCGGTGCCACATCGACGTCGATTGTGGTTACAACACCCGGCTCCTACAGTGTTCAAGCCCAAAATGCGGTGTATGGTTGTTTGTCTACTGCTGTTTCACAAACGATTAGTCTGGCTCCTGCGGATCTTACGTTAGCTATTCGAACCTCTAAACGTACTGTGGCGCTTAACGATACGGTTAGTTTCTGGTTCATCGTGCAGAATAAAGGAGGCTGCGATTTAGGCGCTATATCGATTCAAAGTCGCCTTCCACCTAACCTCTCGTTCATATCATCTGCCGATAATTTGAGTGCCGCTAATAATGTAGTCAGTGGCAGTGTTAGCGCTATACCTTCCGGTCTAACGATGAGTCGACGGTATGTGGCACGCCTAACGGCTCCAGGGACTTATATTGCCGCTGCTGAGTTAACGGCTTCTGCAAATCCAGTATTGGGTGGCATTCTGAACAACGGAACGGCCAATGGGGAACAGGATGAAGCCCAGGTTGACCTACGAACAACCGTATCGTCGACTAATGTATACGTATCACCGAATCCTAATCAGGGACCTTTGCCGCCCGTTCAGTCGAATCAGCCCACACCCGACCCCAACAAAGCAGACCTGAGCTTACAGATGCAGACCAGTAGCCAGTCCGTAAAGATCGGGCAACCCATCAGTATTACACTGACGGTAAAAAACCAGGGGGGCCTCGCGGCAACCAATGTTGTCCTGAACAATTTACTTCCTGCGGGCCTGCAGTTTGTTAGTTCTGCTTCGGGTATGACGCTAACGGGATCAACGGTTAGAGGTACTATTAGTCAGATAGCCGCTGGTCAGTCGGTTACGATAACGTTTGTTGTTCAGGCAACCAGTACGGGTACATTCACGAACCGGGCTCAAGTCATGACCCTCGATCAGTCCGATGCCGATTCGGTACCGGGAAATGGGTACACCAATGGTGAAGATGATCAGGCAAGCACTTACCTCCGAACAACTGAGTAATGCTGCTAGGAAATATTCGTTACTGAGTATACTAGTCGGTTAATACACAGCTTACCCATAGTATAGATAATAACTTTATTCGATACAATATGAGTTACCTCCGAAATTTTCTATTGTGGATTGTGCTGGCTTCCTGTAGCCAGGCTCAGCCACCAACTCCCGTAAAAGTACCCAGTGGTTATCTATATAAAGTAGATACTGGTATACCGGGTCAGACTGTTTATGTGTGCGGAGAACGCCCGTACAATACGAATGGCGATTTAGTGGGCTCGGGTGATTTAGGTGCACAGACCCGCCAGATATTTGAGAATCTAAAAACCTCACTGGCTACCGTAAATATGAGCTTGACTGATGTTACGCAGGTAAAGTACTCTGTCAAAGATGGAACAGGCACTACGCTTGTGAGTGATGCCGATTCGCAACTACTCAAGACGATTCAGGCTACTTACTTTGCAACGGCTCCCAAAATTGTTGAAATGAAAAGCGTGACCCAAACCGTTCGCGAAGATGTGCTGATTGAGGTTGAGGTAATTGCGGTGAAATAAGGGATAAGTAAGCTAATCTGAATTTGCCTGATTACCTGACTATCGAACGATTCTTATTTTGGTAATAGCTTAAACTCGCCGGTGGCCAGGTCGTAGTCGTATTGACGTGGGATACCTGTAGCCAATTCAACTTTTTCAATATCTGTTGGGCTAATGTGTTCCAACTCCATCAGTAAAGCCCGCAGACTGTTCCCGTGCGCTACCACGAGTACGGCTTTTCCGGCCTGTAGATGTGGCAAAATCGTTGTTTTAAAGTAGGGGATCACGCGGGCATGGGTGTCGGCTAAACTTTCACCGTTCGGTGGCGTATCCGTATAGCCCCGTCGCCACCGGAATACCTGCTCGGCTCCAAATCGGGCTTCGGATTCCAGCTTATTCATCCCCTGCAAATCGCCATACATACGCTCGTTCAGAGCCGCACTGCGCTCAATCGGCAGGTCTGTCTGACCAATTTCGTCCAGAATAAGGGCCATTGTTTCAATAGCCCGCTGCAATACGGATGTAAACCCGATCCCGAAGTTTGGGGGTTGATGGGCTTTGAGTAACGCACCCGCTTCGCGGGCTTCGTGTCGACCCAACTCGGTTAGCGGTGTATCGGTATTACCCGTAAAGCGGTTTTCTAAATTCCACTGTGATTGTCCGTGTCGGACGATGACGAAGAGAGGCATATGTAGTAACTACAAAATAGATAGGGAAAGTGTTTCCCGCATACATAGGGCAACACCCTATGTATTTATAAATCATGTTCTAGCTAAATAAATTTTCATAATGCGCTGAGGGAGCCAAAATCCCGCCACTCTGCTCATAAAACGATTGATCGGTAGGGTACACACCTTTTTGAGGTTGGGTCCAGGTTGCACCCGCTTTTGGGTGGTAACTCATCAGGGTAGTCCAGTTTTTGAAATACTGCCGACCATTGGTTTCCTGTAACCCTACGCTCATTCCAGGGAAGGGTGCCAAACGGGCAGCGACACACTTGTTCCAATCGACCAGGATCGGGTTGACAGTTAAGTCGGCGCAAAAGCAGGGGATCTTTTTTTCGAAGGCCAACTGGGTAATTTTCATGGTCATGCTTAAGGTTTTTGCGATGGCTTTCACGGCAATAGCTGAATAGCCCTGCTCAATTCGTTGGGCTGCATCCTCCACCGTATGGGCACTTTCATCGGCGGCAATGCGTACACCCATATCACCGACAAAAACCTCATTGTCTTCGGCGAAGGGTTCTTCGATTACCGCGATTTGGTCGAAAGCGCCAATTTTTTTGGCATGATCCAGAAAACGAAGCAGCGTTTCTTTTGATTCGTATCGGCCGTTGGCATCGAAGTAATACGGTATTTTTCCGCTCTTCGTATAAGGGGTTTCGTAATGACCAATTGCCTTATGAACTGCCGATAGAAAAGCGATGTCCTTTTCAATCATTTCCTGTTGTGTACCTGCCGATCCGGTTTTCAGTTTCAGGATAAAATACCCTTCGTCGGCGGCTTTCTTAATCGTATCGGCGGATGTGCCTACACTAAACGACGGAATACAGGCGACCTGCTTATGACGATACGACAAACCCGGTTTATAGGCATCGGGAATCATTTCGTCGAACCGGGTCATGTTGTTTTCCTGGGCGTACAGGAGCCAGGCCGCGTTATCGACACATACCAGCGAATTCAGGGCAAAGGTTTTTCGTAGATTGGGGTTTCCCGTTATCGTTTTGCCATAGGCCAGTACCTCGGGAAGAAGCCTATCAACTAACTCGACTGGATTCGTAAAGGAAGTCCCTTTCATCAATTGCAAGGCGTGTTCGCTCATGGCATACATAAGCGCATTGCCCGCACTTTCGGAATGGGTGGCAAACACACTTGAATCCGACCAGAGAACCCCTTGTGTGCCTAGCCCGATTTTATGAATACCCGACTCAGATTCAAGTCGGGCTACAGTTTGCCAACTATCGGTTATGGCACTTCCCTTGAACCGATAGGGATTCAGTGGTTCCCGTTCAAAATTAGCATTGACAGCGCTGATCCGAATCGTCGCTAAGGGCTTTCTTGAACTGATTGACTCCGTAGAAGTGGGGGCGAATCCGGCCGTGCCCACGGCCATCAATGCCGAACCTGTACCAATCATAAATTCCCGTCGGTTTATGGGTTTGTATTCGCTATTCAGATGATTCATAGACTAGTTGATGGGTAGGTAAGATGGATGTGAGCTGATTAACTAGGCCAATTGGCCGCTGTAAACAGTTGCATTGGGAATCTGATAAGATAAGAAGTATAGTCAATCGGTTCTCTCCTTTATTGTGCATGAAAAACCTGAAGCAACGTCTCAAGCAGGGCGAAACACTCAATGGGTGCTGGTTAAATCTGGGCAGTTCATTAACCGCCGAACTAGTTGGTCAGGCTGGTTTCGACTGGGTATTGATCGACCTTGAACACGGAGCGGGTTCAGAAAAAGATGTTCTCTACCAGTTGCAGGCGCTGGAACATACCACTGCTGGTGCCATTGTGCGGGTAGAAAGTGCCGAAAGTCAGCGTATCCACCGGGTGCTGGATATGGGTGCCGAAGGTGTCATGTGCCCTAAGATCAGTAGTCCAGAGGAGGCTCAAAAGGTAGTGAACGGCTTACATTATCCTCCTCACGGTAATCGGGGAGTAGCCAAGATGGTGCGGGCTACGGGCTTCGCCCAGAACTTTGCTCAGTATTATGAAGATGCCAGAGAGACAATTTTGGGTATCGTGCAAATCGAGACCGTAGCGGTGCTGGATCACCTGGATGCCGTAGCCGCCATTGATGGTGTGGATGTGCTGTTTATTGGACCGGCCGATCTGTCGATGGAGCTAGGTATATTCGGGCAGTTCGACCATCCTCGTTTTAAAGAGGCTCTGCAGGAAACGGTCAACGCGGCTCAAAAGGCGGGCAAATCGACGGGTATTCTGTTTTTCAATCCTAATGATTACCAAACTTATCATGAGCTGGGTATACGGTTAATTGCCTGCGGAGCCGATGCCACCTTCGTTGCGGATGGTGCCCGAAGTCTGGCTCAAAAGTTGAATGGGTTTAGACGCGCGTTTAACGTATAAACCGGGCGTAGACCAGGGTTAAGCTGTACACGTATTGACCCAGATTGTGCCTTCTTTTTTTACAGGATTATAGTCGGGCCGCCGGGCTGTAATCCTGGCGAAAAAACTTCTCCTACACCTCGTAACCCTTACACCGTAACCTTCCCCTCCGAATGACTGATCCGCTTTTTATTTTGGCCGTTGGTGTACTCATCGTGGTAGGCGGTATCATCGGATTGAAGCTACACCCGTTTCTGGCGTTGTTACTGGGCGCTTTTGCAGTAGCACTGCTGACGCCCGCTTCGGCCATTGAACAGTTTGCATTGTCGAAGGGAACTGCACCGGCAGCCGCACTGGCTCTGGCTAAAAAAGGCATCGGTGAGCGTATTGCAACCGAGTTTGGGAATACCTGCGGTAAAATAGGTATCCTGATCGCTATGGCGGCTATCATCGGCAAAAGTATGCTGGAGAGCGGGGCCGCCGAACGGATTATTCGATCGATGCTTCGGCTAACCGGCATCGGGAAAGCACCTATTGCTTTCCTGGTCAGCAGCTTTTTTCTGGGAATTCCCGTGTTTTTCGATACGGTTATTTTCCTGATGATGCCGCTGGCTAAAGCAATGACCTTGCGAATCGGTAAAAATTACCTGCTGCTCGTCCTGTGTATTATGGCGGGTGCTGCTATGGCCAACTCATTGGTACCACCCGCACCGGGACCCTTATTTCTGGTTGGGGAAATGAAAATTCCCATCGGGATGATGATGATCGGAGGGACCATCGTTGGTCTGTTTACCATCACAGCGGGCTATTTCTTTGCCCTCTGGGCCAATCGGAAATGGCCGATACCGTTGCGCGACTCGCTGGATGCCCGGCTAGAGGATCTTAAACTGGTGGCGGCTAAGGAGGATCAGCACCTGCCTTCGCTCGGGGTGTCGTTACTGCCCGTATTGATTCCGCTCGTGTTCATTTGCGCAGATACGGCCCTCAATGCTCTGGCAACGCCAGGTGTGCCGCTTACGCAATCGCCGGTATTAAGTAAACTATTAAGCCTGATCAAATTTTTCGGGGATAAAAACATTGCCATCATCACCGGTGGTATTGCTGCCTTATTGATACTGGCCCGGCAGAAACGAGGTAATAAAGAAGGGCTAACGCCTTTTGTACAGGCAGCGCTGATGAGTGGCGGAGGCATTATCCTGATTACCGCAGCGGGCGGGGCTTTCGGTGGTATGCTGCAACAGACGGGCATCAGCGCCAAGATTGCCGATATGACTAAAGACTACCAGATGGCTTTGATTCCTCTGGCGTTCCTGATTGCGGCTGTAGTTCGTACGGCGCAGGGATCAGCTACGGTGGCGTTGATTACCGCATCCGGAATTCTCTCGGGTATGGCGGGTAACGCTAACCTGGCGTTTCATCCACTCTACCTGGGACTGGCCATTGGCTGTGGGTCAAAGCTGGTTCCCTGGATGAACGACGCGGGTTTCTGGATCATCTGCAAACTGAGCAATTTAACCGAACAGGAGGCTTTAAAAACCATTTCGCCCCTGCTTGTGGTCATGGGATTAACTGGCCTCGTTATCATCCTGATTGCCGCCCAGTTGTTTCCGTTAGTTTGATGTATTGAACGCAGAGCCTCAGAGGACACATTTTTACCATATGTTTTCTGTGACCTCTGTGGCTCTGTGTTGAAAAAGATGTTCGTTTCTCAACTATGGAAAAAATAGGATTTATTGGGTTGGGTATTATGGGCAAGCCTATGGCACTCAACCTGCTCAAGGCTGGCTATGTTGTCACTATACTAAGTCATAGCAAAGCGGCCGCAGCGTTAATTGATGCCGGTGCACAGTCCGTTACCACCTGTAAGCTAGTAGCCCAGCAGAGTGATATTATCATTACTATGCTTCCCGATGCGCCCGTTGTTGAGCAGGTATTGTCTGGGCCTGAGGGCGCACTCGCTGGTATTCAGCCAGGTAGTTTGTTCATCGATATGTCTACGGTTTCGCCTTCGACCGCTACGCATACCTACAGGCTAATACGGGAAAAGGGAGTAGACGCGCTCGATGCACCGGTTTCGGGTGGTCAGGTGGGGGCAGAAACAGCTACGTTGTCGATCATGGTAGGCGGGGACGAGGCTGCGTTTCAGCGTGCCCTGCCTATATTTCAGGCAATGGGTAAAACGGTTGTTCACGTGGGCGAGTCGGGGGCGGGGCAAACTACGAAAGCCTGTAATCAGCTCATCGTGGGCATCACTATTCAGGCAGTGGCCGAAGCGTTTACCCTGGCACAAAAAGCCGGGGTCGACCTTGAAAAAATGCGCGAGGTCTTATTGGGCGGTTTTGCCCAGAGCCGTATCCTCGATCTACATGGTAAACGCATCATTAACCGGGATTTTCAACCGGGCGGAAAACTGAAATTTCACCAGAAAGACATGGCTATTGCGCTACAGATTGGTGAAGACCTGGCCGTGTCGCTCAAAGGAACGGCTTTGGTGGCAACACAAATGGATAAGGCAGTAGCGTTGGGATTGGGTGATTTAGACCATAGTGCCCTTGCATTGCTGGTAGAAGCGAACGTCGGCCCGGCAGTTATCATGTCAAAATAAACCCTCATTATGAACCCTAAAACTGGACCCCGAATTAATCAGATCATCATTACACCTATTGCCATCGTTGATCCGCCCTTGCTGAATGCGGCTGGTCTGCACGCACCCTATGCCCTTCGGACCATCGTTGAACTGGTGACGGACGATGGTATTTCGGGCATAAGCGAGATACCGGGTAATAGTGCTATTGATGCGGCTCTGCATGAGTCCGTCGAGTTACTCATTGGAAAGGATGTTTTTCAACTCAATGAAATCCGACAGGTACTGGTCAACCGATTTGGAACCGAAACGGCTGCTCAACGGGGACAGGCACCCTGGGACCAGCGAAAGCTCGTTCACATCTTCAGCGCCATTGAAGTGGCCTGCATGGACATTATCGGCAAAGTAACGAATCGACCCGTTGTTGATCTATTAGGCGGAAGGATGCGGGACCGCGTGCCGTTCTCGGCCTATCTGTTTTATAAATACGAAGGGGCAGGAGGGGAGTTGGGCTTCCATACAGACCCAACTGCCCAGGGGTGGGCCGCTGCCCGACAAGCCGCGGCTTTGGACCCTGAAGGTATTGTTGCCCAGGCAAAAGCCATGTGTGCGGAATTTGGATTTCAATCGATCAAGCTGAAAGGTGGCGTTTTTGAGCCGCAGCAGGAGGTGGATGCCATGTTTGCCCTGCATGAAGCCTTTGGTCCCGATGTACCCCTGCGAATTGATCCGAATGCCCTCTGGACGGTCGAAACGGCCATCAAGTACGGTAAACAGATGGAGCCTATCCTTGAATATCTGGAAGATCCGGTTCGAGGTCAGGAAAATATGGCCAGGGTCCGGCAAGCGGTAAAAACGCCCTTAGCGACCAATATGTGTACCACTTCGTTTGAGGATATTCCCACCAGTATTGCTATTGGCTCGGAGGATATTATCCTGAGCGACCATCATTTTTGGGGAGGACTTCGTTCGTCAATTACCCTTGCCGGTATTTGCTCGACATTCGGACGTGGGTTATCAATGCATTCGAATAGCCATCTGGGCATTTCGCTGGCGGCTATGGTGCATCTGGGTGCGGCACTACCCCAATTGCCTTATGCATTGGATACGCACTATCCCTGGCAATCGGATGAAGTCATTACAGGCGGACGTTTCAACTTTGAGGAAGGAGCTGTACTTGTTCCGGAGGGCCCTGGCCTGGGCGTTGAGTTAGACCGGGTGGCACTGGCAGCCTTACACCAGAAATACCTCAACTGTGGTTTAACAAAGCGGGATGATGAGATCGAAATGCAAAAAGTACAGCCTGGCTGGACGTTTCAGGCCATTCGGTGGTGATATAACGAATAACAAAAAAAGGCTGCATCTTTTTGGAAGATGCAGCCTTTTTTTGTTAGCAAGTAGTACGTTACACGAACGTACCGCCGAAGCCATCGACGTTCGAGCCTGTTTTTAGCGTCAGTTTTTTGACATTACCCAGCGATTTAACGCGGGGTGCCTGATACGCCTTTTTCGGCGAAGCATTCGATATATGGTTAGACTTTGTTTTCATGTGCCTGGAAAGTTAACTAGTATGAAACAGTTCCTGATAGGGATTCGGTATCGGCTGACAAGGACTAACAGATTTATAAAATCCAGTTTAGTTAATCAGCCAGGCGAATCTATTCGACAATTAAGCGATGCTTACGAGTCTGACCACGTTCATCCACCGTCAGAATGTACACCCCCGTCGAGAGCTTACCCGTCACCTTTAACAACAGATTCCCCGACTCGACACCCATCTTCTGAACCGGCATCAAACGACCATCTGCGCCATAAAAATTGATCTGTGCCGTCTCGGGCTCATCCAGACTCAACCGGAACTGCTGATCATTGAGCACCGGATTGGGGAACACGCCATAGGCACCTTCACGCAGCACCACCGACACCACCGGGAATACCGTCGATTTGCCATCCAGATCCATCTGGGTCAGCCGATAGTAGCTCGTACCCGCGTAAGGCGTCTGGTCAATCAGGTGGTAATTCTTCAGCGAATTGCTGTTGGCTCCCAACTCCGTTACTTCGCCCACTTTCTCAAAACCTTTCAGATCCTTGCTGCGCTCGATCAGAAAGCCCTTGTTGTTGGTTTCCAGCGAGGTGGTCCAGGCTAGGGCAACCGTGCGATCCTCCTGGGCTTTGGCCGTGAAGGAAACCAGGGCTACGGGTAAAGCACCCGCCGTTACCGCCACGGGCGTGCTGGCATTGTCGTTGTTGGGGTTGTTGGTACCGATACCACTGGAGAGGGCATTGCTCAGCACATTGGGCGGCAAGCCTCCCGTTACGCGTACGCCAACGATGGCTAAGCGCAGATCATAGATGGCATTACCGGGCACGGGCCCGTTATTGCTGCGGACAGTAACAATGGTGCCATTGGTTCCATCATAAGCGCCCACAGTAACTGACAGGTTGGCCGTGGTGCCCGCCACAGGCGAGATAACCACGACTGAGGAGCCGGTTACGCCAATATTGGGGGGCAGGTTAACGGTATAGGTAGCGGTAGCGGATTGAGGGATATCGGTGGAGCTACCATTGCCAAAGCTGGCGGTGAGACTAGCGGCTTGTCCAACCTGGATGGGGTTGGGGCTAATGACGATTCCTCCCACGGAGGGATCCTGGGCGAAGGCGGCATAGCTGCTGCACAAGACCGTCAAAAGCATAAGTAAACGTTTCCGGATCATAACAATAGACGATAAGTTTATAGAAAAAGACCGTACCCTTAGGAAACCTGCCAACTAGCAAAATGTTAGTTGGCAGGTGTAAAATTTATAGACCACTTATAATCCGGCTATAGATATTGTTTGCCGAATTATTATCGTAGGTGTTGGTCGCGTCATCATTAACGTTCACCACAATGTTGGATGTGCTTCCTGAGTTAGCAGATGTGCGAGTGAGGGTAAAGCCTATTTTTACTTTAGCAAACCCAGCAATCGCTTCACCCCCATTTATGGTCAGGGTCAATTGCTGATTCTGAGCATTGTTAGTAACTGACCACTTCGTATTATCGACCGCAACCGGATTCGTAAGCCCTCCTGATACATTGATGCTGGTAATGGAATTTGAGAACGAAATGCTGTAACCCGTTGGCGCTGTAACGGTAAAGATAACATTGCCGGTGGATGTAGCAAAGCCATCCAATTCGGCTATTTCGACAACAAAGTCACGCGAATTGTTGGGACTCGTTGCGGCAAAGTTAGCCTGAGGCAAGTCGATGGTTGGCGTTAAATCCGATTGTGCTGGCGCTGCACCCGAGACAATGATCGTAAAGGTGGTATTTATGGCAAGACCTAGTGAGTTCGTCGCGGTAATGGTGACTTGCGAAATTCCAGGGGATGCCGGAGGACCTGTAATGACCAGACCGTTAAAGGTAAGTCCATCAGGCAAACCAGCTGCGGTTAGCGTCAATGGATTGTTATTCGGGTCTGTAAATGTGTTAGCCGGGATGATGAACGTGAAGTTTGATCCAACGGTAGCGTTCTGTGTTCCAATTGGCGTACTGACAAACGGCCGCTGTGCTGCATTGGGGTCACCAGCAGGAGCAACAGTAATCACGGCTTCAGCAATATCGCTCAAGCAACCGCTTTTTGAGCAGGCAGTTGGAATAACAATGGTTCCGGTTGCGCTGGTTGGAACACTGATGGTGCCACCTGGAGCAACTGTGTACACACCATTGCTGCCAAAATATTGAATGATACCACCCGCACAGCCTGTGGCCGTAATACTAAAAGGACTTCCAACCGTAACAGTCGCCGATGCTGGCGATACAGTAGGAGGGGTCAGTCCGCAGGGATTAGAAAAACTGCCTGCCGACGTAATAATGGGTGCTGCCGATACTTGGGCGGCAATCATCAGGCCAAGCAGTATCCCAAGACACCGGGTTAAGGCCGAATAAGCGTGGAGTTGTAGAGATAAACGCATAGTAAAAAAGGGATTATTGAGTTGGGTAGTGGACCTAGACCGGAGGTATAGGAGGTGATTTAAAGAGTGATTAAGATTTTTTTCGTTTACACGAGTTGGTTGAATCGTTGAGAGTTTTTCCATTGAGTATTGATTAGTAGACGATGAAACATGACGATTATACTAGGGCTGTTGTTGACGTAAATAATCGGAATGATACTGACGAAGCAGGGCATCCAGTTGATTACCTACCCGATACCGTAGGCCAACGTTACTCCCTCCTCCATTATAGGAGTACTCCCAGCGAAACTCCTCCGTTGTTCGTACTCGTAACCGTTTCGACTGCGCCAAGCGGCCGGGTGGAATCGGGATCGCAAAATTGAAACCTGCCGTTGACCCTTTCGTTGTTTTCATCGCAAAAACCCCTACCTCCACTGAATAAAGTTGACGGATAAAGTCAAACCGTACGCCCTGATCCTGGTACAGATATTGCCCTCCAGACAACTTAAGGGTAATATCCCGCTTACTGATTCGATACGCCACATCGGCTAAGATCATGGCCTTATCCATCGACTCGTAATAAATCCCCTTCGTTGGGTAGTAATAGTCACCGGTTAAACTGGCTTCCAGACCAAACGACCAGGGTTTGGTTAAGTTAGTATGTCGATATTGTAGGTTTACACCATACTGGTTACTGTAAAAGAAACCAACCGACCCACTTATGAAATCCTGGCCACTCAGGGCTAAAAACTGATTCAGGTAAATAGGCGCTGGCCGAATATTCATTGGCTGCGTATCGTAGTTATTCGTGATCGGGAACAACACCCCTATATTCAGTACCAGCCCCCGGGTCAAATACAGCTGGCTTTGTAAGAGCAAGCTGATTTTTGTTTGAAACGGGTCCATCTTATACCCGAAGTTGGCAACCATCTCCGGATGGAGCCGGAAATCGACTTTGTAATGGCCCGGCCCAGCCGGAATACTATGTCGTAACGCTTTCCGTTCGGTTCGGGATAATAAACTGGTTTGCCAGTTGGCTCCCAGTCGATACCCGGCAATAGGTACTCCCTGATAGAGTGGAACAAATTCAGTGGTAGCCGGTTTGGCAAGCGTCTGACTCAGTTCCAACAGACCAATCATTGGGTTTCTGTAGAGCCGCTGCTCATAATATACCCGCTGGCTGGCACTATCAATGGTTAGGTTTTCGAAATTCAGCAACGTTCGTTGATCCTGTTGCTGACAAAAACCTACCTGAACAGACCAGCACAGCACTAAATAACTCAATACAATTGCTGATCTATTTCTTGTCACAATGCGCACTTAGCTTACTTTTAAATACCGTAGGTACGAAATGTTTATAGAATGATAATCAATTTCCGACGTTGCGTACCTACGGCACGCTAGTTGTTATCATGGGGCAACTTTCTACAAACATTAGTCCCCTATGGGGCCAACCTGTTAACCAATCAACTTACTCCACCAATTCACTACTTCACCACCTCCGACTTCTCCCGTACTCGTTTCGGTAACTTCTTTAACGAAACGGCATAAGACGTGCCGAACGTGATCTGATCGAAATTAATAACGCCCGCCTGAACTGTCCAGCGATCGAAGAGCTTGGCATAGGCACCCAGATTAAGGTGCCGCGAATCCCATTCGATCATTCCGCCCAGCGTTTGTTTAAACCGAATCGCTACGCCCCCAAAAGGACCTGACAAATACGGATTTGAGCGTTCATTTTTATTGTGAAGCTTATAGTTAGAGAAAATATCAAAATTGTTCCCTACATTATCACTTCGATCAAAGTAATACGGGCTTCCAAATCCAGCTGTAACTTCCGCCGTAACCGTTTCACTCAACGTAAAATTTTTGGTGGCAGCAGCGGCATACGTAACCAGTGAGTTGTCTATTCCAAAGGGAGCGGAAACAATCACGGCAACCGATGGCCTGCGTTCGCGCTCCGTCAATACAGCATATTTAATATCAAACTGGCGATCACCAATGCCTCGTGCCTTTAAAGGGAGCTCCCCATTCACCCGAAATATATTTATATTAATCTCAAGTCGGGGTAGCATTGCCAGGGTTGCGTAATACACACTGGACGACTGATTAGGGGCGACATTCACAGACGCATTCGGATCATTAGCACGAGGATCGTAGTGCGAAGGATTATAATGATAGCCGATATGAAACATGCCATCGGCCAGTATCCTTGCGGTAGGGATGTTCATTAACCCTGGCTTACCTGATATATTCACCTGAGCCAAACTCAGCTGTGATCCTACTAAGCCAATTAGTAATAAACTCCTTCCTAAACTCGTACGCATTACACCGGTTACCCTATTCATTAACACAGATTGGATAATCAATCAGTTTACCCCTAAATCCCCTAAAGGGGACGTTGTCTAAGTTTGAGCTAAGTCCCCTTTAGGGGATTTAGGGGTGGACCCGACGAATCGGTTTAATGTATTACGGTGCTACAGTACCCTGGTTGTGGCAGCTATCGAACAGAGCCAGTACAATCCGTTGTGCTTGCCGAACCGTTTCGTTGAAGTTGTTATTGATCGCATTCACGTCTGTGTCAAACGCAAACTTGGCAGCTGCAACTTTTGCGATAGCGGTGATGGTACAGGCGTTCACATCGGCCGACTGCAGGTCATAATACAGTTGGTTTTCCTGCGTGTACAACAGATAGGTGAACGCTTTCAGCAGATCATAGTTTGTTGCGCCTAGGGTACCTTGAATAGCTACTAAATTAGCAAGGTCCGTGGTCAGTTTTCCGCTGGATGCATTAACCAGATTGGTATACTGAGCTAGTTTACCCGAAATACAGCCCTGTACATCACTCTCGGCTGTCGACTTGCCCGAATTATAGTTGCTTTGTACCGTACCCACCTGCGATTGGCGGTCATTTTCCAGTCCAGCTATTTTAGCATCGAACAGGTCATTGGCAGCTTTAAAACAAGGATCACCCACATAGTTAACCGGTTTAACGGTTACTGGCGCTACAAGAGTTATAAATCCTGGTCCCGGAATAGTCGTCGTCGTTGGTCCAATTACATTCCCATTCACCTGAGGGTAGGTAAAGGTCGGGAAGTATTTCTGTAACGTCGGATTGGCTACCAATGAATTGATCTCTGCCTGCAAATTGGAGGGCAGCTTTCCACCATTTTTAATCGAATTGATGATAGTAGGCGTGAACTCGGCATTGAACACAGCGGCCGAAGGAATACCTGCTGCCGATAGCGCAGCGGCCATGTCTGCGGCTGCCTGGCTAACTGCGGGCGTCACATTACCAGCTGCAATATCACTTTTAACCTGACTTGCTGTGGCTGATGGGGTCAACGTAGAAGCCGTTACCGTAACTGCGGCTGGAGGTGTTACACGAAGACCCGGCAATTGCAGATCTCGTAACGATTCCATCGTGTACTTAGGCGCGAGGGGAGTGGCATCCTGGTTCCGGCAAGCGTAGACCATGAACATGAGGCATAGTCCATAAAATGACCATACAGCTTTGTTTGTAGTTGTTTTCATGAGCAATTCTAAATTTGAGACGGTTAAACAAAAATGGTGTGCCAATAGGCTTTACCTTACTTTACTCCTTCAGATATCAAGCCATAGAGGCAGAAATTGAATTCACAACATTGATCTGAGTATTCCGTTTAGCTTAACCGATCAACGGTCTACATACGCCAGCGAGTAGCTAGTAATTCAGTTCACTTTACTGCGTATCTTTATGAGCTTTTTCACTAAACGGAAGCAATATATTGGTAACTACTGGTTTAATATGCCCCGAATGATAGTTAAGTGCATATCAATTTATTATTCGGCGAAAATACCAGACTGGATCTAACATTAATTGTCACATGATTCATTTTTGTATAGTAATGTTGCATTGGTTTAGTATATGAAGTAGTGGAATTGGTGTAGTTAGTGTAAATGGCACTGATACGTATTGACAATGCTTACATGCCGTTTTTTGTTTATCACCTCAACGTCAAGACAAAAAAGGCTTTATACCTTTATTATCAGGAACAAGATGCCCTTTTCCTTCCCGTTGTACTACTAAACCATTACACTAAAGCCTTAATAACCCCGGCCCAGCCGAATTAGAACCGAAATGACGAATCGCGTATTGACCTGGTTGAAAAACCAATTTTCTTCTAAAGAACTACCGAGTACCCCGGCACCCTGCTTCTGGCAAACGGACATCCATTCACACCTGATTCCAGGGATCGACGATGGGGTAAAGACACTGGAGCAGGCCATGATCTGTATCCGTCAACTTGCTGATTGGGGTATTCAAAAAGTAATTACGACTCCCCACGTTAGCCAGGAGCATTATCCAAATAATTCGGCTACTATTTTACAAGGACTAGCCGTTTTACAACAACAGGTCAATCTGGAAGGAATTCCAGTTCAGATTGAGGTAGCTGCTGAATACATGCTGGACAATTACTTTCTGGAACGTTTAGAGAAGGCTCCGCTTCTAACCTTTGGCACTGAAAAATATCTGCTTGTTGAAACTGGCTGGCTAGCTAAGCCAATGATATTAGATGAAATGATCTTCCGAATCCAGACAAACGGATATACACCTATATTAGCGCACCCAGAACGTTACTCGTATTATATAAACGATCTGAATGGTTTACAACGCTTGCGTGATCAGGGCTGTTTGATGCAACTCAATTGGATGTCCATGACAGGCCGGTATGGTGGGCATGTAAAAGCTCAGGCAAAACTGATTCTGAAAAATAAGTGGGTCGACTTCATTGGTAGCGACATGCACCGGCCTGAGGATTTGCCCGCCCTGGAAGCGTTTCTCTCGAATCAGGGATACGAACTATTGAGCCAGCAGCCACTGCGAAACTCGAGTTTATGATGTTAAGTAAACACAGAGTCACAGAGGATATAGTTTAGTCTATTAGTTTTATCTCCTCAGTGTTCTTTGTGGCACTATGTTTACTATCATTCTTTTGCAGCTTCACTAGCTCCGCTTCAAACGCCTGTAAAATACCCTCTTTACTTAAGTACTTTCGAGCATAAGCCCGTGCATTTTGCTGATAGCTTGTTACATCTTCGCTAAGAGCTCGCCCAATCCCATCGATCAGTGCCTGAACTGACTCAGGTTCGATTAGGATACCCATTTGATGCATGTTAATAACATCATGAAGCGTAGTACCCGGCAAAGCAGATACCAGGGCGCAGCCACCAGCGGCCAGAATACTAGTTAATTTGGAGGGAAGTACGAGGTCCGATGCGGACTTCTTTTGCAATACTAAATGAATATCGGCTGTAGCTAAGAGGGCCGATAATTTTTCGTAGGGTTGCAGCGGATGAAAGCTTACATTACTTAATTGATAATCGGTAACCAGCGTCTCCAGGCGGGTTTTCCCCCCCCCCGATCCACAAATCAGAAAACGAATATCAGTGCGGGCTGCAAATTGTTTTGCAGCCTCAATGATGAGCTCTAGCCCCTGTTTTTCGCCTAAGCTGCCGGAATAGAGAATTACTTTATCCTGATTGCGTAAGCTAAATTCGGCGCGTAAAGAGGCTTCACGAGGGAGGGGTTTAATTAACTGTTCATCCACCCAATTTGGAAATAGGAGACAGGGAGCTTCTAATACATTTTTGTCTGCTACTTTCCGAACCATACCCTCACTGATGGTAGAGACAACCGTACTGCGTTTCAGAATAAACTTTTCAATCGAAAAAAGCAGATCGACAAAGGACTTGTTTTTTATCATGCCCAACTCGCTGGCCATATCAACCTGCAAATCCTGCAAATGGTACCATAGTGGCGCTTTTCGTATCATGGAATATAACGTAGGTAATAAGCCAATCTGAAAAGGAGGGGAGATACTAATGACAGCATCATACCGTTTGCCTACTAGTATGTTGAGCCAGTAAGGTAGACTGCTAAGTACAAAGGAGAATTCATGTAAAATACGTTTTAGGGTTGTTACTTTCTTCGGCACATAAAACGGGCAGCGATGAACCGTAACCCCTTCCAGTTCCTCCGTAAACCAACCCTTGTCTTTGTAGCGATCATGAACTTCCCACTCTGGGTAGTAAGGCATAGCCGTAATTACTCGTACAGTGTGCCCTTGACTAGCCAGCCAGGCACCCATTTCACCTGTATATTTTCCCACGCCAGTCAATTCAGGCGCGTAATTAATGTCGTAAATTAAAATTCGCATAAAAGCAGTCTCTGCGGAAAACAGGGAAAGTTATGTTAAAGATAATACGATTTTTAGTGGACCACTAAGGAGTTAAAAACCGCATTGAATAAATATCGATTACGCGGTCTCTAACCGGACCCGATGTCTTTTGTTCTGCTAGTATTCTTAACTTTTTAGGAGCGCGCCAATTTACAGTAGCATCCCAAAAATTAGTTGTAACAGGAGGGGTACTACCATATGTAAAGGTGACACCTGCTGAATTAACGCTGATCTTAATAGGCTGTACTTTAGCCGAATAGGCGGATCTATTGATGGACGGAAAGCTAACGAGCTGAGCTTTATTGCCCCAAATACCCATATCGCGACTTTTATAATCTAACGTGTGATAAAAACGTGCGATTATTTTATCATTATCATCAAGAATATCTAAATAGCAGGCATTACCCCCATTATTCCCATCATTCCCTTCGAAGCTAATTTCACCAACCAAGCTCCAGGAAGTTAAATTAGAATTGTCACCTAAATCTTTTGTAATACTATAACTAAGCGCTTCACCTTTTGTGAATCGCATATAGAGGTCTGGTGAATCCTTTTTATTATTTCTTTTATTCGTTTGAACGAGCCAGTAATTTCCACGCTCAGATGCATCAGAAGCATCAGGCGATCTTGTCCATCCTGCTGTACCACTTCTGATTGATTCAGAGGCATAAGGTAAACCTGCAAGTAGGTCTAGCCCTTGTTTACTCTTTTGTTTTGACTCAATTGCAAATACAGAAGAAAATTGAATAACCTGCTCTTGAATTGTATTTAATCCCTCAATCCGCCAGCGATGGAGACCGCAATGGTCATTTTCGCCACCATGGTATAAATAAACTCGGCCATCTGGAAGCTTAACTACCTGCGCATTCAGCGCGTTTCCATCCATCCCGTAGGCAGCAGGTTGATTTTTTGTTTCTGGGCGGGTAGTCCCAAATTGTCCTATGAATAAGCCATTATCATATACATGATTCCATTTGTTCGTTTGACTAGCTTTCCAGAACTCGCCATGATACCCCCAAATAATATTTCGATCGACAGTAACAGCTACACTACCGGCATAGTTATGAGATAATCCCATTCCATTACCAACATCAAATGTGCCGTCGGCAGGAAAATCACCATAATAATTTTTAGATGTTGTATAAGCCGTTTTCCACTTCCAGGTTGTTTCTCCGATTTTTAAACCACCTAAATGATACTTGTTGGCATTTCCTCCATTACCATCAAATGAAATAAATATATTGCTGCTAGTGATGGCTAATGGAGATGTGCTTGAGCCTGAAAAATAAGGGTTAGGGATACTTACCTGCGTCGTAGAAGCAATGACGGATTCTTCACTATAGATAGGATTATTGTTAGAATCGAAGCCTTTCAGTGTCTTTTGGCGCCACTCCTGTTTACCATCTGTTTTAACCACTCGCTTTAAAGAGCCATCCTTATCAAGCTGAGTATCAACATAGGGTAATATAACTGACGTATTACGAAGCAAGCCTCCTTCAACTAATTCATGTATTTCATTTAATTTACTACTTAGATTTCGCTGGATACAGTAGGTTCTTCCGTTACGTAACGTTACTATATTTTTGGGGTAAAATTTGTCGCTATAAGTAGCTGGTACATATCTCCAATTTCGGACTAATTTCCAGGAGCCATTACTAGGTGACAGCGCTTTTGAGTAATCTACTTTAAATTCTAGAAAACCTTGAAACACTCTGGTTTGATTATTCGGATCTACTGAACATGTATATGGACGGTTAAGAAACATTACTTCCTCAATATACACCCTACTCGATGAGAAGTGAAGCATTCTTCGATTACCTGAATCGCCAAACCAGAATGAACCATCAGGAGCATAAGCTAAAAATGAATAATTATAGGGTGAAATAAGGTTAGTGAACATAAACTTAGTAGGGCTCACAGTGGAATTCGTTAAATAGCCACCTTCTTCTCCCAGCGTCCAATTTAATTGACCATTTTTGGTTGAAAAACCTTTTACTTGTTGACTTTTACCTGCATCAACAATAGCTATCGTTGTCAAATCTGGTGACACATCGATAGCCAGCGGGGCTAATAAGCCAGATAAAGAAAGTGTTGCTTCTTCTAAAGATCCGTCAGGCTTAATAGGAAATTTTTGGATGGAAGTTGTAGACGAGGATATCCATAGGCTATTGCCCTCTACAGCTAAATGTTTAGGGGATACTACTGATTTAATTGTTTGAACTTGCTCTCCAGTAGTCTTATCAAAAACATGTATTTCATTCATGTCTGCATGAGACACAAATAAATATTGTCCTGATTTCTGTACAGCCATACCGCTAATTTTACCTTCTTTTAGTGTATTGTTATCTATACTGCTAGTGAAAGTAGGACGATAACGATTGGATGCAGATGTACCTTTAGGAAAGACTACCTCTTTATCATCACTAATATTAGTGCCGAAAACCAGATTCAAATTACTTTGAGGATCATCTGAAGCCCAGTATATATTTTTTTGGTCTGAAGTGCAGAGAAAAATTCCATTAGTACCAATAAGTAAATCTTTTACAGGTAGATTTACCTGTGGGTTATTGAGTGAGAATTTTTTTAAGAAAGGATCAGTCTCTTGATAAACACTGGCAAAATATGCAGTATTATTTACGATAGTCATACAACCAACAGGGTTCCATCCTCTGTGTACGCTGATTCCAGTAAAATTTTTGGATGTGTTACCTACTACTCCCTCCCATACATAAGTGCAGTTATTAGAAAGTACTCGCGCTTCATACTGTCCATCTGAAATGGGCTTCCCAAAATCATCCGTTTGGTCCCAGGAAATTGTATGTGTACCTGGCTTGTACTCTATACCCGAAAAAAGAGTACGAACGAGCGTACCATTTTTTGTAAATATACCAGCACTAACTTTTGCTGGTTCAGATAAGGTAAAAGTACCTTTAAGATCACTATGTATACCTATAATTTCTATCTTCTTAACGTTTTTTGTATAAACGGATTTAGTTGATATATAATCAGTTGGGACTAAGTGAGCACCTGCAAAGAATATTATAAAAAAACAAATGCTGGCTAACTTTGTTAAAGTTATAACTAATCCTGCTCTCATTTTGATAGGCTAATTAATTCTATTATGCAAATAGTTTATAAAGTTCTACTAAATATTAAAAGTAAAATAAGCGATATTCAGAATTCTATATTATACTAACCATAGTTTAATTTTCTCTCAAAGTTGCATAAATAACTATGGTCGTTGCTATGTTTTTTGTTGCCACGAAGATTTGCGTCGTAAATAGAAACCTTCAGGCTTTGGAATGCTAACTAATCCTAAACTCTATTTTAATTTATTTAATAGATGAACTAATTAAAGGCAAGCTATACTAATTTGGTTGTTAAATTTTATTTCTTAAGTGAAGGACTATATTTTGGCTAATATAAAATTAACTTATACAAGCTAATTTGGAAAACTTAGCTCTTGGAAAGTCAAATTCAGCTAAGACGCATTAGATATTTGACACAAGATCAATTAGAAAGAGAAAATTGACCTTGTTCTTTTGTATTAACTATTTTCTTTCGTAAAATTTCACGCATTTTTATTTGAATCATGAATTCATAGAATGCCATATTTATACAATAAATAAGCCCCGATATACCCTCAAGAAAGCCTAAGTTTAGAATATAAGCTTGAACAAATCGGAGTATAGGCCAGCCTGGTAATCGACTTAGCCACGATTTAAGCGCTGGATTACGCAAACTAGAGTGGGATGCAAAAATATTTTTAAATGGAGGAAGATTGTTCAATCGGGCAACAGCTTCATGGCTTGAATAACGGTTATGTCTGTCTATCCATTGATGCCATCCTTTTGAAAACCCATTGTGAATATATGGCTCTTTGATATACTCAATACGACCAGTTACAAGATCCTCTTTTTGCCCATGTCCGAAGTCTGTAAATCTTGCCCGCCCTTTCCTCATTAAGCGAAATTGCCATTTCGGGAAATTATCGCAATGCTTAAGCCATGTACCATCGAGAATCATTTTCCAGCAAAGATAATAACCCGCGACTTCTTCGGGTGCTGTATTTATTGCCGTGATTAATTCCTGTTGAAGCTCTTTAGTTATAATTTCATCTGCGTCCAGAAACAATATCCAGTCGTAATGGATTGGCAGGTTGTCTAAGGCATAATTGCGCTGTTTTCCAAAACTTTCAAAAGGATTACTGCTTATAGTTGCCCCAAAAGATTTAGCAATCTCTAACGTGTTATCTGTACTTCCAGAGTCAAGAACATGAATATCATCTGACCACTTAATTGCATTAAGACAATTAGGAAGATCGAGTTGCTCATTTTTAGTTAGAATAATAATAGAAATCATTTCTGAACTCTCAATTAGCTGATTTACTGTACTATATAAGTAGACTAGTTATAACGCGGATAGAAACCCGCGCTTGTGAGTAACTAGGCGCGGGTTTCTATCCGCGTTATAACTAGTCTATTAATTTTTCCTATACTAATTTTATGTTTTCTTTAATGTGTCGCTCATTAAACATTGAGCACAGTATTACACTTTGAGGGAAATCTTCAAACAGTTTACCTAATTTTTCCTGTGGCGTTACGCCCACCTTGCCTCCTCGTAATGGGGAGAAGAATATATTTGGCTCTTTTCCCCTTTCTTTTACCGTTTTATCATAACCAGATGCGCCAAATGCATTATCAAACTGTAAAATGTCAAATCGATTTAAATAGGTTTGGTGTAGCCTTTCCTGAGAGCGTGCGAAAGCAAGTCCCCAAGCTTTAATTTTTCCTTCTTCTTTTAAGCGTTGAGCTGTATCACTTAGCTCATCTATATAATCAAGGGTTTGGAGAGGTTCGTGAACAAAAAAATAATCTAAATAATCAGTTCCTAAAGCACGTAAGCTTTGTTCTAAGCTTGACCGCATTGTATTACTATGTAAAGGAATCCGATCATGAAAATGATCTGCTATTGAATTCGGATTGTTGGCTGTATTTGTAACTAATTTGCCTTCTTTCTTTTGCTTATCTTTAATTAAGCGCACTAACGGCTTTAAAGGTCTAAGAAAGCTAGCTTTCCAGTTTGCTTTTATACCGAATTTACTAGCCAGGACAACTTTATCCCTTCGACCTACAATTGATTTTCCTACAAAATGCTCTGCTTGGCCATACCCATATGAGCGCGCCAAATCAAAATGAGTAATGCCATGATCTAGCGCACAGTCAAGAGCCCTTTGTGCGGTAGTTGCATCCACAGAGCCAAGAATCGGCGCACAACCAAATCCCAATGCAGACGAACTAATTCCGCTTACCAATTCAATTGTTCTCATTTTTCCTGGTTAAATAATGGGCAAGCCTAACTGCAAAAGCACCCAATAAAAAAGTGGGATTTGCCTGTCCTGATGTTGGGAATACAGAACTGCTACAGACAAAAATGTTGCTAGTTCCCCATACATTGAGGTTCTGGTCAACAACTCCTTTTTCTGGGGAGTCTGCCAGTCGGGTAGTACCAACCTGATGAATTCCATCTTTAGACATTCCCCGAATAGCATTTGGAAGTTCTTCTTTATCGTACCAATAATTTAATTCGCCACAGCCACTACTACGTAACCATTCATCTAAAGTATGATGCAGCTTGATGACTGAATTTATATCCTCATCCGTTAATTTATAGTGAATGACAAGTGTTTCTTTATCCTGGCCAAGTTCCATTCTGTTTTCTGCATCAGGGACTTGTTCGGCATGAAAATGAAGAGCATAGCGATTTTGAGGACTAAATAGAAATACACCTGGAAGTTTCCGTTTAAACAAATATCGTTTAACGAAAATCGATGCTGGTATTACTAAAGAACCAGGAAGCTTTCGGAAAATATTCCAAAAGTGTTGTGGTATCCCTGTTACTTTTCCTTTTGTTATCGAATGGCTAATAGCAGGAGGTGCAAGCTTTTTACCAATGATAGGGGTAATCATGGCAAGGTACATAAAAGACATTGCCCCACTACGGTGTTTAGGGTCGAAATAAAGGGGGTTGTCGAGCCAAATGGCCGTATTTAAAAGATTATTATTAATAAGAAACTCCGAAGAAAATTGAAAGCGCCGTCTAAAATAACTCCCATCAGTATCTCTAAGAAACCCATATTCTGTTTTCTTAGGATCTCCTTTGAACTGAACCGAAGCAATTTTCCCAGATACATGCCCTTGATAATATTTACCCAGTGAGGATGGTATGTCAGATAACTTCTTGAAAAGTTGTGGATTCCGAAGTAAAATTCGGGTAGATTCCTGTGCCCCAGCTGCAAGAATAAAGGTATGTGCCTTAATTTTCTCAATTTTTTTGGTCTTGATATCACGTATTGACAAGGTAGACACATTTCCCAAGTTATCTGGAGATGAGAAATCACGTGCTTCAAATCCTTCAATAAAAGTCAAGTTTGGTTGGTCTGCAATATCTTTAGCATATCGTTCTCCAAACCGGGTGGGCATACTCCAGCGTTCGACAATGGAATCCGTCACTATTCCATCAACGAAGTTTTCTGCAATGTGTTTTTCCCCTAGTTGTGGCACCTCTTTTAAATTAAAGATTGGCTTACCACATTCAAAGTAATCTGCAGTTTGAGGTAAATATTGATTTATTTCATTTAATAAATCAATATGCCAGGTACAACCTTCGTTTAAGATTGTCCGGTCAATAAAATCTACTTCATCATACATTACACATCGGCCTCCCCAAGTTGCCGAAGTTCCACCTAATCCTTTGTTTGTAGCTTCATAGGGATCATGATGATTTAAAGAATTTTTGATTTCAATCCTATCATCTAAACTATTTTTGCTTGCTTGCCCTTTAATTCCGTATTCAATAAGTAAAACTTGGTGGTTTGGATTCTTTCTGGCATATTCTAATGCACAAATTATTCCGGCCGGACCACTGCCAATAATACAAACATCAAACAAGTGTTTGCTAACTTGTTCGCTTATCATTTTTGTAAAATTCCTGATTCTAAAAAGTTGTGTCTTTCTCTCACTGGCTTAGCTGGATTGCCCGCGTAAACCATCCAGGGCAATAAGTCTTTTGAGGTTATAGTGCCTGCTCCTAGCACACTACCTTCACCACAATGGACTCCTGGTAAAACAATTGCTTTAGCACATATCCAAACATAAGGTTCAAGCATAATCTCCTTTTTGATGTATGTAAATTCGATACTATTATAATTATGAGTAGCGCCACACAGGTATGCGTCTTGTGAAAGAATAGAATGGTGTTTTAGATAAACTCCTCCTGGGTTATATATTTCAACACCTGGTCCTATTGTAACTACATCTTCAGTTTTCAATAGCCAGGGAGCCCAAATTTTACAGGTTGGATAAATGAAGTTCTGCTCACCTAATTTTGCGCCAAATTTACGTAATACCCAAATTCTCCAGGCATGTAGTGGATTAGGTGTCCACTTACAAAATATCGCCCAACTGATATTCCATAATAGCCGACGGACTTTGTCCCGAAAAGAGAACACAGGCCGTATATAAAAATCAGAACTATTAGGATTATGGGTATCAAACATATTTATAAAATTTTATTGGCTAAGTGGACACTTCTATGAGCGTAACGTATTTATATAACGTCTGGCAACAGGGCCAATTGAGAAATTTTCTTCATACGTGACGCGTGCCCTATCTTCCATTACTTTTCTGTCAGATGAAGGTAATTCAAACCATTTTTTTAATAGTTGGTTTGTTCCTTCTAATGTATCATCAGCAACAAAACCACATTTACCAGCTTTAACCTCTCTCCATATATTTACTTGATTGGAAAGTAATACAGGCTTTTTACAGGCTAACGCTTCTGCAACTACAATACCAAAATTTTCCTGATGGCTTGGTAATATAAATGCTTCACATCCGTAAAAGGCTCCCCATTTAGTATTATGAGTTAGCATTCCCGGAAAATAAATTGACTTATCAAGTTTATGCGTATCAAAGGCTAATTGCTGCATTTTTTGCCCATAAGCTGTTTCTAAGCCTGGCCCCGCAATCACTAATTTTGGAAATTTGACACTATTTAAACTTTTGACTAGGTCAGCATATGCATTTATTAGGAGTTCAACCCCTTTTTTTTCATGTATCCGGCTTAGAAAGAGTAAATAATGTTCTTGAGTAAGTTCAGGGCATTTTTTTAAAAATGCTGTGCGCATTGCTTCCGTAAAAGCCGGTGGTTCTAAAATGCCGTAGCCAATATTTACTTCCCGTTTAGGCTTATAAGGGTAAAATGTTTCCTTCGCCAACAGGAGTTCAGTTTCGCAAGTAAATAAAATTCCATCGGCATTGTTAACTACATTGCTTTCGATTAATTTCCAGTAAACCCAATTTCGTATTGCTTTTAATAATCTATTTTGGGCTTTTTGAAAATAGGGATCAAGCATACCATGTGGTATAATAAATACTTTAGGCACTTGTTTTATCGCTGCGTCATTAGCTGATTGCTGATCTTTAAGTTGTTTTATTACTTTGTTAACCGCATAAGTATGATACAACCAAAGGCCATGCACGACTACAAAGTCATATTGTAGGATGTTTGTCTTAAGCCAAGGTATTAGCTTGGAGTTATACCACCAAGGGCCCTGCCAGGGGCCAATAGCATAATGGCAGAAGGAGTCGTCAAGAATAAATTTTTCATCAGGTGAGTCTAAGCTAAGAACGTCAGCTTGTACACCTAATTTTTTAACTTCATATACTATATTACGGACGCCATGAGATGGCCCTCCAAATAAAGGATTTATTGTTGTAATTACATGTAAAACACGCATGGATTCTAATTTTACACACTTAGCTTTAACTGTCGTATTTTTAATAGACAAAGCCTTCTGTACGAGTAAAATATTTAGCAGTTATAGGAATGGCTTTAATTGGCTTGGCAGGAACACCACCATATAATGTTCTTTCTTCATTATACCTCTTATTTAAGAGCGATTTGGCGCTGAGTACAGAATAAGACGGTAAATAAGCACCTCCTATAAGCACAACATTTGTCCCAATGAAGGCGTATTCTCCAATATATATTGGGAAGCTATCTTGACGGTTTTCTAGAATGTTTATAGAATGTGTTAGTAATTGAGAATGATAACCAGCAATTGTAGTGAATTTCCCAATTTCAATACGATTTGTACAATCTAAATGATGATACTTGGTAATAGCTGCAGATTCGCCTAACAGTAGCTCTGCATGACGGTCAATTTGATGTTTAAAATGAGAATGATTACCGATAGTTGAAAAGCCTGTAATCCAGTTGCCTCTACCTATTGATGATTTCGTATTCATTTTAATAAGATCTAAATGAATGGCAACTGTAAAATGCTCAATCTTAGAAAAAGCATCCATAACAAGTTCTCTCGGAAATACCCAGGAAAGGCCAATCCGAGCAGTTGGGTGGATTTGGTACCCAAACCATTTTTCCAGAGCCCGTCGCCGTAAAGACCACGGCATAATAAACGTTAATAACTTTAATAAATTTATCATGAAAGCTCTACGAATTCTTTATTTTTAACGCCAAATAAATTGAGATAAGCTTTCACCATTTTTGACGGTTCGTATCGTCTACAGTTCTCATATCCCTGTTTAATGAGATTATCTTTTGTAACCGTATCTTCTAATAAAAGGAAAGCCTTAGCGAATTCTTGCGGATTGAACGGGTCTGCATGAAAGGCAGTTTCTCCACTTACTTCTGGTAATGGCTCTATATTACTAGCAATTACTGGAGCCCCACAAGCTTGTGCTTCAATAACCGGCCATCCAAAACCCTCAGATAAAGATGGGAAAATGAACGATTGACAAGCACTGTAGAGAGCGATTAGCGTAGTATGATCGGGCTTAACTATTGAAATAATTCTATCATTCAAGCCTACTGAATTGGCATATTGCTTTAGATCATCATCAAGAGCATGACCTGCATAACATATTCGACCAGACCAATTATCGCCCAAGGCTAAAACCATATCTATCAATAACTTTCGGTTTTTCCTTGTTAAGTTAGATCCAACATGTAATAAAAAAAGCTCGTCTGGTTTAAGGCCTATTTTGCTTAGTATTTCATTTCTTTCAATCCTACTCATTGGATAAAAATTAGCATTAAATCCATTATGAATTACCTGCCAATTTTTTGGTTGGGTAGACCGAATTTCAGCAAGTTCATTTAATTGAGAAAGGGTTAATGCTGATACAGATGCAATTTTTTCGGCCCGAATTAAATTAGTTAATATCCAGTTCTGAAGAAATTTTCCGGTGCTTGAAGGAGGGCAATAAGCATCGGCATGCCCCAATGCTCCTCGTATAGCTAAAACATCATGACAAGTTATACTTGTTTGCCCACTTGGTAAATGTCTTAAATAAGGAGAGTTGGAATGATCACATATATGAAAAAAAACATTTGGATTATTCAAGCCCTGATTTAAAATCCGCCATCGCAGTAAAAGCGGGAATAATATCCATTTATCAATATAGCCTAACCATTTACCTATACCTGAAAGTGTCGATTTTGCTTTTATGCTAAGAAATGAAGTTGGACGCCAAATTTCAGACTCATAACCAGAATTTTGAAAGCCAGTTTGCAACATTTCTGCAAATCGGCTCATGCTTTCCTGTTTATCAGACAGCAGGTTTCCAATAAGTATTAGACGCATTGCAAATTTTAATTTATTGGTGAGCCTTTCCAGTATTATTTAATGAAGCTATCATTAAACCACTGGTTAATGTGCAAAACCCTAAAGCGGTTGGTTGGGCCCAGCCACCTTGCATAAGCAAAAGTATACCATAGCTTAGCAACAACCATGGCAACATATATCCTCTTTTTAAATTACTGTAACATGCTAATGCTATTTTTAGCGCTAGTCTAACACGTAATATTATTAGAGCAATACCTAATATAGGACCAAGCTCCCCAACGATCCTAAGCCATTCAGTTTCAGCAATTAAAAAGAGCAGTTCACCTCTCAAGAGTTGAGAGCCAACATTTGTGCCCATTCCGATTCCATAGCCTAATAAAGGCCATTTTGAAGAACTTGAAAATGCACTAATTAACCCTCCCAAAAAACGATCTATTAAAACTCCCTCAACTAAACCTCCTTCAGTTTCATTTGCTGAAGTGAATCGTTGTGTAAATGCCTCAACAGAAGTTTGGAAAAAACTCAGTTGGCTAAGGGCTATTACTGCGAGTAATAAAATAGCTCCAATTAGCACAAAGCGACCTAAGAACTTTGGTTTTCTAGAAACGGCAATTAAAGTGAATAATAATGATAGAATTACCTGAAAGAATAATGTCCGGCTAATTGATAAAGGTATTGAAGCCAAGATACCAATGGTAGCGCCAATAAGTAATAGTTTATTGACTTTTTCATTTGCTATCCAAAAATAAAAAACGAAACAAGCCGCAAAATTAAAAAATAGCCCGGTTCCATTTGTAAATGAAAAAGTGGCTGGTGGTCTGAAATAACCCATTGCTCCAGAGAAACCGGCCCCTGACATGTCTCCCCCTACTCCTCTATTTACCCAGGCAGATTGTGGGCTATAAAATTGTATGGCAATCAGTATAGTCATGGGAATGGTAATCCACAATGTAACGATTCCAAGTTTAACAATATCAGCGCGGTTAAAGCAACTACCAATAACAAAAATTAAAGGAAATTGCAAAAGTAAAATACGTGCGCCATATAAGGCTACTAATAAATTACCATGACCAACTACTACAGCTGTGAATATGCTTAGTATCCCAATTAATACTACAGAGGTCATATATGGGTTTGCGCGTAATTTTTGGTGTGACCAGGCTGTAATGATAAGCCAAAGGGCAATGGGATCGCGAATTACTAATAACGGTGTTGCTAAACCAGGTAAGAACCATTTACGTAGAGCTCCCTCGAAGATTAATAAAAGGAAATAAACCCATACTCCTTTTTTTATAAATTGGAGAGTTTTATCCGGTTTGGCTAATTTAATAGAATCCCCATGTTTTTTTTTTGAATCCGATGATTCCTGTTTGCTGGGAGCTAATTCTATCGGATTCATTTTTTAGCCTGTTTAATTTTAAGGATGTCCATAGCTAACTCATGCCCATAGACAGGCCACGGCCTCTGCTTGGCTGCAAGTAAAGCTGCCTGGCCGCACTCAGGAATCAACATTGGATTGTCTATCAATTTTCCTATAGCTTGTACTAGACTTTCTGTTGATCCCGCTTCAACTAACCAGCCATTATGACCATGTTGAATGAGATCAGCTCCCGCCGTACGTTCTGTCGTAATAACTGGAGTTCCCTGAGCCATAGCTTCAGTGATCACCAGCCCAAACCCTTCGAAAAGCGATGGGAAGATCAATACATCATGTTGTCGCATAAGTTCCAGAACTTTGTCATGCGGTAATGTCGATATCCACTTATACTTGATTAATTCTTTATCAAGGGCCACACAGTCATTAGTTGATTTTCTGCCAACTATCGTTAATTCAATATTCTTTCCTAAATAATCAGCTGCGGCAAATAAATTAGCAATGCCTTTTCGTTGGGAGAGCCCTCCCACAAATAAAAGTTTAAGGGGGCGCTTGCCTAAAAGCTTATCATATTCTCTATGGTTTATTACAGGAGGAAAACCATAAGGAATTACACTAATTGGTCCTAGTCTACCAGGGTAGTCTTTTAATGTAGACGCTGTAAACTGGCTTGCTACAAAAATATGATCAGCTAAACGAAGCTCTTCATCTTTGCGAGCTAACTTTTCGTCAGAATCTTTAAAACCAGTTAAAGTAGAACTCCACTCTGGCCAACGCTCACGTTCAACTTCAAGAAGCCGCCTAGCTGTTCGCCAATAGCCAATAGGCAGATCATATAAGTTTAATAAGCCTAACTTGTTTGCTTGTTGAAAAGAATGAAGCGCTCCATCTTCATAAGCATAAATAGCATCTATTCCTTTTTGTTTCCCTTCTCGTAATTTAGAAGCAACATAGTTATCACAACTTTTGTATACAGCATCGACCGAAAAAGCCCCGGTTTCATGACGCAATAAACTAGTAACGTTCATCTTTCGGGCGGCATGCCTACCAAGTTCGCGCCAAGGCCACAACCGTGTGTAGGGTTCTAATGATAAATTAAACTTACGGCGATTAAATTCTGCTAAAGGCTTGAATCTACTAAGATTATCTAAATAATTTCCTTGAAATAAGGCTATTGATGTAAAGAACTCTGCTAACATATTAGCATCTAAAAGCCCACTGCAAGCAGCCTTAACAAATTCATTTCCAGTAGGATGTGATAATATCACTTTCATTTGATAACTAATAGTTATTAGCCTACAAGCCAGGCTCGGTTGGCTGCCAGAAATTCACACGGATTATAATCAAATTCTGTGCATCGGTTTTTTTTTGTTGGACGCGCAGGGTTGCCGACAACAATACTGTAGGGTTCAATGGATTTACTTACAACTGACCGTGCACCAACAACAGCTCCCCTGCCAATATGAACACCAGGTAGTATCATTGCTCCCGTTCCAATCCATGCATAATCATCAATAGTAATCTTACCCTTAAGGTGCCTCCATTTTGGATCTGATATATCGTGAGACGCTGTTAATATTTCGACTCCATCATTTATACAAACATATTTGCCAATTTGTACTTGATCATGTAAAGCAATGTAGACCCGTCCTAACAAAGATGACTGATCAATTGATAAAAGATTTTTTGGACCTTCGATTAATACATTTCCTAATTCAGCTCTTTCATCAATGAAGGCACCTTTCTGTTCAAATAAAAATCGACGACAGTTTCTA
The DNA here is from genome assembly GCF_006965485.1 of Spirosoma sp. KCTC 42546. Taxonomy (NCBI): domain Bacteria; kingdom Pseudomonadati; phylum Bacteroidota; class Cytophagia; order Cytophagales; family Cytophagaceae; genus Spirosoma; species Spirosoma sp. KCTC 42546. Next base: position 2,152,349 of record NZ_CP041360.1, read on the forward strand.
ATTAAGAGATCATCGATTGAAAGAAGCCTTTTAGCCCAAGCCCGATAAAAGTTAGTACTAGTAATTGGAAATTTGGCCCTATGCCGCCATAAATAGCTAAAACTTGCCATATTACAAGTTACTTAATAAATTCTTTAAAAATTGATTTGCAACAATATTCAAATTAGTGTAATTAGAGGCTGGTAATTTAGTAGATACAATTTTTTCAAGGGTTCCGGGACCATATTCAAAAATACCTTCTGGGCGATTTAGAGAAGGTACATTACGAGGATACCATGTACGAGAAATACAAATAATTGGTAACCCGTGTTCTGACATAGCTGCAGCTGAACCACTCTTCCCAATAAGATCAATAGGAGTAGTTGCAATCCCAATAGAAGCGGATGCTAAAACTTTTGAAATAACAGATGTGGGCTGCTCACCTAGCTCTTCAACTTTTAATTGTAAATTCTGTAATATAGAAACCCAATGCTGTTTCTCATCTCCATTATGGCCTAAAAATATAAATTTTGTAGATATATTATGCTTATCACTGTATGAGAGAATATCTTGTGCTAAGTTTAAGATAGGTGCACCTGGATGAATACTACCAAAAATGACAAATGATAAATCACTTTTTGAAGTAAATTCAATAAAAGAACGAGTAAGTTTTAAAGAAGGAATATTGCTAAATAATGGCAAATAGTCTGCCTTGATACCCAGTTTAGCTAGCTGAGCTTTATAAAGCAAAGTTTGTGTATGTATACGTTGGGGGTTTATTTTTTTTATCAAGCTATAAATTAATCGGCTCTGAATCCATCCCATAGCAATGGGAATTATTGGAGCGCCTTTATCCATTCCGATCCAAAGCTCATGAAACATTATGTGCAATTTACGACCTTTGCGCAAAGATTTTAATTTGCTGCTTAATCCAAAAGGTAACCCTTTCCTTTGAAACCCATATGTAACATATTGCAAGCTTATCCATTCTGGGTTTTGATTTTCGATAAAGGATGATGCATACGTAATTTTATCTTCCCAAGAAACACTGGTGGATAAGCGCAATGTATTTATTGTTTCATCATTATCTTGCTGCAAACTATTCTCAATACGTTCAATTAAATAACGATCGTGCAAAGCAATAATAGAAGCATCATGTCCTAATCTAATAAGTTCTCCTGATAAACGACGCGTGTAATCTCCAACGCCATCTTTACCAAATTCTAATGAGGAACATAAAAATACTATTTTCACTATTTTTATTACAAGATTATATTAATATAACACGTGGATAAAGCTATTTACTGGATTTGAAATCATATAATTAAATTAGCATTGCTTTAATCGTTACACATTATTAAATGATTATTATTAAAGACAGGATACTATTTAACTAACAAGGAGCTTCATATGATTTTAATTACTGCCTTCTAAAATTATCTAAAAATTAATTAGAAAGTAGTAGTTGAGAATTAATAGTAATGATGCTACGGTAAACGGCTGATGCAACTATTTATTTGATCAAAACAACTTTTCTCCCACTGGTTTATTTTAACCTTGTCTACGTACAAAGAATTTTTAATAGTATCTATGCCAGCCGCTAAATCATCTGTGGTAAGAAATTGGTCGCGTTTAAATCCCAATTCGTTTAACATAAGTTCATTTTTTGTCGCATAAGCAATTGGGGTAATTTTTATACCTAATTTTATTGCAAATATAGTAGAGTGATAACGAGTAGTCAGAGCCCATTCTGCATTTGCCATTTTATACAACATTTTATACGGGTCTGGCGAATAACTATTATGTTTAACTGATAGACCTTTTAATAGAAGTTTGCCATATTCTTCATCATCTGATGTAAACGGAATAGTTTCGACAGAAAAGCCTTCATCTAATGCTTTTTCGGTAATTTTCCTTAAAACGCTTCTGTATGAATTATTCATTACTTGGAAATTTTCATACAAGTTCGACCTTTCCTCTTTATATTTTTCAATAGGCTCTAATACTCCATTCGTGACTTTACCATACAACGGAACTATATTTATTAATAACTTTTTAGACTTATTTAAAGAATTACGAATACCTTCACAATAATCGTCTTTAAATGAAAACGCTATATCTGGATGGGAAACAATATCATTTCTTCCCGTTAGAGCCATCATTTTATCTGCTTGAGCTTTACTTCTACAGCTTATAAAAGCAACATTTTTTAAAAGCTCCATTAATTCTTGCGGATAAAATGGTTCATTGAAGTCAACTCCAAGTATTCCTATATTTCCATAATTCCCTTTATATTGATTTGCTATTTTCTCTAATGAATATATATAACCTATAGCGCCACCTCCTATAATAGCGGATTTAGTTTTAGTCCATTTTTCTAGATTATATATAGTCTGTAAGTTTGATTTTAAGCCTCTTTTTAATAATATATCACGTACAGAATAGCCTAAAGCCATATCTCCAAGATTACCTCCGTGATAGCCTCCAATAACACTTATATCAGTTGTACTTATAAGTTGTTTGATCCATCTTAACCGATGTTCAATTTGAGCTTTTGAAAAGTTCATTCTTTTAATTACGAGAAGGTATTTATCTACATTTGAAACAACCTCAATTCGGCAATAAAACTATATTTTTAAAGAACCATTGTTGCTTTGAATTAATACAAATTAACAAGAATATACTAGAATGAAGTAAGATTGACAGCTTAGCTTATGATATGCCGCCTTTATGCCATTTTATTTTTAAAGCCAGCCATTTCATCTAATTGCCTAGATTTCATACTCAAAATTTTATTTTCAATAGTTTTCCAGTCAAGAAGTTGACGATTATGAAATGCATCTTTAAATAAAGATACAGAAGCTTCTGAGGGGCTTATTCCACAATCTTTAAGATCTATACTCAAAAGAAAATCTTCATGTTTAGCTGTATAATTAATAGACATAAATGGGCATTTTGTAAGGGCAGCCATTACATTAAAGTGTAATCTTTCGCCAATTGCAAAACTGCTGGATAGGAAATGTTGAACCGCTTCTGAATATTTGTTAGGTATTTCAAGTATTATAATTTCAGGAAAATCTGATGTAAGCTCAAGCCCCAGATCCAGATCAATCGAATGGAAAGGTAAAAACTGAATAGTATATCCCTCACTAATCATGTGTTTAATAAAGCTTTTTAAAGCTTTTCTACTAATAATTAGATCTTTATAATTTGCATGAGTTCCAAGGTTAATCAATATGCTTTTTCCATTAGCTCCTTTTTGCGCCCAATCATATTTTTCAAACAATTGAAAAGCTGCATCTCCAATTATGTTTGCTTTTACATTTATTGAGGTAATATTCTTAACCGAAAGAGGCCCTCTTACACCTCCAAAAAAGGGACCGCTAAATATCTCATTCCAAAATGAGTTAAAGTATTCTTTTTTGTGGACCCCTGTACCATGCACGTACAAGGGCTTCCCTTCTTTTATTATACTAGTAAAATAATCTCCTTTTAAAAATATAGGGCCTATTAAAGTTCCTCCGCCAATTACAACTCCCGAAATTTTTGATTTATAAAGGGTTGAGTATAATTTAAGAAGTAGTGGCATTCTGCTCTTTACAGGTAACAGTATGTTAGGGTAAAAAAGCTTTTTGGTCGCTTCGTAAACTAATTCATCACCAAAATTTTCATCGCCTAAAAAGCCATAATATGCTAAAATTTTATGTTTTGTAAATATAATTTTCGATAAACTTGGAAAATGGCCTAATGTATACGCTTCTTTGTAAACGTTTTTTAACTTTTTAATGCTATTCATGTAATGTGGTATTTTTCAGTAATTTAGTTGAAATTATTTTTCTTTAATTCTAAAGCAAGATATATCAATCTTACAAAGTAAATAGTTCCAGTTGTGAAAATTCCATAATATATTACACTTACCACCTCATTTAAAGGCATAATAAGAGCAACTGCTATTTGGACAATTACTGCTACAGTAATAAATATGTATGGATTCATTATTATACCTCTTACTGAAAGTAACTGATTTGTACTGGTGCTAATTAGGCCAAGGCAACCACTAAATATAATTAACACAACCTCTTTGTTTAAGCCATTAAAGTTACTTCCTAAAAGGAAAATAATTTGATTTGAAAATATATATGCTATAAAAACAATAATTACGCTTATTGCCAATAATATTAATTGCAATCCTATAAAGCTTCTCTTTACCATTGAACTGCTTTTAGGAAGCCTTGCAAATTTTGGGATAAAGACTGTATTAAATACAGTAGTAAAGAAAGTAAACAGTATAGAGAGTCGGCTAAGGCCGCCTATTTGAGCAAGTGAATTTGTTGATCCGAAAATTGATATAACCCAGATAGTAATTTGGCTAGAGAAACAGTAATATACGGATGTAGGGAGTATTCGTTTAACAGTTAAAAATATTTTTCCTTCAACTTCTTTGCTTGGAAGTAAATTAATGTTTACTGATGTTTTTAAATCTTTACGTAGGTAGTAGTTTGACCATATTTGAGTTAGACCAGCTATGAAAATTGCAATCCAACTCCATGGCAAAATAATTATAAAGGGAACCAGAAAAATTAACCTGGCTGCATTCGATAGGAGCTGTATTTTTTGAAGAAAAGCAAATTTTTGATCTAATTTATAAGCAACTTGAAAAATTGAAGTTGTTAGTGCTGAATTTAAAGCTGGAATTAATGTAAGAATAATTAAAATTGATTCATACCATCTACTTTCATGAAGGTTTAATAAGACTATTAAAACCGGGAGAGTAAAAAACAGGCTAATTACTGCAAATTTTTTCCTTAAATATATTCCTGTTGATAAAACAGTTCCTAATTTCTCTTTATCCTGCCAGACTTGGCCGCCAAGCGACATAACCCCTGTACTAATGCCTCCATCTGCAAGCACAGTCATTGTTCCTAACATTGTATTTGCCAGTGTGTACAATGCATATTCATGTGCTGGTAATAGACGTATCAGTAGAATGCCACTTATAAACCCAATTATCTGAATAATTCCTTGTGTAAATCCTACACTTGCAAGTATTTTAGATATACTCCATAATTTTTCATAATTAAATCTTTTCCTCAGATATTTACTATTCATTATTTAATTTAAGCTCAACTTTTTTGAAATTAATTAACTTCATTATTGATACTATTATTTTTAAAATTTTAAGGAGTATAACTTAATATATTATCTATTTCTTATGGCTTCGCCCTGTCAGTCCCATTAAGGACTTATTATTTGCATATTAAATATATTATCTTGACTTTATGAAAACAATATTATAGGTAATATGTCTTTATTTTAACATATTAGTCCTTAAAATATCCACTTTAATTAAATAGAAGGAGTAAGTTTATATGAAACAGTTTTTATTTGTTATACTCCTAATTTCTAAGGCATTTTAATGAGGGGTATAAACTGGGTTGCTGATTTAACCTATATTTATTTGAGTAAAATAATGATAAATTTTATTCAGCATAAGTTCAATGGTATTGATTAGATGCCAAATGCTATTGAAAATTAAGCGTTTTCCGCGTTTATTAACTGAGCATTTTGCTGTTTGATTTATCAATGATAGACTTATTTCGTTTACAGTATAGTATATTCAGGAGATGATATATTGTTTATTTATGAGCAATTCAAATCTGCTTCGTATTATAAGCATCCAGTTGCAAGTTTCCATTACGTAGTGAGTTGTGGTTTAATTATTTTTTGCCTTTCAGAGTTCATAGAATGTCTACTATATGTTAGTCACTGGAGCAGTATATATGCAGAGCATTTCGGCCCAAGATTAGTTATACGTAATAACCTTTTCCTTTACTATATCCGTACCCATATCCATAACCATATCCATAGCCATACCCGTATTCGTTACTATTTTTATAATTTACTCCATTAAAAATTATATTTAATGATTTAAACTTTTTGCTGTCCTTTAATTCAGCTAATAACCGCATGTATGTTTTTGGGGTGTATTCATGCCTTACTAAATAAAAAGCTGCATCAACATAAGGCCCGAGAAGAGTAGCGTCAGCGACTAAGCCAACTGGTGGAGTATCTAGTACTATATAATCGAATTGTTTACGTAGCTCAATCAGCAATATTTCAAGGCGTCCATTTGATAATAACTCGGATGGATTTGGCGGTATCGGACCACTAGAAATCATAAATAAATTGGGGTTAGGCGCTGTTACCTTAACCAACTCGTCGATTGAAGACTGCCCAATCAGATAATTTGTAATGCCTTTATCTTTAGCAACGCCAAGGTAAGTAGCTATTTTAGGTTTACGTAAGTCTAATTCTAAAACAACCACCTTTTTATCCAACATAGCAAGGCTTAAGGCTAAATTAATACTTACGAAACTTTTGCCTTCACCACTGATAGACGATGTAATAAGTATGGCTTTCCCTGCATTTGGTGTGGGAGTGCCAACCGTATATTGCAAATTAGCTCTAAGAATTTTAAACTGCTCTGATATTACACTATTGGTGGCAGAGTCAATTATATTATCCTTCATTTCTTTAGGTTTTTTCATGATTTCCCCAAATATGGACAAACCAGTTTCAACCTCTATTTCTTTTCGGGATTGGATAGTATCATTTAATATACCCTGAAGTGCAACTATACCTATTGGAATTAGTAAACCAGCAAGGAGTGCTACTAAATAGATATTGGTCTTGTTTGGTTTGATTGGGAAACTTTCCCCGTAGGGGGCATCCACCATGCGGCTATCTGTTACTGTAGACGCATAAGAAATGGCTGTTTCTTCCTTTTTTTGTAATAGCAATAAGTACAAGCTCTCTTTTATCCCCTGTTGACGTTTTATATTAATGAATTCTCTTTCTTTCCTGGGAATAGTTTTAACTGTAGATTCCAAACTGTTAATTTGACCTCGCAGGCTTGTACGAGAAACTAATAAATTATTTTTTTGGTTGGTAATATTTTCTTTAATTGAACTTTTTGTGCTTGCAATTTGAGCGTTTATCGTTTGTAGAAATGGACTATTAGGTTGGGTTGATCGCTCATATTTTGCTTGTTCTGCTTCCAGATCGTTTAATTTAGTAAGCAGATTTATTAAGATAGGGTCATTTACCATAAGTGTGGCAGGAGCAACGCCTGTTTGGCTGCTTTTAAGGTAATTTTCTACTCCTTCCAGTACTTTAAGCTGAATATCCAGATCATTTAGTTTTGCGTCATTTTCGCTAACTTTCCCCAAATACAGCGTTGCTTGCTGACTTAAATCACTAATTCCTTGATTGGTTTTATAAGCTTCAACGTCGCGTTCTACCGTACCTAATTCGTTTGTAATTAACCCTAATCGTTCATCAATAAATCGAATGGTATTCGACGCTTCGCGATTTTTATCTGTTAGCGTAGAATAATTATATGCTACCAGTAAGCTATTCAGAATAGCTTTCCCTTTTTTAGGGACAGCATCTTCCAGTGTTAGCTTCAGTACCGTACTTTTAGGATTTACTAATTGGATCTGTAATCCTGATTTGTAATGTTCAGCTATATTTTCTCTATTATAGATAAGTACCTTGACAAGGGCATTGTCTTTACGGTATAGCGAGTCATTTAAAAACACACGGAAGCTTCCATAATCGCTTTTAGCCATCTGGCCAAAATTAAATTTTCCTTTTGCCCCACCTTCTTCATCTTCCAATTCATATTGATTATGATTTAGGACTTTAATAAAGAGGCCTTTATTAGCCAGTGTGTTCAGTTGAACAGGTTGTAGACGAATTGGAGAAGCATTGTAGATTTCCTTATCGCTTCGTCCCTGACTTTGTTGGAAATAAGCAACTGTTAAGTTTAAGTCATCGACTACGCGCAACATTAAACTACGAGATTTTAGAACTTCAATTTCGTTTTCAACTACTTTATCTGTAGAAGAGGGCTCTAATTCTTTCAAAATCTCATTTGAAATAGAATTCTGATTTTTTATCAACAGGGTAGCACTAACCTGGTAGATAGGGGTAGCATAGCGTAAGTATATATAAGCCAGCGATAAACAAATAGCTATGGAAAGCAGAAACCAATACCAATAGCGTAGGTATTTTATAAATACTGTACGGAGATTAAATGGAGCTTCTTTTTCTCCAAATAATTCAGAACTCGAATCGGTCATTTGATAGTAGATCGGCTATTAAAAGAAAGCGCTTTATATTCTGTCAAGTTATTATAAATAACTGACAAGGCATAATTTATTACTTTCTAATAAAATTTAAAATAACTAGTAGAGTAGAAGTAACGCCTAGGAAAAGTGGCGCAAGCTGTAGGGTTCGATCAGTTGCAGTAATGCGCCCTGGTCTCGGCTCTACATAAATTATATCGTCGTGTCGAATAAAATAATAGGGCGAATTTAGGATGTCACGTTTCGTCAAATCAATTTTTACGATTTCCCGTTTCTCGTTTGTTGTACGAATAAGCATCACATTATCCCTACGTCCATAGGTGGTTAAATCACCTACTGCGCTTATTATTTGTGGTAATGTTGTGTGGTCATTTAAAAGATTATATACACCTGGTCTTACTACTTCGCCTAGTACGCTGTAACGACGATTTAAATTCCTTATATTAACCGTAACTTCTTTAAGATATTTACCAAGCTTTTCTTGGATCTGTTGTTCAGCTTCTTCATTTGTTAAACTACCCAACTTTATTTTACCTATCAAAGGTAAATTCGTGTAGCCATCCGCATCTATCAAATAGCCTAATGGTTGTGAATTATTTCCTCCAGCTACTGCTGATGGAAATCGACTCATTGTAACAGTGTTGATGTTGGCAAAATTAAAGAGTTCATTTGATTCTGAACTCAAACTGCTTACAACAATTGCCAAGATATCATCAGGCTGAATTCGCGAAATGGGAGGAGTAATTGAAGCTAATGTTGCCAGCCGAGCCGTATCGAGAGTTCCATCACCTTGGAAATAAGTAATAGACTTTGTAGATGTACAGGAATAAAATGAGGAAACAGATAGTAGGAAAGCAATCAGGAGATAACTGTGCTTATTCCGAGGTAAGTTTGTTAAAAAGATCGTCATACAATGAGCCCTGTGACACAGACAAAATTTCCGCTGAACAAAGTTAGCATTTGTTCAGTTCTGTACAACAGGAAGTATACATGAATTAAGTAGTTGGTTTTAGTTTCCTAGTAGAATTTAGTTGATAAGGGGCTTTGGTATTCTGTTAGAAAGATTTGTACTCTGATTTTAGAGACGAAATAACAATTTATTTTACCAGGCGTTGGCATCCCCTTTGAACATCAACTTTACTGTTCGGAAACAAATTTTCATATCCAATAGGAATGTTTGGCGGGGAATATATAAATGATCGTAGCGAACTCGGTGTTCCATTTGATGTTTTGCGCCCGTTGCTCCACGTGAACCACGGACTTGGGCTAGGCCCGTAATTCCAGGACGAACCCAGTAGCGCTCTCTATAGGCAGGTGATGACCAATGTTGTACATCATGTTGTACCGCATGGGGGCGAGGGCCAACCAAGCTCATATCACCTAATAGGACATTAATGAACTGGGGCATTTCATCGAGATTGGTTCTACGGAGAAAACGGCCCAGGGCTGTAACCCGGTTATCATTCCGGGCAGTTTGGCGAAATGCTCCCTGCTGTGTAGAGATGTGCACCATTGTTCGAAATTTGAAGCATTGAAAGGCTTTACCTCGTCGGCCCGAACGGGCCTGAATAAAAAAGACAGATCCTGGTGATTCGAGCACAATTAGGAGCCCAATGAGGGGTATAAGCCAGGATAGCACAAATACAAGAACAAGCGTGGCAACGACAACATCGAAAATCCGCTTTCCAATACGTGTATACAAGGTGCTTTGAGGCAATGAAACAACCTGTTGATCAGGCGTCCATTGAAGGAAAATATTCGATACTGGTTGTTTGTCCCGATGAACCGTTTTCTCGGGTATTGTAAATTCAATAGGAGCGTAACCTACTGTGAAATCTGTTGAAACAAAGTCCGATTCATTACGCTGAAATAAGTTGGAAAGTTGATTCATAGAGGTATGGGGATAATGTTAATGATTGAACAGCTTATAGTATGGAGGTGAAAAGAATCTGTTTTCTGGTTTTAACTGGTTGCCAATTTAGTGTTAACCTTAACCGGTAACTAGTGCTATTATCTTCTGTTAATGCAATAATAGCTATGTTTACCGAAGGGTCGGACATTATACTATTTGTATTTATTAAACGGCGAAGCGGGCAATTAGGCCTATAATTTGCCCGTATTTAGTACATAATCAGGCAAAATGACGACAACTAACTTATATTGGAAAGTTTATATATTTATATTGATTTAAGATAAATTCAACTGATTATAATTTAGTATTTGTTAATTATACCTGTAAATTATCGTCAATATATTTATTGATGAATACTAATAATTTAACTTAATTATACTTTAAGATTATAAAAAGTAGATACTTTGTGCTGGTTTTGGGCTAATAAAATCGCTTTTCCTTGCCGTACTACTTAAGTAGTTCTAACCAAATAGGCCATCCTGTTTTTATACAATGTAACGATTCGCTACGGTCAGGTTCAACATGACATTGATCCCAAGAAGTTTCTTTAGTTAATCGGTGATCGTAATTATTGCTCCAACTACCTACGTATAGGTGAGCATGTCCTGTCAAGCCGAACTTTAAAGGGATGGCCTTACTTCATCCGTATTCATATAGGTTAAAACACAAAAGATAGGTGTTAAGGTCGCAAAGGCAGTTTACCTACTTTTTGCGCTCCTTGCGCCTATCCTTTGCGCCTTTGCGTTAAAACCACTTTGTACCGTTTAAAAGAAAAAGTTGCCTTTTAATTTTCCATTTCTCACTTTTGGATTATTGGGCTCTTTTTTATAATCTTACTGAGATAAAGGCTCTCGATTCCACATAAAACACGACACCCTATGAAACGACTCCCCGGAAAGCGCGGTGAGCATCATTACGATCCGCACCAGGTCCTGTACCTGATTGGTAATATCAATTATTGTTATCTATACATGGTGAACGGCGAGGTAATCTTATCCTGTCGCACCTTAAAATGGTTCGCCGATCAGTGGCCCTGTTTCTTACGGGTGCACAAAAAGGCACTGATTAACCAGGCTTACATTACTTTCTGCAAACCCGCTGGCAACTCCACCGATACAAACTATGTTGTCATGGCTGATCAGACCCAGTTTGAGATTGCCCGTCGGCGCGTTCCGGCTGTTCTTCCGGTACTCTCGGAGCTTCGCTTGGTGAGTTGATAGGGGGTCACAGCTCCCGTTTCGTCCGGCCTACTTTCTCCACTTTGTTCTTATTCAGATCGACGGATACGTAGACTTGTAGTGATTCAAGTTTGACGACGATGGTTTTACCCTGGGTCGACATGACTTCACCTTCCTGATCCATAAAGGCACCGGAGGTAATTTTAAGTCGGTCGGCGGTTTTAAAATCGAGGAGTTCCAGGGCGTCGTGATCAAAGTCATTCAGCATGTCCTTGATCAGGTCAATCTCTTTTTGCTTTACGATGGCTGGTTTCTGTAGCCAGTGAAGATACCCGACTACCCCCGGCACACCGTATACGGCCTGCCGTTCGTTCTCTTCCAGATTCACGAAGCAATAGGAGCGGAACAACGGTTCTTCTACCATTTTGACCCGGTCAGACCATTGTCGTTTGATTTTTCTAAGTGGGCAATAGACGTCAACGCCCCGCTTGCGGAGTTCATTAGCGGCCAGCTTTTCAGATCGGGATTTCGTATAAATAACAAACCAAGGCATAGGTACTTGATAATTAATGAGTATAGAGGAGGTTGTTCGATAACGTCAATTCTAACGAATACGTTTACCCGAATCGTGTTTTAAAGGACGCAGATTCGGTAGTGGAATGCGAGATGTAGGTTGATTTATGGCGAATATCTGTTAATAAAGAGTTACTGGACATGGGGAGTTTGCCGCAACGTAGAGGTGGGAGGGGAGGAGGCTATGTCGTACCCGTTCTCGCTTGGCTTCGCCGAGTGAGCGCTATTGGTTCAAGGGCCTCCGGCCCATTTTTGCGATACACCTCCGGCCAGAGGCCGTTAAAAAATAGCGCTCACTCGGCGAAGCCAAGCGAGAACGGGCAGGTCGCAGTTTGCCGTAGCGTATAGGTGGGAGGGGAGGAGGCCATGTCGTACCCACGGGCTTTAGCCTGTGTTTTAATTCAACCTATATACGGGCTGAAGCCCGTGGGTACAACATGACCTCCTCCCGAAACCGCTTTCGGAAATACACAAACGAGCCAATTACCAGCAGCACATACAGCCCAGCCATGATATAGGCCCCGTAGATGAAGAACTCGCGGTAGCTGATGTTGGCGTGTCCGAAGTTCTTGTACAAGAGTACGGATACACTCCCGAGGTAGCCATACCAATCGGCCAGGGTGACGATGAACCCAACCGTACTGACGTAGCGGAACGAGGCAATTAATCGCTCGAAATAGAGGCCGTTGCAGGGGACATACGCCATATACAGCCCTAAGCCCGTTAGCAAAAACCAGTTGCCCGGCGATAGGATACCGGTCGAGTAGGCATAGGTGCTTAGGCCAACCAGGGCTCCACCCGCTAGCATCAGCCCGTTGAGTAACGCAAACGCCCGGAAATTGTCGGTTACCCGCTGAAGCAGCGCCATCACGATCAGGATTCCAACGGCCACCATCGTTTCGGTCTTGGCGAAGATGCCAGGATTCTCCACACCGGCATCTTTCAGGATTTCGGGGCCGAAGTTGTCCCGGAAGTCGCGGAAGGCGGAAAGGAGTACGTAGGAGAGGATCAGCAGGATCAGGCCGGGCCGGAAGTTCCGGACAAAGGCTTGCCGTTCGGCTCCGTCCATCGGTTTTCGTTCGGTGCGGAGGGCGCGGTCTTCGGCGGTAGGCGGGGGAAGTAGGGTCATCGCGTAGATCGATACCAGCATCGGCAACACAAACAAGCTCCCCGTGACGAAGGGTAACCAGAATTCGGTGACGCCCCAGTCGCTTTTAATCGTGAGTGCCACCGTTTTCACAAAACCCGACGCAAAAATGAACGATGCGGTCAGTCCGGCTACGAGGGCATCGGTTTGACGTCGACCTTCCAGAAAACCGAGCATCGTTCCGTAGACCAGCCCAAGGGGTAGCCCATTCAGAAACAGGAAAACGATATTATAGGGAGCCGGAACCAGCGCGAAGGCCAATAAGGCCAATAAGGCAACCCCCACAAAAAAGAGAATATTGATCGCTCTTCGGCCCGGCGACATCTCCGAAACGACCTTCACGCCAATGCCTTTCGATACGGCATAACCGAATACCTGCGCCGTAACGAGCCAGATTTTATAACTGATTCCCACAAAGAACATGCCTTCGAAGGTAACGGCCGTAATGCCCCGGCGAAAGGCGTACATGCAGGCGTAGGTACAAAAGGCGGCTGTGGCACCGAAAATAACAAAGGTCGTTGGGTTTCGCAGGAAAGCGGGAGAGCGCATAGCGTTTATATTACAGTTCGCCGATGGCTTCGAGCACTTCTTTCACGATTTTCGGGTGAAGGCTCTTTCCGGCGTGATAAGGCAGAACAACTCGTGTATCGTCTTTCTGATAAATTCAGTGGCTACCTTTCGTGCGTATCCACAAAAAGTCGTGCTTCAGCAAAAGTCGCTCAGCTTCTTTCGCGTCTAAAACGGGTAATTTAGGCAATGGCGATTTCGAGCGATGAGGTGATTACTTCGTGCGACAGGCGTTCGATTATTTCTTCGGGCGTTAGTGTTTCCAGATACAATTCGATTGCTTCCTGAATGTTCGTTCGAGCCTCTTCAAACGTGTCTCCCTGCGACTGACAGCCCGCCAACTGTGGACAAAAGACGTAATAACCCTGTTCGTCTTTCTCGTAAATAACGTTGACTGTATACTTCATTTAGGGATTTCTTTTTCTGGCAATATAACAAAATTTTACTTCTCTTGCTGCTGCCGATAATGTTCTGCGCGCTGGTCGGCCCGGTCGTCCATTTCGGGTCCTTTCTCGATTTTCCGCCAGTCGAACAACTTCTTGTAGGGCTTCATGGCTGCCTGCGGATCAAATACACGTGCGTCGGGCAATACGGCATTGTAGGGCCGGAAATCGGGTTTATCGGTGAAGAAATCCTGCAACAGCGAGGCCGTCTGATCGTACTGATTCACATACGGAACACCCAGGATATTGTAAATCACTTTCAGAATAGAACCGAAATTGGCATGCGTATGCGATACATAACCCCGCTTCACATAGGGCCCGGCCATCATCAGAATGGAACGGTGCGCATCGATGTGGTCAACACCCCCTTGCGGATCATCTTCGGTAATGATGACGAGCATGTTTTTCCAGTATTTCGTACGCGACAGAAAATGCAATACCCGACCAACGGCCAGGTCGTTATCGGCCATATAGGAATGTAAAAACGGATAGCCGAAATCGGGACGAGGTCCGGCACCGTGGTCATTCGGAATCTGCATCGTTACAAACTGCGGCAGTTTCTCCTTCCCCTTAATCCATTTGGCCGTAAACTCCCGCTCAAATTGTTCCATGCGGTATTGATCGGGCACGTTGGTGTTATAGCCCGCAAAATCCCGCGATGTGTGTGGGTACACGGCTTTCGGCATTGGAAACACGACGGATTGAGCCGCCCCAAACTGCGTGGTCGTCCACTCTTCTACGTTTCCGGCAAATTCGTTGACCTGACCGAAATTATACAGCGAAATCCTGTTGCGCTCGAAGGCTTCCCAAAGGCCGCCGATTTCATTGTAATCTTCGGGATCTATAGCGCCCGACGCTTTAGGAAACCGCCGACCGGGTGCTTTCGAATCCGGATCGAACCGACCCGCCGAAGCCGCATTGGCTTCAACCCACTCATTCGGAATGGTGCCTAGCATCCAGTGGTGACCGTGAATGCTGGCGTCCGAATCGCAGTAAAAGTTGTCGGAGAAGGCGAACTGCCGGGCTACCCGCACATGGTTCGGCATAATATCGGCGGCAGTAATGCGCACGGTATCCCCCGAACGGTCTGTAGTCCGACCGCTCGTTCCGCGGCTGGTCGAGACGCGGCTTTTAATCGTAACACCTACCCCAAAGCGAGCCAGTGTCGAATCGCCTTTGCCGGTGCTTACCTGACCCAATACCTCGTCGTAGGTGCGGTTTTCTTTGGTGATGTACACAACATGCTTTATGGGCGATTGCCTCGTTTTGGGCAATACCGGCAACGGATTTTTTCCATTGTCGGTGAGTGCGATGGCCTGGTAGGTGTTCGCCAGAACCTGTTTCGTATAGGTGGCCAACTGGGCCGCATTGGGTACGGCGACGGACTGAAACGTAGCTAATTGAATATCACCGATGTAGGTTCCCTGGGGTGGCTTTACGAAGGAGGCTCCTCCATTTGGTCCGGCTCCATACCCTCGTGCAGACGTTATAAACAACGTTTTCTGGTCGGGTGATAAGGCAACGCGCGTTGGTCCCCAGCCCGTTGGAATCAGGCCCCGAACGTTTCGCGTCGCTACGTCGACAACCGCCACGGCGTTGAAGGCCAGCAGAGCAACGTATAGCGTCTTTTCATCGGCAGTCAACGCTAGCCCAAAGGGCATCAGTCCCCGGTAGCGGTCAAGTTTAGGGTCGACTTTCAGCGATATTGTGCCTGCCAGTTTTCGGTTTCGGTAATCGATGAGCGAAATATTGTCGTTCGTCGCATTGGAGACAAAGGCATAGTTACGTCCAGCCACAACCGAGTTTGGCGATGCCCCGCCCACAACTTCCGCTTCTTCGATCATCTCGCCAATCTGAACGCCCGTTTTAAACCGCTTAAGGATTTTGTTCGTTGTCAAGTCGACCATCCAGACACTCATGGCTTCATCGGCCAGGGGACTACCTAGTCCGGGAATCCGTCGTCCTTCCACTTCCACACCTTCTGCCGATTCTTTGGTATGGGCTGCATAAGGTGGAAACTTCAGCGCCATAGTGTCTTTATTGGTTTTGGTCACGCCCGGCACTTTCGGATACGCATACAAGCCCACATTAGCCACAAAGGCCAGCTTTTTATTGGGGCTGATCGATAAGCCAAACGGTTGCCGACCGGTCGGAATAGAGGCTGTAATGCGTTTGGTAGCGACATCAATACGAACCATCCGGAAATTAGCCCGATCGAGAACCAACAGTTCGTTTCCATTCAGAAGTAGATCGGAGGTAAAGCTGTCGGTGTAGCCGTTGCCGTCGAGACTGATGCTATCGATGGTTTTGAGTTGGTCGGTGTCGAAAATCAACACCCGCCCTTTGTCGCCATTGCTCAGATAAGCGGTCCGGTTATCGGGCGCGAAGGCCACACCCAAAAAGGAGCCGTCTTTTAAAACAGCAGGGATTTTACCCGCATAATCGGGAACGCGTGTTGCCGTCAACTCCGCCAGGTTCAGTACGGTAAGTACACCATCGTGCAACGATACCGCCCGTTGTCCATTGGGCGAGAGTGCCAGCCCGAAGGGATCATTGGTGATTCGGATGGTTTGGCCCGCTGGCGTTACATAACGACCACTTGGCAAGACCGATTTTCCGGTAGGATTAATAGTACAATAGTCTGCCCGGCCCGGAACCTGTAAGGTCGTGTACGTTCGCTGGGCGAGCGTTTGCTGGACAAAGAAAAGAAGAGAAAACCAGCACAGGTGCTTCATAACTGGACGTAAAAGCCGAAGACAGGGTTGAACCGCAAGTTAGGAGTCGACTCCATCCAGTAGTCTGTTCGCTATTGTCAGATAATAGGCCATATCGGGCGTAGGAAAGCCGGGTATTTTAGCCTGTTCATCCCAACCGCGTACCTGCAGGATTTCACGAAAATAGGGATTCGTTTCAAACGCCAGCGCTTCGCCTGCTTTCATAGGCCCACCCTGAAATTCCAGCGTTTTTAAACTTGCTTCCGATAATCGGGCAAAATACGCCGGGTTCTTGTAGACCAGATACCGTTTGGCATTGACGTGATGCTCAATCAGTTGACCTATTTTTTCGGAAAAACCCATTTCGCGTAGATAGTCGGCCCCAAGTTTCTCGTGATCGACCGTGCCGTAGCCATCCATATAGCCACCGGCTAATTCGGGCGGTAGCAAATGGCCAATGTCGTGCAGGAAAGCCGCGACAACGGTTTCAGCATCAGCCCCTGCTTTTTCGGCCAGGTGGGCACATTGAAGGGCGTGTTCAAGTTGGGTTACGGGTTCACCGTAGTAAGCGTCCTGGCCGCTTTCGGCGAAGAGATTAATAATGGTTTGCATTGTCGTTTCTTGGGATCGTCCGGAAGGACATGTTTATTCTTTTTGACAGGATTTACAGGATGAACAGGATTTTTATGTCTAAAATTACTCCTGTTCATCCTGTAATCCTGTCAAAGAAAAACCTGTCTTACATCCGGACTACGTGTAGTGTAAATAAGTTCGTTCTACGGTTCCGTCGTCGTACAAGTCAATGAGCGCATAGCCCGCTTTGGTTTGCTGGTAGACCTCACTTTTCCACCAGTTACCACTAACGGCTCCATTGCAAAAGTAGGTAACCCCATTGTAGTCGACCCGGTCGAGCAGGTGCATATGGCCGCTCAGAGCCGTTTTTATGTTCGGATATTGATAAAACAATTTCAGCAATTCTGGCGTGTTCGACAAAACTAAACCCGCCGGAATCGTCCAGGTTCCATCCTTGATATTCGTCTCGCTAAAGAAACCGGTAGGGCTGAAAATGGGGATGTGCGACAGAATCAGGATTGGTGTCTTTGTGCCCGTTTTGGCCAGATCCTGTTTCAGCCAGTCCAACTGTTCAGCATCAATGTTGCCCGTATACCACTTGCCATCGGGCTTGGGTTGCACACTGTCCAGAACAATAAAATGCCAGCCATTTCGATCAAACGACCGATACCGACCGCTGATTTTCATTTGATCGATTGCCCATTTTTTGCCGTAGAGCGGTTCCGATTTAGCCGCGTCGACACCCCAGATATCGTGGTTGCCGATGCAGTATTCAATAGGCAAAGAATTGTTCGCTTTCACGACTGTGTTCCAGGCATCCCATTGTTTCTGCACATCGGCCCGATCTTTGGCCAGCGCATCCATGATCACATCGCCCCCGTGCAGAATGAATGCTGGTTTGTCGGCATGGTTTTGTGCATGCTGGAAACACCTGGCTACCGATTCCATGGGTTTACTGTCGGGTGTAATATGCGTATCGCCGAGGTAGGCAAAACGAACAGCGCGTTTGCGGGCCGTGGGTGCCGATGTGATCAGACCATCGGCAGCAGACGCCAACGGCAGCAGCGTTGCTGATTTAAGAAGGGTTCTACGGTTCATCATAGCAGATTAAGTCGGTTCGGGTACAAATCTATCACCGATTTGCCCCCGAAATAGGGTCAATGGGTTTACCAACCGGATGATCTGTTTTAAAATCAAACCCCAGCAACTGAGCCAGGGTAGCGGCTATCTGATTCTGAAAGAGGACAGGGCCGTTTTTCTGCTCACCCGTCGCCGAAATTCCTGGTCCCATAGCCGCCATCCAGATCTGATACGAGTCGGCCGTTTTGGTGCCGTGATCTTTCCAGCGGGCTTTGGGCGTATGGCCCCGGCCATGATCGGTCGTAATGACAATGGCCGTTTTTCCGGCATACTGCGGCATTTTCTGAATCACTTGCCACAAATTGGCCAGGTACCCATCAATCGACTGAAGCATCCGGAGGTGATCCAGATAGCGTCCGGCATGGGCCAGATCATCCGTTTCATCGAACGACAAAAACAGTACCCGTGGCTGGTTTTGCTTAACGTATTGCCGGGCCGCAAAATACGTCAGGAAATCAGCCCGAACGCCATCGCCGTTTTCTCGTGGGTACAAGGCTGTAATATCACTCAACAACGAGTCGGTAGCGGTGCGCGGCTTACTGGGCTCGTTAGCCGAACTGGCGTAGATTCCGGTTTTGGTTTCATTGACGGCAGCTTCAATCACGTCCCAGGACGAAAATACGGCCACTTTTCCGCCAAAACCAGGTTGCTTGTTCAAAAACTCCAGCACCGTGACGTTTGGGTTGTCGATTTTATCGTTCGACTTGATCCGGTCATCGGCGTACCCGCTCAGGATTTCGTTATAACCGGGATAACTGAACCAGTGGGGGTTGGATACGTTCATGCGGCTGCCCAGTTGCCGATTACCATAGAGCTGACCCTGTTGTCCAATGGTATTCCAGATAAAGGGCGTAAGTCGCTTCCGCCGTTCGACAGGGCTAGCCACCCAGAATTGTTTATGGGCACTGGCCGTATCGCGACTGAATACCGGATCAAACAAAAGGGTTGAATCGGCCCCGTTGAAAATCTCCTGCCAGCGCACGCCATCCAGTGTTACCAGAATGATGTTCTGAGCCGGTTGAGCCCGTGCGAAGGAGCCGATCAAAAAAACAATGAGATAAGCGAAAAGGCGCATAGGTAGTAGATAAGGTGTTTAAACTTTCATTTTCTAGCTAGAATTAGCGCGTTTTTTGTCATTCCGACGCAGGAGGAATCTCAAGCTTGATGAATATGGAAGCTTGAGATTCCTCCTGCGTCGGAATGACAAAAAACGGTTCAGTTTTAAAGAAATTCAGTAAGTTTAAATAGTGACAGAACAAACTAAGACAACTATTGTAAAATCCACATGGTGGCGTTGATATCATCAGTACCGCCATACTGGGTAGTCAAGGCAGATTTCAGATTGTCGGCATTGGTTGTCCGCTCGTTGGTCGGATACTGCCAACGTTTCGGAATCCGGGCGCTGTTGCCCGTACCTACACCCGTCAGGAAAGCAGGGACGCCCGTCCGACGTTGGTTGTAAAACGCTTCCAATCCCGAATTCTGGAAGAAGGCGATGTATTTCTGGGTTAGAATCTGGGTTAGACCCGTGGCATTGTTACCGGCATATTTTACAGAAGTCTGCGCCAGGTAATCGCTCATGCTCACCTTAACGGTATAGGTATCGAAATTGGCAATACCGCCATCACGCGAGAACGTAACGGTATTGTCGCCATCTTTCAAACCATAGAAACCCATCGACGCGGCAATGCCTTTCTGGTAATAATCATCGGCGCTGCCTGTTGCCCAGCCCCGGTTAATTCCTTCAGCAATGGTAAACATCAGTTCGGGATAACCGATGATGAAGACAGGTTCGCCCACATAGGATGTGTAGTAATGCTTCCGATTCTGAAAAGAGTACTGTCCTTTCAGTACTTCAGTAGCCATATCCTGCTGATCTTCGCCCGAGGACGCGCCGACAAAAGCGGCATAATCGGTTGGTTTCAGGCCCGCAGCAATTTTTGCCGAAGCGGGTTCAGCCACCACGAAAATGCGGGGGTCTTTACGATCGACCAGCAAATCGACGTAGGTTTTGGCCATGTTTTCACGCGTTGCATTCTGACCAAAGTTGTCCTGATTGCGGGGATACTTATTTTGTACGCCATTATGGATAAACTGTAGATTATCAGCCATGCCCGTCAGAATCGGGTACTTCGTTGGATTCCCGATCATATCGGCAAATTTCTGCTTAATAGCCAGGTCGGTATCACTCTCTTTCTTGCTCAGGCTGATTAGCACCCGTAGCCGGTACGTATTCACGACTTTCTGCCACTGACGCAGGTTGTTATTGAAGTAAAAATCACCGCCGAGTGTGTTGTCGCCTTTGGCGATGATAGCTGCCATATCGGTATTGGCGTCATCGAGCCATTTCAGAATCTGGATGTAAACCGCTTTCTGAGAATCATATTTAGGCGTCAGGTTGGCCTGATCTTTCAGGGCATCTGTCAGCGGAACATCGCCTACCCGACGGGTCATGTTTTCGTAGAAATACGCCCGAAAGAATTTTCCTAGTGCTGAATAGGGGTTCACATCGGCAGCGCCCGCCCGTTTGGCTTCGGACTCCATTTTCAACACGTCTTTCAGCGTGTAGAAATTCAGATTCGTGGTTGTCCAGCTGTATTCGTTGGTTGCGTAGTAGTTGTAATTACTGGCGAAAAACTGGTTGAAACGCTGCTCAGAACCCCAGGGTGCGTAGGTTACCCCCGAAAAACCAGACGGACTGTTACCCGAATCGTACATATCGTTCAGGATACCCTTAAGCACCAATGAAGCGGGGGCATTGACCGCCCGGTTCGGATCTTTTTCGAGTTCGTCGAACGGCTTCTCGCAGGCTGACAAGGTCAGGAAGAGAGCCAGTAGTGGTAGAATGTATTTGTTCAGTTTCATAAATTTATGTCATTAAGTTGCCAGTCGTAGTCATTCGCTGTCATTATTTGCTACTGCCGCTTACACGACAAATGACAATACCTGACAATCAATGACTACGACTGACGATTAATTAGAATGTCAGATTCAAATTAAACCCGTAACGGCGTGTGGTTGGCGTTTGCAGGTCCGAACGGCCATTGCCTGTAAACTGGTCGATATCAATGTCTTTCTTCTCGGCAAAGTAGAGCAGGTTACGACCCACGAAGGATACCGATGCCTGTTTGATGCCCAAGCGGCTGACAAACGATTGTGGCAGTGTGTAGCCAATGACCACTTCGCGGAGTTTGGCAAACGAACGGCTGATGATATTGCCGCCGTCGAAGCCGTAGCGCTTGGCAATATAATCCTGCAAATAGGCTTTCGTCGTGTTTGGCGCAAACTTCAGTTCGCTGTAGTTGGTCACGTAGCCATCGGCATCGTAGTTGATGCTAGCATTGTTACTCACCTGAACCCCCTCGCCCAGGTACGACTTAATACCCTTCGTATCATTCAACCGGGCAATACCCATATCACCCTCAACTGTGTTGATGATCCGACCACCCGCGTAGGTTTTCTGCTGTACATAATCGGAGATAACCCCGCCCACGCGTCCATCGAACTGGAAGCTGAACGTGAAATCTTTGTAGCTGAAGCGGTTGTTCAGGCCCCATACCCAATCCGGGTTGATATTGCCTACGTATTGAGCCACCGTCGTTTGAAGCGGACGTCCACCGGCATCATTAATGATCTGACCATCGGGGGTGCGGACAAACGTTTTGGTGTAATACTTATCCGTCCGGTCGCCGATTTTGAAGAACGTATTCAAGGCCGTTACACCCGGATAAAAGTCTTTGTACACCTCTTTGTAAGTCGACCAGTTGGCCAGTACATCCCAGTTAAATCCGTTGGCGTTGCGAATTACTTTACCTGTCAGGGACAGTTCAACCCCTTTTTTCTGGGTTTTGATACCATTTACCAGCGCGGCCGAATAACCCGTTGTTTCGGAAATCGGCAGGCTAAAAATACGCGGACCATCGTCGCTGATGTAATAAGCTGCATCGAAGGCGAGTCGGTTGTTCAGAAAACGCGCGTCTAAGCCCACTTCGGTTTGCGACGTACTGTTGGGCTTGATATTCGGGTTGTTGAGCGTGTTGGTAAAATAGGCCGAGGTTGTGTTACTAACCGTATAAGGCGTTGCGTAGACAGCCGAGTTCTGATACGTTGGGCCATCATACGACGACAAATATTGCTGACCATAGCCTAGTGGAAATGATGGCACACCAATGGTCGATTGGGTAAGACCGTCTTTCACATTGGCATAGGAGGCCCGTACTTTCAGGAAAGAAATTGCCTGGGGCAGGTGCAGGTAATCTGACAACACCGTGCTCAACGCCACCGATGGATAGAAGAACGTGTTGTTACCCTTTGGCAAGGTGGACAGTTTATCCATCCGGCCCGTTGTGGACAACGTCACGAAATCTTTCAGGGTGAAGTCCGCCGAATAATAGGCCGACAGTACGCGCATATCGGCATTGAAGTTCGACGCAATGACCGGGTTGAGCGAGTTCGAGAAGTTATACACGCCCGGTACGTTCAGGTAATTGGTGGTCGTGTAGTTCGAGTTGTAGTTGTAAATACGCATGTTACCCCCGGCAATGGCATTCACATTCAGGAGTGGATTAATCCGCTTGTTGTATTTAAGCAACAGGTCGGTGTTGTTATCCAGCAAATTCCGGCGGTCTTCGCGGTAGTCACCTTTGGCTTCTTCCCGACCATAGACCGTTGCCGAGTATGGAAACTTCTCCGTCCGCAGCAGGTTCCAGGTCGATACCTGGGTGCGTAGTTGAAAGTCCAGCCCATCGGCAATGTTGTATTTGAGGGATGTTTGCCCAACGATGTCTGTTTTGTAGTGACCCCGCAACCATTCTTTGGTGATGAACCAGGGGTTGTTATAGCGCTGATATTCAGCGTAAATCTGTTGCGTCCCTTCTTTACCTGGCTGCCAGTAGTTTTTCAACTGGTCGATGTCCCAGTCGGCTCCACCCCAGATAGCGATATTGTAAATCATGGAGTTCGGGCCGTAATCAACGTCAGGAATATTCGGCGTATACTGACGATTCACCTGGATATCGCCCTCAAACCGCAACCGGTTCGTGAAGTTGTAGCCCGTCGTTACTTTAAAGGTCGTGCTGTTCAGTTTGGTATTGGGCACCAGCCCCCGCTGGTAGTTGTGCGAGATTGAAAAACGCAGGTCATATTTCTCTCCCGATGCCGATACCGCAATGTTGTTGGTCGAGAGAATACCCGCCTGCAGGAACCGCTTCAGGTTATCTTTACCGCGAGCCACCCAGGGCGTACCGGAGCGCTTGCCTGTAGCCGGATCGACCGGGCTGTCGTACTGCGGAATCAACTGGCCTTCGAAACGGGGTCCCCAGATATCGTAGTCGCCATCGTTTTTACCACCCCCTTTACCATCCACAAATTCATACACACCGTGATCGCCGGGGCCGTATTCGTCCTGTACTTTCGGAATGGCCAGGAAGCCATTGTCCACCATCTGACTGGTATTCACGTCCACGGCAAACCCGCGTTTATCTTTCGTACCACGTTTGGTCGTGATCAGGATGGCCCCGTTTTTCCCCCGGAAACCATATAGCGCCGAAGCCGATGCCCCTTTCAGAACAGAGTACGTTTCGATATCGTCGGCACTGATGTTCCAGGTATCGGAGTTAATGGGCACGCCATCGACCACAAACAGGACATCGGTATTACCCCGCAGAATCACGTTGGGCCGACGCAGCAGTTCGGCAGAGGCTCCGATCGTTAAACCAGCTACTTTACCAACTAATGAGTTGATCGGGTTGGGTTCGCGGGCCTTAATAAGCTGCGCGCCTTCAACTGTCTGGATGGCCACACCCGTTTGTCGGATGTCTTTTTTGATACCTAAAGCAGTTACAACAACCTCGTTCAGTGTCCGGTCGCCAGCCTGCATGGTTACGTCCAGCGTGGTACGATTGCCTACAGCAATTTCCTGTGTAGCATAGCCGATGAAGGAGAAGGTGAGTGTGCTTTTTGCCGACGTGTTAATAGAGTACGTACCATCGGCGCGAGAGGTTGTCCCGGCATTGGTACCTTTCACAACGATAGATACGCCCGGTAGTGGCTGATTATCGTCGCCGGACAGGATTCGACCTGTGACCGTTTGGGCCATCGCAGATAGGCCTGGCAGTAGACAAAACAAACATGCCACAACTACCTGGCGCAGAGCGAGAATCGAGGTTCTCGGCCGGGGTGATTGTTGTGGCACTGAGTTGGGTAAAATAGGTTTCATACGTTAACAGGTTAGTATTACTTAAGTAATTACCCGCAAAAGTACGCTCCTGGTATTACGCCAATATGTATTGAATATCAATCGTTTGTGAATAGGTCTTTGCCGATTTTACATAAAATTAACAGACAGTTGATGGGTAGTTTGCCAGGTTCATTGTACCAGGGGACCTACCGCCAGCATTCCACGTTGCTTGTGTGAGCTATTCCCCCAGCGTTATTTCCACCGCGCCCATCCTGGCTATATCGCCATATTTTTCCAGGGCTTCTGCCTGGGTTAATTTGATCAGGCTATAGCTCTTATCCGAAAGCTGTATGGTGTCATTTATATGCATGGGATTGCCATTGACAACCAAATAGCTTATTTTATTCAGGAAGGAAAATTGACCGCTTCCCGTAAATTTTTGCGTGTTAAGACTAACTTTTACATGCTTTCCCCTGACGTATAGTTCATTGTTTTCTGCCGACCAAAACAGCTCCGACGCATAAAACGTACCGAAAATTTTTTTAGAATTTGGTTTAGTGTCCGACTGAGTTTGGCCAATCGGCCTTACCATTTCCGTTAACTTGTTGTCAACCACAGGCTGATTGATAAACCGGATAGGTAATTGGGAAGGAGTCAATAGAGCTGTTGAATCAAATGCCAGCGCTGAGCCCGAAAGCAGCAGCGCACTTAGGGTGTTTACCTTTTTCATCATTTCGCTATTTTCTGTTTGTTTTCTAGCTATGATGGTATTTCTGGAAAAGGTGGCAGTTGGATGCGGCATAGAAACCTGCTTAGTATCCGTATTTATTTTTGACTGCACCTTATTCTCCAACAGGTTGGCAGAAGGCGCTGCTATCATTGGCGCTTTCATGGGCTTATATGCGTTCAGCTGGAGGTATGAAACAATGGCTAGCGTAAGCATCAGGGCTAATTCTGCCAGATCTGTCTTTATTAAGATTTGTGGAATAAAGACAGACGGTTTAGTTTTTAGGCCTGAAACATCCCTACCATTGGCAGTGTGAATAGGCAATGCCTGTTGAGGCTGTAGCTCGAACGCGTTCAAGTGGCGTCTGAACAACTGATCCATACCGCCAAGCCGATTCGGAAGCAACAACAGGAATAGTAACCGCTTTCGTTTCGGGTGCTGGTTTGTTTTCTGAGTAAGGATTTCCCGAATTTTCTTGCGAGCCCTTGCCAAATGGGACTTTGAGGTTCCTTCGCTGATACCCAACTCGGCTCCGATCTGGGCATGGGTGAACTCATCAAATACGTACAGATTAAACACCAGTCGATGGTGGTGGGGCAGAAGGCTAATGGTCTCTAACAGTTCAGTTTCTGAAAATGAATAGGCTGGATTGGAGTTGCTTTCCTCGTCAGATTCAAGGGAGGGAATCTGAAACGCTGTTCTTATCCTGTCTTGATGGTCCTTCTGTTTTTTCTGCTCCCGAACGTGTTGCAAGGCTACGTTGATGACAATACGCCTTAACCAGGCTTCAAAAGGGCCTTTGTTTTCAAAGCTTGACGCTTTATCAATCGCTAGTAAAAACGCATCATGGGCTAAGTCTTCTGCCGTTTGCCGATCATAGGTATACCGATAGCAAAGGCCAATCATTTTGGCAATGCACTGCTTATAAGTAGCTTCCCAAAAGCCTTTCCTTCCCTCATTCATAAGGGCAATGATGCTTTTTTGTCAAAAGGTGGCAGTTTACCAGCGCTAATTTAAGCCATCTCGGGTTTTAGCTCATTACGCAAGGTCAGTAATTGAATGCGGACCAAAGTGCCTTTATTCAATTTACTTTCGATGGACAAACGTCCGCCCTGACGGGCTAGCATTTCGCGACAGATCCGTAAGCCAAGCCCTATGCCGCTTTCTCCCATTGTTCCCTTGCGTACTTCTGGCCATGTCGATAAAGCAGCTATCTGCTCAGCTGACATACCAATACCTGTATCTCGGATCTGTAATTCAACAACGTCTTCGTAGCCAATTGATTGAATACGAATATAGCCGCCTGGGTGGGTAAACTTAATGGCATTCGTAAGAATATTGTGTACGACCACGCCTAACTGCTGTTTATCGACCATTGCCGAATGCGTTTTGTCAACATGATTAATGACTGTCAACTGCTTTTGCTGTAGTTGCTCGCTGGCCAGACTGAGTATTTCGTCAATGAGTGGATAGAGAAGCAGCGATTCTGAAAAGGTATGGAAGCCATTTAACTGAATCATTGACCAATCTAATAAGTTAGTCAACAACCCCAGCATATTATCTACCTGTCTTTCCAGACGATCCACCAGGAGCCGGGCGGCCTGAAATGAATCGCCGTTTTCCTGGATTTGTCGAATGGTAACCTTCACACTGGCCAGGGGACTCCGCAAATCATGACCAATGAGGGAAAATAGTTTGTTTTTGACCGCATTCGCTTCGGTCAATTCATTGGCTGTTTGTTGGAGAAGCGCTTGCTGATGAGTTAAAGCGGAATAAGCGCGCTGGGATTTGCGCAGAAAGAAATAGACTGTGCCTATGAGTGTGAGTAATAGCCCGATTATAGCGGCTGCGGCCAGTTGTGTTTGCCTGGCTAGGGTAAGCTGTTGTTGTTGACGAAGCGTTTTTAGTAGATTAATCTGCGCGTTTTTTTGTAGTAGTTTAATCGTTTTTTCTTTTGTTTCGATGTCAAATACGGCCTGCATATAGGCTAGTTTCTGCGCATTTCTTTCAGAGTAGGTGTTTTCCTTTAGGTGCTGTTGCTCTTCATAAATCTCTAAGGCCTCCTGATACTGGCCATTCGCTTTCAATACGGCCGTTAAGGTACCCAGCGAGTTGATGATACCATCAGGTTGTTTATTTTGCCTGAATAAGTACAGGGCATACCGAGCCTCCGGCAAGGCGTCTTTGGGTCGTTGAGAGGCCAAATAAGTCATGGCTAATTCCCGTTTGGCACTTGCCATCACGGCTCTGCTCTTTAACGCACGTGCCTTGCGAAATTGCGCATCAAATAGCTGGATGGCCAACTTATAGCGCTGCTGATTGCGTAAATTGATCCCTACAACTTCAAGCGCATCAATCACCCTAAAGGGACTATTTGTCAGCCGTGCATACCGCAAGCTTTCTTGGTACGCCACCTCTGCCTTCTTGAATTGGCCTTTTTGTTCCAGGATTTCCCCCTCTAGTATCGATGCGTACATACGATCAACGGCTGGCCAGTTTCGTTTATCCAGGGCAAAATATTTTTGGGTGTAGGCTTTCTCCAGCGAGGGGTTCTTCAATTCCCGGTACAGGGCAATTATCAGGAGGTAATTCGCTGCGAGTGTCGGTATATCCTCATGGGTGGCCAGATACCTTATATTCCTCCCAATCTGATCGATCGCTCTTGATAGATCACCGGCATCTGAATAGATCACAGCTAACGTATACTGGAACTCAACGATCTTTTTAACCGCGTTGGCTGTTTGGGCATACTCGATTGCCTGTCGGGTAAACGTGATTGCCTGGCTATACAAACCACGTTGACGATAATAACGGGCCAAAAAATAGTGTAAATCGCCACTATAATCACGGCTCTTGTTCACCAGCCGGAGTCCTTCCTTCGTGTATGTATATAGACTATCGTATTGGTCGATGTCAAAATAATACTGGGCGATTGCTATATACCTTTGTAAACGAGCGTTGTTGCTTTGCTGTACACGCAGTTGAGCTTTGAGTGTAGCAACAGATGGTTTTGTTGACTGAGCTCCTGCGGTCGACCAGAGAAGAACCAATACCTGAACAAAATGGAGCAAACGCATAGACTGAGTCAATCACAACGTAAAGCGAAGTAAAAACTGGTTTTAACGTTATGACAGAAACAGATAGGCATGTTGTTCGAATACCTTAGCTTTATACTGAGCTAATAAATTTTTAAATTTTAAGTGCTCAAGCTCATTCGATGTAATGAGACTGCCAGGTTGATCATTGCCAGGTGAATAGAAATCAGAGACTGGTTTATCCGTGCATGTCTCAGCTAGTTCTTTATCGTCCATTTTGTGCACTTACAGGTTAATAACACAGTAAATTTATTAACAGTAAAGATACCTGCATGCGTAAACGATATGAACATCTGTTTTTTTGATATGAACGACATAGTTCATGCTTTAAGCCGTTGATTTGCCCCTGAAGTTGATTGACTAATTAAAGGCGCCCGGACATGGGTCATACCTGTTCAGTAAGCTTGTACCAGCAATTTGTACAGTCTGCTCATGAACATCCATTGTTAAGGCTCTTCATTACTATTCGTATCAAATACCGACAATAACCCTTCCAGGCTAGGCCGAAACGAACGGCCAATGGGGATTTTTGTTTGACCCAGCCAGATCGTATGCCGATCGTAGCTTGTTATTTTATTGATATTGATAACGTATGATTTATGAACCCGAATAAACAGGCGGGCCGGTAGTTGATCAATTAGTAACGCGAGTCCTTCATTCACCAGATACATCTGATTGTCTGCATACACTTTAGAATAAATGCCAAACGCTTCGATGTAATCGATCGACTGGAAGACAAAGCGTTGCGCTTTGCGTCCCATCTTTAAGAAAATTTCATTTTTTTCAATAACGGTTGGTTGATTTTGCCATTGAAGAGCCCGCGTAAGGGAAATTTGCAGCCGTTCTAACGTAAAAGGTTTCAACAAATAATCAGCTGCCTTCCCAATTTCATAGCTTTCCAGGGCATAATCCGGATAAGCGCTGGTAATAATTACAGGGGGTAAGGTCATGCCTGTTTTAAGGAGGCTTAGCCCCAATTGCCCATCAAGGCTAATATCGAGGAAGATCAGATCAATTGATTGGGAAGACAAAAACTGAACCGCCGACTCAATCGTTGGCGCAATGCCAACCAAATTAAAAAACGTGAACCGGCTTAACAAACCTTTTAAGTAAAACGCATCGGGCTCCGAATCGTCGATTATCAGATATTGTTTTACTACCATGAGTGTTTCAGTTAATTGATTCTAATCGTCAACGATAAGTTGCCAGGTATTTAGGCTTTTAGAGGTACATTCCCTCAGCGCCATACGTCAGTATCGAGTCAACTTTACGTCTACTGAACGAATGGAGTTGCTGGCTAAAGTAAAGAAAGGTAAAACTTCGTCCAAAATTAGTCAAAAAGCCCAGGGTCTTTTAGCAGGTTATAACGCAGTTGAAAGGTATACGGAGAGGGGCATTGCCGCCACTTATCCACTCTGGGGAGTTAACGCTGCAGGGCCGTTAAGTGCTGAATTTTCTTTACTTAATCAGCCTCTTTTATTGGCTTATTTTACCCCCACCCCCTAAAGGAGGAGAAAATCCACTTCGGAGCACTCCCCCTTTAGGGGGTGGGGGGTAAAGACAAGAGCACTTATCCACTCCTGGGGAGTTAACGCTGGGAGTGGTTTGCCGTACGAAACGGCCGCTGCGGTTGAATCAAGGCGTTAGGGAATCACAATGGCCTGTATACAACAAACTGCATTGCTCTGAAATAGCCTGACACGACTCGTGTCAGGCTATTTCAGAGCAATGCAGTTCACAAAACCTTAGCTTAGTAAACTCCCGCTAGGGTCATTTTAGCTGACTGGTTGGGTTAGCCGAACCACTGCTTGATGTTTTGTTCGGCATAGCCAGCGCTGGAACTCATGCCTTTGCCGCCAATACCCGTTATTAGCTGGATGGCTGGATCTATAGCGTGCTCAAAAATTTCAGCCTTAGTCTGGCTGTAAAAACCCGCCCAGGTTTTTCGGATGGTTAACGGAAAGGTAACAATCCGGCGAGCCTCGGCCAGCATCAGGTCGTTAATAAAATCCTGCGTATGATAGCCTAGATCCTCCGCCTGGGTAGCCTCGGCATATTCGTGCGAATCGCCCACAATGATGGAGCCATCGACGGCTTGTTTAAACAGGATATGGATGCCCCACTTTTTCAGCTCGATCAGGTGTTCGGGATACTGGGCTGTCAGGTTGGCATAGGACGGGCATTCCTGAAAAGCTTCGTACCGACGAATACTCAGACCGGTTAGGATGTTACCCGGCAAGCGTAAGCCAGCAACGGGCTCAGCTAGTAACATTTGCAGCTTACTGACTACCAGACCGGCATTGGCCAGTACATCCGGGAACAGCAACCGTACCTCATGTCCTCCGCAAATGAGTACCCGTTTTGCCTGGAAATGCTCCCGATTGCTCAGCGTAACAACCGCACCCGAACTGTTCGGCTGGCAGTCGATCACAACCGAACCCGGGCGATAATCAATTCCGTATTTTCGTTGGCTGTAGGCAATCAGTCGGTGAATCATCTGCTCCGGCTCTACGCTAAGCTCATCCGGGAAGAACAGACCGCCCACAACGTAGTTGGGTTGCAGGCTGGGGTATTTGTCGAGACACTGTGCCTTCGTGAGTAACTCGCTGCCATAGCCAAGTCGTTGGTATCGGTCGTGGAGTTCGTTGGCCAGCGTCCACTCGTCGGGATCGGAGGCTATATAAATCGTACCATTGGCCCGTACCGTAATATCTGTTTCCTGTTGAATGGTGCGGTAGATATCCAGGCTCCGTCGCCCGTAGTCGAACCACCGGCCAGCCAGCCCTGACGGCACCACCTGGCCGAAATTCCGCACCGTGGCACCAATTGGATAGCGATCTTTTTCGAGCAGCAACACGCGTAGCCCGGCCTGAGCAGCCTGAAGTGCGTGGAAGGTGCCAAGTGCACCTGCGCCCACAATAAGTAAATCGTAAGAAGTCATAAGGGAGAATGAAAAATGGATAATAAATAATGAATAATAAATAATGAATAATGCAGGTAATCGATTTTAAGCCGATCATTATGCATTATCCATTGTGCATTACCCATTATGCATTACCCATTATGCATTATGCATTATCCATGAGTGGTCATTACTTCGCGAGCGTCTAGCAAGGCGGGCAATTCCCGGAGCGAATTAATCAGTAAATCGTGTGGGTAGGCTTCCAGCTGATCGCGGGAGTGCGTACCGTTGGTAACGCCCAGATTGAGGGCTACGCCAGCGGCCCGGCCCGATAGTAAATCGGAAGGGGTATCGCCGATGTTTATGACGGCTTTGGGGTTACTAACACCCAGTAGATGCATGGCTCGCTCAATCATGTGCGGGTAGGGGCGACCCCGTTCCACTTCGTCACTGGCAATGGACACCTGAATCAGACTTTCTGCGGTACCAACCCGGCGACCATCGAGCCCTTTGAGCCAGCCGAGCTTTTCCAGAATAATATCGGTTACAACCCGATAAAATCCGGTTGTGAGCGCAATGGCGATTCCCCGTTCGTACAGGTAGGCAAAGGTATCCAGGCAGCCTTCGGTGGGTGTTGCTCCCTGAGTGAGGTAATGGTTTTCGAGAATGCGCCGGAAACTTGCGTACGATACATCAACCTGCCGCTGTATATCACTATTGTGTTCGCCCAGTTGTTCTTTCCAAAGTGTTTCAAATACATACCGTTTGGCAAGGCCCTGCATGGCCAGAATACGCTCGTCGGTAACAAATAGGCCTGTTTCAGCGGCTGCTTCGGCAAAACACCGCTCTACTTCATGGTGGTCGGTCACGGTAGTGCCCGCCATGTCAAATACCACTAATTCAATCGGTTGCATGTCTGGAGATGTCTGAGGAGTCGTAAAGCAACAGAAAAGTTCAATACAAAGTGATTAGACGAGTGTTAAGAAATCAAGAAGTTACCAGCTACTATTGAGCGAACGGCCTACTATCCTTTCGTTCCGTTACGCGGCTCTTCATTGGCCTCCCGTAATTTAAGGATCAACTCTGTTTTCAACTCGTGCAGGCTCTTTTCCAGCCCGACCGGATAGGTGTGGGGGTTCACGAATCGCTTTACACCCGGATGCAGGCCCGCCAGTTGGGTTTGGACCCGCGCCCGTACGGCATGAATGTCGGGGAGATTGTAGACGCACTTGCCCTCCTGAAAAACAGGCACTAATAAATCTTCGTAGGACTGCGTTGCTTCAAAACGCCGACGCTTGGTAAAGTCCATCGGGTCAATCATGGTCGTTGGTCGATCCGATCCACTCATTTCTTCTGTGTTGTAGATCATATCGGCCAGAAACCCCCGTTCATCCCGAAATCGGCGCACCTGCTGAATCCCCGGTGTCGAAATTTTAATGGCCTGCTCCGATAGCTTCATCTTGTAGGCCCATTTTGCCGCTCCATTTCCCGCTGTTTCATTTTGAAGCGCTGCCAGTTTATAAACGCCACCGAGCGCGGGCTGATCGAAGGCGGTAACGAGTTTCGTACCTACACCCCAGGTATTTATTTTTGCTCCCTGCTGTTTCAAACTGCTGATAATGGTCTCATCGAGATCGTTGCTGGCCACAATGGCGGTATGCTGAAAACCGGCTTCGTCCAGTAGTTTGCGGGCTTCAATACTTAAATAAGCCAAATCGCCCGAATCGAGCCGGATGCCCGCCAGTGTATGCCCCTGGGCTTCCAGCTTTCGCCCCGTTTCAATGGCGTGCCGGACGCCCTGTAAGGTATCGTACGTATCGACCAGCAAGGTTACGTTGTTGGGCAATACCTGGGCATAAGTATCAAAAGCCTGCTGTTCATCATCGAACGACATAACCCAACTGTGGGCGTGCGTGCCCCGAACGGGAATGTCGTAGAGTTTGCCCGCCAGCACATTCGAGGTGGCATCGCAGCCGCCAATGTAAGCCGCCCGGCTGGCGGTCATGCCACCATCTACGCCCTGCGCCCGGCGTAAACCAAACTCCAGCAGTTGATCGGTATCGGCTACTAAGCGTAAGCGAGCTGCTTTGGTAGCAATCAACGACTCGAAGTTAATGAGGTTCAGCAGGGGCGTTTCGAGGAGCTGACACTGTAAAATTGGGCCGCGAACCCGTACCAATGGCTCGTTTGGGAACACGACCGTGCCTTCCGGAATGGCCTCGATACTACAGCTGAGCTTCAGATTGGCGAGATAATCCAGAAACGCATCGTCAAACAATGGCTTTTTGTCATTGCCTGTCAGTGTGCGGAGGTAGCGCAAATCTTTTTTTGAGAATCCGAAGTGAGTAATGTAGCCGATGATATTGGCCAGCCCGCAGGCTATGGTAAACCCCCCATTGAATGGGTTCTTTCGGAAGTACAGGTTAAAAACTGCTTCTTTCTCAGCCGTTTCTGATTTCCAGTAACCGTAGGCCATTGTTACCTGATACAGGTCGGTCAGTAGGCTCAGCGAAGTGTCGTAAAGCTTATTCGTCATAGCCACGAAGGTACTATGTCTAAACCTCACAGAAAATTTATCTCGATAAAAACAAAAAACTGATTATTTTGGTCTGATAATTGTGAGGGGCAGTTTTACATCCAACTTAACCGCTCAACATTACGGATACATTTTACCGCTCATAGTACCACCATGCAGAAGTTAAGCCTATCCCAATCTCTTCAGCAAAAGTTATCTCCGCAGCAGATTCAGTTTATTAAACTGCTACAGATTCCTACGGCTGAATTAGACACACGAATTGAAGAAGAACTGGAAATTAATCCGGCTCTTGAAGAAGGCATGGATGAAGAGTATGAGCAAAAAGATGATGACTCATACGACGAAGCAGATGACTATAAAGAACGGGACGATGATCTGGATATAGACAGTTATATCAAGGACGAAGATTATGCCGGGTATAAAATGCAGGGCGATGGTAATTATGCCGAAGAAGACCGCGATATGCCATTGGCCACTAGTTCGAGCCTGACCGATTCGCTTCTTCAACAGTTTGGCTACCTGAACCTGACCGAGCAGCAGCGTATTGTGGGTCTTCAGCTCATTGGCAGCATTGAAGCGGATGGCTACATCCGGCGTTCGTTGCAGGCCATTGTCAATGATCTCGCCTTTGCCCAGAACGTGTTTACCGATACCGAAGAGATTGAAAGCATCCTGCACAAAATCCAGTCGTTCGATCCGCCGGGTATTGGGGCGCGTACCCTTCAGGAATGCCTGATTTTGCAACTGCAACGCAAAGACGCGTCTGACCCCTATAACATTCTGGCGATTCGGATCATCGACGAATTCTTCGATGAATTTTCCAAGAAACACTACGACAAGATTCAGCGACGACTGAATATCAGCGACGATTCCCTCAAGAAAGTCATTGATATTATTATTAAACTGAATCCTAAACCGGGCTCTGTTGAGGGTGAATCCGGCACCGCCCAATACCTGGTTCCTGATTTTATTCTGACTAACAACGGCGGTAAGCTTGAGTTAACCCTGAACTCGAAAAATGCGCCTGAACTACGCATCAGCCGTTCCTTTGCCGACATGCTCGATACCTACGACAAGAGC
This sequence comes from Spirosoma sp. KCTC 42546, assembly GCF_006965485.1. NCBI lineage: Bacteria > Pseudomonadati > Bacteroidota > Cytophagia > Cytophagales > Cytophagaceae > Spirosoma > Spirosoma sp. KCTC 42546. Next base: position 2,187,243 of record NZ_CP041360.1, read on the forward strand.
AAAAAGCAGAACAAGAACCTGAAAGAAACGGTCACGTTTGTAAAACAGAAACTGGATGCGGCCAAGTGGTTCATTGATGCCATCAAGCAACGCCAGCAAACGCTGCTCCGAACCATGAACGCCATCGTACGCTTTCAGTATGATTTCTTTCTGAACGGTGACGAGTCCCGACTCAGGCCGATGATTCTGAAAGACATTGCTACCCTGATCGATATGGATGTGTCAACGGTATCGAGGGTGGCTAATAGTAAAGCGGTGCAGACCGAATTCGGGATTTACCCGCTTAAATATTTCTTCTCGGAGGGTATTTCGACCGATACGGGTGAGGATGTCAGCAGCCGCGAAGTGAAAAACATTCTGAAAGATCTGATCGACGCCGAACCCAAGCTTCACCCGCTATCGGACGATAAGCTCGAGAAGATCCTGAATGATCGGGGCTACAACATCGCCCGCCGAACCGTAGCCAAATACCGCGAGCAGCTTAATATTCCGGTAGCCCGGCTGCGGAAACAGTTATAATAATGAATAATGTAAAATGAATAGTGTAAAATGGATAATGGATAATGTAAAATGCTAAAAACATAGAGCGTATTTTTACAGCGTTATTCATTCTACATTGTTCATTATCCATTATTCCTGTTCCATTGACCACTAGTCTCGCCCGTTTCCTTTCGGTCGTTCTCCATCCGTTGCTCATGCCGACATTACTGTTCGGTGTGTTGCTGTTTCAGGTGCCCAGCGTGTTGGGTATGGATGCTTTTTCCAGCTCATTACGGCTTAGTTTACTCGTACTGATTTTTGTTGGTACGTTTGCCGTGCCTTCCCTGCTGATTTATTACCTCTTCCGTAGCGGGTATGTCCAGAGTCTGCAACTGCATACGTTGGCGGACCGCCGGTTGCCGTATTTTCTGACGGCCAGTGTCTATTTGTTTCTGGCCTACCTGTTCACCTTCCGGATGCAGCTTGTATCGACGGTTGCGCCTGAGATTGGCATCCTGATAGGAGGTATTGCGGTTTCCATTTTGTTGGTTGGTCTCATCAGTCTATCCTGGCAAATTAGCGCCCACGGCGTTGGGATTGGGGGCGTGGTTGGGATCATTGCCAGCATCATGCTTAGGTTCAGCATATCCGATTTATTCTTTTCGCTGATTTTGCTGGTACTGCTGGCGGGTCTGGTAGCCAGCGCCCGGTTAAAACTCAATGCCCATACACCCGCTCAAATGGGGGCTGGATTCGTACTGGGTCTGGTCGTTAGTGTGCTGACTGTGTACTGGCTACTCTAATTTTTTTTAAACACGCAGATAACGGAGATTTGCACAGAGGCCACCGAGATATAGGCTTCGTGTTCTCTGCGTAAACCCCCGTTCCCTCTGTGTTTAATTGTCAACCTTATGTACGAAAATCTCCTTTACGACGTCACCGATTCGGTTTGCCGGATTACCCTCAACCGACCACAGGTCTACAATGCCCTTAGTCCGGGGTTGATTGGGGACATTACGGCAGCCATCGAAGCCGCCGGTACTGATGAGCAGGTTCGGGTCGTGGTGATTACAGGTGCGGGCGATAAAGCTTTTTCGTCCGGGGCCGATCTGAAAGAAGGCGTTACCCAGGCTGCGTCTTCGGGTGGGCAACTTACCCTCGGCGATTCATTACGAGAGACATACCACCCCATGATTCGGGCCATCCGGAACCTGCCCAAGCCTGTTATTGGCCGTGTGAATGGCGTTGCCGCTGGCGCAGGTTGTTCATTGGCGCTAGCCTGCGATGTGATCATTTGTGCCGATGAGGCCTACTTCAGTCAGATATTTGTCAATATCGGTCTGATGCCCGATGCGGGCTCTACCTTTTTTCTACCCCGGCTTATTGGCCCACAACGGGCATTTGAGCTATGCAGCACCGGCCGACGCGTATATGGCCCGGAAGCGGCTCAACTAGGTTTGGTAAGTCGATCGGTACCGATGGCGGATCTGGATGCGGCTGTGGATGCCGTAGTGGGGTATTATGCCGGAGCGGCTACTCGGGCAATTGGTGCCATGAAAAAAGTACTCAACCAATCCCTGTATTCTGATCTCGATCATCAACTCGATCAGGAGGCTGATAATCAGGATCTATTGGGCCGATCGGCGGATGCGATGGAAGGTATTGGTGCTTTTCTTATGAAGCGAAAAGCAAATTTTTTAGGGAAATAGGTTGACAGGGCCGTTTTTTCTACCTACTTTTGCACTCCCAATCAACGGGAACGCCATCTGGCAATGCATTCGTAGCTCAATTGGATAGAGCACCTGACTACGGATCAGGAGGTTTGGGGTTCGAATCCCTACGAGTGCACGAAGAAATACTCTTACTAGTCTTAAAAGCCTGCTCCAGATAGCAGGCTTTTGCTTTTTCCCCCTATCTCTCCTGCAATTTTGTCCCTGATAGCGAAAGCACCCTGATTAACTCGAAACGACCTCATGATGAGTCCGTTTTGAGTTTCTACCCCCCATCTCTGATCTTTTTTGCTCTTTTGACCCCGCCCTTTAGCATTTTGGAACTTTCCAAAATTTTCCAGCACGAATATATGAAAGCAGGTTTGTGGAAAGTTTGAGTCAGAAATAGTCCAGGTCGAAATCAATTTCTGATCTTATACGGCCTCCCTTTAGTTTCCACAAAATATAGTAGTCCACTGTATCACTTAAGTGGGTAGCTCGCTCCTGGTCTATGTTGCTGCTCTCACTTGCCTTACTCTTAGTATAGTCGGTGTTCAATGGTGAGTTGTCTAAGGAGATCACCGTGGCCTTACTGTACGTCGTCAACCAAAAGACGAAGTGATCGTTTGGAAACTTGGGTCGACTGGGCAGGTTTTTAAGAAGGTGATGTGTGTAAACTATTGATGAGTAGTACAGTATAAAAATTAAAAGCGCCATTACACCCTAGTAATGGCGCTTTTTGTGTCTTTATAAAACTCAATTGAATCTAAAAACGTACATATGACATTTTCTATTTTTCCACTCCATTCAATAATCCCTTGATGAGACGGGTATATGCTGCTCAGGTTCAGCACAGGTTTGATCCGAATAAAGTGCTTTATTTATCAGGAGACATTAACTACAGCACAGTTTACCTGATTGATGGTAAACATATTTTAACCAGTCGAACACTAAAATGGTATACTAGTCAGTGGCCTCACTTTATGCGCATCCATAAAAACAGTCTGGTAAATCCTGAGCATATCTATAGCTGTATTCTGGCTTCGTCAATCGAAGGCTATCTAATTATGAAAAATGGGGCACGACTGACGATTGGCCGTCGGCGAATTAATGAAGTAGCTATTCAATTAGGCATTGACCGCTCTAAGAATTCAGGCAAAGGTAGCTATTACGTGAATCCTTCAGAGCATGAATAACTCAAGCCAGCTCAATATCACCAAAATAGCCTGGCCATTTTGACCAGGCATCAACGTTGCCAGATCTGAAAGTGCTGGCGTTCGGCCACCATCACCAGGTACACCTTATCGAGCACGTCGTGCTTTTCAGCCACGCGCAGCAGCGATTCATTCTTTTTGCGGGGATAACCTCACGTTCTCACTCGGCATAGCCAAGAGAGAACGTGAGACTTTGCAAGTACTTGGAGAAAGTTCCCTTTCAGAGTTTTATAGGCTTATGATCTGTTTGTTTGCTATAATTCTAACACCTCCTTGGGCTTAAAAACTAGCACTTAACAGCCCTGTCCTGTCCCTTCAGGAAATTTAGATCGGGCGGCTGATACCGGTAAAAAAGCTGCCCAACGCTCCTATAGTGTAGGCAAGGTTGATAGGCACGACCCGCTAATTGCTGAAGCAAAGTCGACTCTGTTCTATAGTCTCATGCGTCAGAATCAGCCCCGATCCGGACGAAAGAACGGCACTGCGAGTGAGCCGACCCGCTCGTTGAGGGTATAAAGATGGCTTTACGTCGGCTGCTCATTTACGGAGGTTACGCACCGCCAAATCGTCCTCTTCACGTAGGAGTACGTTTAGGATCGTTCTAACTATAAGAGAGGGAGAGTAACTGTAAAATAACCGTCGGATTCGTCGATATGGATTTCCAATGGAGTCGCGTATTGTTGAGCCATCAGTCGGTAGCGGGCCTGAATGTTACTCAACCCAATCTGATTACTTAATACCCGACGGATTGGCTTGCGCTGTAGGTTGTTACGGATCATCAGATGACCGCTGGGCGTCGATTTAATTTCAATGATCAGGGGTCTGCTAACGTGAATAACATTGTGCTTCACCGCGTTTTCCACCAGCATTTGCAGCGAGAGGGGAGGCAGCAGCCGGTTTTTGTCGTTCTCGTTAATGGCTACGTCTACCTGAATGCCTGGCCCGTAGCGGGTCTTGAGCAAATGAAAATACGAATGGATAAAGGTCAGTTCAGTGTCCAGAAGCGTCAATTCACCACCTGAAGCCGAAGCGTCGGACCGCGAAGCGTCGGACCGGGAGCTATCAGGGCTGGCGTCGGCTTCCCGGTTGGTCTGGAGTAAGTAGCGATAAACATTGGCCATTTCGTTGACAAACTCTTCTGCCCGTTCTGGCTCATCGGCAATTAGAGAGGAAAGCGAGTTTAGGGTATTGAACAGAAAGTGCGGGTTGACCTGGTTCTTGAGGCTCTCG